>CAXTMQ010000105.1:0-14138 GCA_964245305.1 uncultured Pyrinomonadaceae bacterium
CAAAATTCCAATTCTTTGATTTCTTTGTCATAATTATTTAACCGATTCGGTCTTAAAATAAATATGCGTAAAAAAATACAATTTTGGCTGGCGATTTTCACTTTTCTGTTTCTCAATTTCTCGCTCTCAGCGCAAACAATTAAACAAACTATCAATCGCGTCCGCTCGTTCGACGTGCAGAGTTACACGATCAGGACGAGTTTTAACCGTGCGGAAAAAATCGTTTTCGGCGACACGATTGTTCAGTTGAAACCGCTTAAGGATAATTTTAAAACATTTGAACTCGATGCGGCGGAAATGAATTTTGAATCAATCAAACTCGCATCGAGCAACGCCGACGTTCCGTTCAAAACAGCGGGTGAAAAAATTATTTTGACGCTCGACAAAGCGTATTCGCCGAACGATTTGATTTCGATTCGATTCAAATATTCGACGAACAAACCGAAAAAAGGAATCTATTTCATTGACGCGGAAACTGAAGACGGAAAAACGCCGCGCCGCGCGCAGGTTTGGACGCAGGGCGAAGCCGAAGAAGCGCGTTACTGGTTTCCGTCTTATGATTCGCCCGACGACAAAGCGACGACCGAGCAGTTTATCACAGTCGAAAAAGACGAAACCGCGATTGCCAACGGCGATTTACTCGAAACGATAGAAAATCCCGACGGCACGAAAACTTTTCATTACAAAATGACTGTTCCGCATTCGACTTATTTGACTTCGTTCGTCGTCGGAAATTACGTCCGCGTCAGCGATTCTTATAAAACGATTCCGCTCGGTTTTTATATGTATTCGGGACAGGAAGCAATCGCGCAAAAATCTTACGGGAAAACAAAGGAAATGATGCGCGTTTACGAAGAATTGACCGGCGTTGATTTTCCGTATAACAAATACGATCAAACAATCGTCGCCAATTTCAACTTCGGCGGAATGGAAAATATCACCGCGACGACGATGGCGGACACGGAAATTCTTTTTAATCCGCCGCCGGTCGTCGAAGATTTGGTTTCTCACGAACTCGCGCATTCGTGGTTCGGCGATCTCGTGACGTGCAAAAATTGGTCGGAATTATGGCTCAACGAAGGATTTGCGACGTTTATGGAAGCGGCTTACCGCGAGAAAATGTATGGACGTGAAGACTATCTGCGAAAAATGCGCGAAGACGCGGCGCAGTTTTTCGTTGACGAAACGATTAATCGAAATCGTCATCCGCTTTTCAATCAAAACGCGAATCCCAAAGACGACGGAATTTTCGACGTAACGACTTATCAGAAAGGCGGCTCGGTCATCCACACTTTGCGCGAAACCGTCGGCACGGAAAATTTCTGGAAAGCGATAAATATTTATTTGAACCGTTATAAATTTCAAAACGTCGAAACACCGGATTTGCAGAAGGCGATGGAAGAAACGTCGGGAATGAAGTTGGATTGGTTTTTCAAACAATGGATTTACGGCGCGGGCTTTCCGAAATTAAACGTCAAGCCGGTTTATGACACAGCGACGAAAACTTTGAATCTATCTGTTACGCAAACCCAAACCGCCGATAAAATCACGCCCGAAGCTTTTGTTTTGCCGATGGAGATCGAAATTACAACTGTTAACGGAACGACATCCGAAAAAATCGAAGTCAAAAAACGAGCGGAAATTTTTTCGATCAAAGTTTCGGGTAAACCGTCAAAAATCACTTTTGACAAAGAAGAAAAAATTCCGTTGAAATTAGTTAAAATGCAATCAATCGCAACAGTAAAAAGAAGATGAGAAATTCTTGAAATTCACAAGGCGATAGAATTTAAAAATAAAACTCCGCGCAACGCACGCGGAGTTTTTCTTTGAGAAGACTGGATGTCTCGTTTGATTTGTTGAAAAAAATCAAGGCACGAAGCACACGCAAAATCGCGCCAGTAACGGCAAAAATCTACAGTAACTTCTTCACCCACCTACGAGGTTAGCTGACGGGCTAGGAACGAAGAATAGTCCCCGCGATTTTTAGGAAAGACCGCTTCGCCCCGTGTTTTGCGAATTGCTTCGTAAAACTTTTGGGTCCCCCGCGCCGTTTGCTTTAGCCAAACGACTTCGGCGATAAGTTTTCAACAATCAATAATATAACACCTGAAACCTGATTTCGCAAGAAAAAATCCGTTTTTTTTACTTCGCCGGAAACAGTTGATACAGCATAAGATACACGATTACGCCGGTCGCCGAAACATAAAGCCAAATCGGATAAGCGAGTTTTACGATTTTTTTGTGCGCGGTGAATTGTTTGGTAAGGGCGAAAAACATTGCCCGCAGAACCAGCGGCAGCACAATTAAAGAAAGTCCGACGTGCGAGATTAGAAAAAAGAAATAAACATAACGAGCGAATCCGTCGCCGCTGAATTTATTCGCCGGATTCGTCGCGTGGTAAAGAACGTAAAAAACGAGAAACAACGCGCCTAAAATAAAGGCGAACGTCATTGCGCCGCGATGCAGATGAACTTTGTTCAGCTTGATGAAAATCAATCCGACGACCAAAGCCAAAGTCGTAATCGAATTGATGCCGCCGATGATATGCGGAAGCGTTTTCGTCCATTCGCCTAATTCGAGTTTGTTCGGAAACGCGAGCATTATCGCAACCGCGATTGGCACGATAATCGAAATCGCGTTGATAAAAAATCTCGATTTATTCGCTTGTTCAATCGCTGCGGTCGCCATAATCTATTTCCAGAATCCGAGAAGGAAAAGTAAAACGATCCAAAGCCCGTCCATCAAATGCCAATACCACGCGACGGCGTTGACGATTTGTTTGCGCTTGATAATTTCCGCTTCAAAATCGGTTTTCTGCCAGACGCGCAAAACGACATAGCCGAGAACGCAAATGCCGACCAGAACGTGAACGGCGTGAACGGCGGTTAAAATATAAAAAAATCCGGCGTATGGATTGCTCGCCATATAATAACCTTTACGTACGAGTTCGAGCCACGCGAGAAGCTGCGAAGCGATAAACATTCCGCCGAGCGCGGTCGTGGCGACAAACCATTTTTTCGCTTTCGGTTGATTATCTGAATTGACCGCACTTTGAGCGATTTTATAAGTCAAACTGCTCGCCAAAATCAAGACGGTGCTAATCCAAATTTGAACCGGCAGAGCAAACGGCTTCCATTCCAAAACGCCGTTGGTCGCAATCACGACATACGCGCTGATCAAACCGCCGAACGTCATCAAAACGACCAGCAGTAGAAACCACATAGCGATTCGCAGTTTGTTCGACGGATATGGCTGAACTTCTTCGTCGAAATCGTCGCGCGGATCATCGCCGCCGTTATTATTGCCGCCGCCGCGATTTCGATTTCCGCCGCCGTTCGTGCCGCTGCTCAAATTCGCGCGCCGCCGTTTTTTTAATTCCTCCACGGTGGTTTCGATTGTTCCGACTTTCATAACTTTCGATTTTTCACACTGATTTTGATTAATTTAATCGAAGATTTTTGCTTTCATGAAATTCTGCGAAATTATTTATGGTTGAAAACCATTAAAGCGAAAATTATCGGCAAATAAAGAACGGAAACGAGCAGAAGTTTGCGGGCTTGTTCGACGGTTTTGGCGCGGGCGGCGTTGATGCTGGCGATGAGAAACCAAATTCCCAAAAGACTCGCGCCGATTAAATAAAAGATTCCGGTCATTCCCAAGAAAAACGGCGCGAGGCTGACCGGCAAAAGCAAAACTGTGAAAATAACAATTTGCCGCGCCGTGATTTTTCCTTGCGGTTCTATAACGGGCAGCATCAAAATTCCGGCTTTGGCATATTGGTCACGATACATCCACGCGATTGCCAGAAAATGCGGAAACTGCCACAAAAAAAGCATCGCAAACAAAACCCACGCGCCCAAGCTGATTTCGTTCGCCGCCGCCGTAAATCCCATCAAAGGCGGCAGCGCGCCCGGAATCGCGCCAATCGCGGTTGAAGCCGAAGTGCGCGTTTTCAAAGGCGTGTAAAGCAAAACGTAACCGATAATCACGATTAAACCGAGAAACGACGTTAAATAATTGACCAAAAATGCCAGATAAATTTCCGCGACTAAACTGAGCGAAACGCCGAAAATCAGAGCCTCGGCGACGGAAACCTTCTGCGCCGGAAGCGGTCTGTTCTGTGTCCGTTCCATCAGCGCGTCGGTTTTCCGTTCCCAAACCTGATTGAGCGTCGCCACGCCAAACGCGAGCAAAGTAATGCCGATCATCGTGTTGACGAAAAGCGTCAAATCGAATCCTTTATCCGCGCCGAGATAAAATCCCGCCGCCGCCGTCAAAACGAGCATAAAAGCGATGCGCGGCTTGCTCAATTCGACATACGCCGCGAGCTTTTCGCGCAATCGAATTGCTTTTGTTTCCTGAATCTCCGCCGTGAATGCTTCCATTGATTTTAGACCGGACAAACTTAATCGTTTGAAAAAGAATAACTTGGAAAAATTATTTTTCCAAATCCGCCGCCGCTAAATAAAACTTCTTTTTCTGAACAGACGAACTTATTTTTCGCCAAGATGACAAACGAAACAGGCTAAGTTATTATTTTTATTCATAAATTTTTCCGATTTTATCCGAATTAACAATGATGTCCGCCGCCGAAGAAACATTAAAAAACCGCGCCGACAAAATTGCCGGGGCAAAATCCGCGCCAATCGTCAATCGAATCCTCGATTTTCTGAGTTCGGTGCGTTTCGGCGTGGTTTTGCTGTGTATTCTGGTTTTGCTTTCGCTCGTCGGAATGCTCGTCGTTCAGCAGAATGTCAACAGTTTCGACTCATATTTCGCTTCGCGGACACCGGCTGAAAAATACGTCTACGGTACGCTCGGCATTTTCGATATTTATCATAGTTGGTATTTCAATTTTCTGCTGCTCGTGCTGTCGCTGAATATTATTCTGGCTTCGATTGACCGTTTTCCGGGAGCTTGGTCGTATGTTCGCGCTCCGAAATTGACTGCGACGCGCGGCTGGCTGCTCAGACAAAAGCAAAGCGCGATTCTGCATTCGACGGCTGACGAAAAACAGTTAGCCGAACAAATCAAAAATACGTTTGAAGCGAATGGTTTCAGCGCGAAAATCACCGAAGATTCGGACATTTCATACGGCACGGACGCGAGCGGCAAAAAAGATTTTTCGGAACTCGTCAACAAGCGGCGGCTTTATGTTTTCGGCGAAAGCGGCAGATGGAATCGTTTGGGCGCGTATGTCGTTCACGTTTTTCTGCTGACGCTTTTTCTCGGTCATTTCACCGCTCTGCAAACCGGATTCGATGCCGACGTGCAAATGATTCCGAGCGAAAAAACGAGTGAGATTCAACTAATTCAATTTAATCTCGACAAACAGGAACGCTTCGCCGTCGGTTTGCCGTTCACGATTACCTGCACCGACATCGAGCAGAATTTGATTGATCCGAACGGCTCGATTGAAATTGATAACACTATTGACTGGCACACGCGCATCAAAATTGACGATCCGCAATACGGCGAAACCGTCGCCGATGTCAGCTTGAATCGCCCGTTTGAATATCGCGGCTATCGTTTTTTTCAAGCGAGCGCGATTACGGTCGGCAGCGCACGAACGATGACGCTCGAATTAACGCCGCAAAATGGCGGCGAACCGGTTCGAGTTGATCTAGCCAGAAACGGCGCGGCGAATTTGCCCGACGGAACGAAAGTCGAATACGAAGGATTTTTTCCCGATTTTGTTTTGAATCAGGGCAAACCCGACACGCGTTCGGCTGATTTTAATAATCCGGCGGCGGTCGTCAACGTAACTTCACCGAGCGGCGAGCAAAAACGCGCTTACGCCTTCGGCAATAAAATGCCCGACAATATTCCAATCGGCGCGCCGGTCGCCGGTTACAAATGGCGTTTGAAGGATTTTCAAAAATCGCCATACGCGCACGTTTTATCAATTAAATACGATCCGTTTAATGCCGCGTTCATCGCTTGGTATATCGGCGGCTTCGGTCTGATCGGCGCGTTGATTTTCGTGTTCTTTTTTTCGCACAAACGAGTTTGGGCGTTGATTGACGACGAAAATAACGAAGTCGTTTTAGGCGGCGACGCGAACCGCAACGATCAGGGTTTACAGGATAAATTTGAGAAACTCGTCGCGGATTTGCGGCAAAAACAAATCGAATAATTTCGCAGGATTTTTATAAAGTTATGCAAGAAGTAAGACAAATTCCGAATGAAATTTTAATAGGCGAAAACGCTTCGGCGAAAAAATCGGCGGCGAATTGGAAAACTTATTTGCCCGCGGTTTTAACAATTGGCGGCGGGTTTGTGATGCTCGGTTTGCGCCTGCAAATCGGCGGCAATTTCATTTCCGACGGCGCGTTGATGATGCTCGCGCTCGCTTGCTACATTCTCGCCGCGCTGTTTCAGTTGACGAATCTTTACGCGCCGTCGGCGATGGCGCAAAAAATCGGTTTGTGGGGCGCGACGCTCGGCGTTTTCTTTAATCTTTCGAGCTGGCTCGTGCGCTGGGTGAATGCCTTCGACCACGAAATCGCGCTTCTGCGCGAAGGCGGAAATCAATCAACGCCGTGGATTTTTCGCTATATTCCGTTCGCTAATTTGTATGATTTAAGCATCGCCTTCGCGTTCGGCGCGGGCATTGCGACACTTTTGGTCGCTAATCGCAAACATTTCCAATTTTTAAGCGCGTTCACGCTGCCGCTCGCCGCTTTGATTTTGACTCTGGCGAGATTTATCGGCGGCGAATTCGTCAATCTTCCGCCGGTTCTCGATTCTTACTGGCGACCGATTCACGTCGGCGACGCTTCTTTGAGCTACGGTGTCGCGCTCGTCTGTTTCGCCGTCGCGGTGATTTATCTTCTGAAAGACGGCGTGAAAGTCGAAGCGATGGCGATTTGGTCGAGCATTTTTGCGCTCGCCGTCATCGGAACGATCAGCAAATTTTCCGTTTTAACCGAATTTACATACCGCGCCGGACTTTTCGTTCCGAACGGACAAAGCGGCAAACCGTTTTCCGCGCCGTTTCGTCTTGACGTTCCGTATGTCGGCGAAACGCTCGTATTATCGGCGATTTTACTGTTCGTCACGATTGCCGCGTTTCTGATTTATATTTATCAAAATAACGAAGCAGCGAAACGATTCGGACACATCGCTCTGAAAGCCGCGTTCGCCGCACAAATTTTGGCGATTGTTTTTCTCGTCTCCGGCATTAAAAATACGACGGACGTTTATCCTAGATTACAGGCGCAATTGGCGAAAAATCCGGCGCAAACGGTCGCGGCGGGCAAAGCGATTGCCGAACGACAGGGACTTTCGGCGCAGGAATTTTCCGCGCTCACGCCGACGCAGTTCGATTTAGCCGGAAAGCAATATTTGCAAACGAGCGGTTCGCAAATGTTCACGAGTTTAAATACAAATCCGGTCGAACTCGCCGGTTTGCTGACCGCGCTCGCCGGAACATTTTTCGTGATTTTGTTCGCGTTCAAAACCGACAAACTGCGCGAACGGCTTCCCTCGCGCGAACTCTTGGACGGTTTGATGTATAAAACGGCGTGTCTCGCGTTTGCGGGTTTGGCGATGCTTTTAATTACGGGCGCGATTTGGGCGAACGAATCGTGGGGCAGACCCTGGGGCTTCGATTCAAAAGAAACCGGCGCGTTAATCGCGTGGCTGACTTACGCCGGATTTCTGCATACGCGAATCTCGCGCGGCTGGACGGGCAGAAGTTCCGCCTATTTCGCCGTCGTCGCGTTTTTATTCGTCGTCTTTACATATCTGGGCGTGAGCTATCTGTTGCCCGGCTTGCACAGCTACGCATAATTTGAAATCGGAGGAAAGCTATGTTCAAAAATAAATTCATAGGTATGCTGCTCGTCGCTTTGAGTTTTCTCGCCGGAATTTTATTGCTTGGCTTTTCTCCCCAGAATATCGAAACTTTCGCGCAAAGAATTTTGAGAAGTAACACGCAGTATGAAAATAACTGGCAATACTGCGCGATTACCCGCATCAACGTCGTCAATCCGCCTCCGGACAGACTCGATGAATTTGTTGGACAAGTGACGGTTGATTTTTTTGAATACTCAAAAGACCGCGTTACTTTGAAAGAAAGTTATGTTAGATCGGAATGTCTGCTTGAAAAATTGAATTACGCCGAATTTTTGCAGGACAACAGTTTAAAACACAGCCCGCGGGCGCAACAGCTTGCGAGTTCCAAAACGGCTGATCTGGCTTTGGCAAGAGCAATGACCAAGCTCGGCGGAAGCGGCTGGGAGATGGTCGGTCGTAATTTC
The DNA here is from genome assembly GCA_964245305.1 of uncultured Pyrinomonadaceae bacterium. Classification (GTDB taxonomy): domain Bacteria; phylum Acidobacteriota; class Blastocatellia; order Pyrinomonadales; family Pyrinomonadaceae. Next base: position 8,265 of record CAXTMQ010000105.1, read on the forward strand.
GCCAACGTCAATTTTGAAACGCTGGACGGCAACGCCAATTATAAAAACGCGCTTTATTTCAAAAAACTCGCCTCGCAAAAACAAACTAATTCTCAGTATTAATCTTTATGAATAAAAACGGTTTAATGTTCGGCGTTATCGGCTTGCTCGCCGGTTTGATAATCGGTTTTCTCGCCGCCAACAGCATCAACCGCAATTCGCAAATCGTCGCCTTGCCGACGAATCAGCCGACCGCGCCGTTTCAAAATCAGCAGGTTCAAACGACGGTCGTCAAAGACCAAACGACGCAAGGCGGAATGATTCCCGCCGTGCAGGAAACTTTAGACAAAGCGAACGCCGCGCCGAACGATTTCGACGCTCAAATCAAAGCCGGAGATTTATACGCGCGGATAAAAAGTCTGGATAAAGCCGTCGAATTTTACGAAAAAGCCCATCAAATCAAACCCGAAGACTACACGACAATCGTCAAAATCGGCAACACCTATTTCGACGCGGGAAAATTCGAGCAGGCGCAGAAATGGTATGAAGAAGCGTTGGCGAAAAAGCCGAACGATGTGAACGTGAGAACCGATTTGGGAATCACGTTCGTCGAACGCGCCGATCCCGATTTAGACCGCGCGATCAAAGAATTTCAAACTTCCCTGCAAACCGACCCGAAACACGAACAAACGCTCTACAATCTCGGAGTCGCTTATGCCAAAAAAGGAAATTCGGAAGAAACCGGCAAAATTATCGCTCAACTCGAATCGATAAATCCGAACAGCCAATTAGTCGGAAGATTGCGGCAAATGACACGGTAAACTACTTCGCGTTTTTATTGAATCGTAGTTTTTTCTATATCCAAAATCGAATAACGTCCAATCGCGCCGTCTTTCGAGATAACGGTTAAAATTCCCCGATCAACGCCGAACTTTAAAATCTCGCTCATCGGACGTTCGATTTTCGTGCCGTCTTTGAACAAAATTACAAGGTGAATATTTTCGAGCGCGGCGGTCGGAACAGGCTCGGGATTATTCTTTTTCTTCGTTTTGACAGGCTGTTTTTTCTCGCTTATCGTCTTTTCGGGCTTTTTCTCAACAACTGTTTCCGAGCTTTCGGACGAATCTTTTTTAATTTCGATGGTTGTCGTTTCAGTTTTCTTTTCCGCGACATCGCCGTTTATAACAATCTTCGGACTGCTTTCGGTCGGTTTATTTTCAGACGTTTTCGTTTCCGCTTCGCTTGAAGTTTTCTCTTCAATCGGCGAAGGATTTTTATCAATCGTGATAATTGTCGGATTCTCCGATTTCTTTTCTTCGGTTTTTACTGCGCTTTTCTCCGCGTTGGTTGAATCGTTTGTTTCTGGCGTTTCGACTCGTTTTTTATTAATGTTTCTTACTTTCGTCGGCTTTTCGACCCGCGCAATCGTCGGCGGTTTATCGGCATTTTTTTCGAGTGCTGTCGCTTTCGGTGTCGGAGTCGGTTTCGGCTTGACTTCGATAATCGTGCCGACCGAATTGACACGGATGCCGGTTTCTTCGCTTGATTTTACTTCGGGCGTTTTCGGCTCAGACTTGTCGTCAGCCTTTGAAGCCACGAAACTTCCGGCGAATTTCAAACGAAACGTCGCCGCGTCGTCGTTCGGCGAACGCCCCTGAATTCGCAGAATCAATTTCAAAGGCTGGCGCAGATAAACGACTCGTCCGGTTTCGCTGTCGGTGTCGTTGGCGTAAATCGTAATTTTCGTCAAAGGTCGCAGATTGTCGGCGGTAAAAACGTCTATGTCGCCGTTAAAATTGTTGGTTACGACGTTGATAAAAACATCGCCCTGCGTTCCGTCGAAAGCGTAAAAATACGATGTGAGCCGCGCGTCGCCGATGTCCCGCGCCAAAATTTTACCGCTGATTTCATTCGATACAATCGGTGTCGGAAAATTTTGGTCAATTGATTGCGCGGATACGGAAAACGCCGCGCCGAATAACAAAAAACACAAACAAAAAATTTCCGCGGCGAGGAATTTATATTTTACAGATTGATAATTTTTCATTTTGAAACGCTCCAAAACTTGAACGATTTTTTCCTCAAATAAAACCGGATTTGTCGGGATTTTGCTGAACAAAATTTTCTTCCGCGTACGCCTTGCTTTCGTCAATTTCAAAAGTGATTTTAGCAATCTTTTGTAAAAAGCGATAATAAAAAAGCCGCCGAATTTTAATTTCGACGGCTTCTAAATTTTTTGCGCTTAGCTTTTTATTCACCGGCTTTCGCGGCACTGGCTTTGTCCTGTAAGATTTCCAGAGCTTTTTTCAACTGTAAATCTTCGGGCGAAGGTGTCGGTTTCGGAACGGGGGTCGCCTGCGGAGTCGGTGCGGCGTTCGGACTTGGCTCTTGTTTTTCCTGTTCCTGCTGGTCAATCAAATCTTCGACTTCGAGCGGCTCGGGCGTTTCGGGGCGTTTCACTTCGACCGAAGGCTTCACGCCCGAATCGGCGCGCTCGCTCGACAAGAAAGTCTTGCCGGTCGGCGAAGCCCATTTCGCGGTCGTCAAGAGCAAACCGTCGCCGCCGCGCAAAGTAAATAATTGCTGCTGCGTTCCCGCGCCGAAACTTCTTTCGCCGACGACTTCGCCGCGTTTTCTATCGAGAATCGCCGAAGCGACGACTTCCGCCGCGCCGGACGTTCCCAAATCAATAATCGCCGCGATTTTGCCGTCGAATATGGATTTGCCCGCATCGGCGGTGAAAGTTTGACTGACTTTGTTATCGCGCCCGATGATTTCCGCCAGAGTGCCGTCTTTGATAAATAAATTGGCGACTTCGACCGCTTCGTTAATATCGCCCGCCGCGACACCGCGCAAATCGAGAACGATTTTATTTACGCCTTGTTTTTGCAAGTCGGCGACTCGCGCTCTGATGTCTTTCGATTCGCCCGTTTCCAAGCTGTAGACTTTGATCACGCCGACTTTGCCTTCTTCGACGCGGGCAGTCGCCTCGGGAACTTTATAAGCTCCGCGAGTAACGGCAATCGTCTGCGGCTTCGTGCCGGTTCGCAAAACGCGCAGGTTCACTTTTGAACCCGGTTCGCCGAGCAAAAGCTGCCGCGCGTCATACAGCGAAATATCGCGCGTCGCTTTGTTTTCGATGTATTCGATCACGTCGCCGGCTTTCAGTCCGGCTTTGTCGGCGGGCGAATCCTTGATCACGGAAACGAGATAAAGATACGCGGAAACCTGCGAAAACTCCGCGCCGATGCCGACCGCGCTCGTGTTCTTCTTCGCCTGAAAATCTTTTACCTGATCCGCCGTCAGATACGACGAATACGGATCAAGCCCGCTCGCCAAACCGCGCAACGCGCCGGCGCGAACTTTTTCAAGGTTCGGCTCGTCCACATAATCGTTTTGAATATGTTGTAAAACCGACTCGAAGATTCTGATTTGTGCTCCGGCATCGTTAATCGGCTGCTGCGCGTAAGTCGGCGTTAAACCTCTTAAAATTCCGCCGAAAACGGCATACATTGAAATCGCTACTGAAACTAGAACGATAAAAAATTTTGCGCGATATGACATTTATTTACCTCAAAAATTGCAGATTATTAACAGTTGAAAATCAAGCCGATTGGCTTACAATTAACAACTAACGATTATCCATTATCAAATTATTCCGTGCAAGACCAAGAAACAACTAATTCACTTGATTTTACAGATGTTTTTCGCGTTCCCGAGGCGGGCAGATTGCTCGCGCTCGATCTCGGAATGAAACACATCGGCGTTGCCGTCAGCGACGATTTGCAATTCACGGTTCGTCCCGTTGCAGTTATTGAACGCAAAGCGTGGAAAAAAGTTTTCAAACAAATCGTCGTTTATCTTGCAGAGTTTGATGCGGTCGGTTTGGTTTTAGGTTTGCCGCTCAATACCGACGGCTCGGAAAGCGAAATGTCGCTGGAAGCGCGGCGGCTTGCCCGCAATTTCGCGCTGTCAATCAATATTCCGGTTCTTCTGCAGGACGAACGCTTAACTTCCTACGAAGCGAAAGGCTATTTAACAAAACTCGGTCTAAGCGAAAAAGAAATTTGGGATCGCGTGGATAGCGAAGCGGCGGCGATTATTTTGAGCGATTTTTTGGCGCGCCGAAATGAATTGAAAGCGCGAAAGGCTGAATGAAAAATAAACAGGTTAGACAGGATTATTTTATTTGAATCAAAATCCTGTCTAGCCTGTTAAATTAAAATTTGCGATGTCGAGTTATCAGGCGGCGTTTGGCTGCCCGAAGTTTTCTGCTTTCATCGCGGTGAATTCTTCCGAATGTTGGCTGTAAGCGGTGCTGCCGTCGTAAATATATTGATTGCCTTCGTCGTCAACATACAATTTTACGTCGTCGTTCTGGTCAATCAGTTTCACGTTTCCGGCGGCAATGACAGCCTCAAAATTATCAACCGTTTGCTGAACTTTATCTTCCATTTCGTTTCCCTCTCAAATTAAAAATTTATCTTATTGCGATATGCTTTAAATAAAACATTATTTTACCGGAACAAGCAAAATCGTTTCCTTCGCGGCTTTTTCAATCGCCGATTTTGAGAACGGGAAAACCGGCGTGCTGCCCGAATACCAATTTTCCGACTGATCTTTCCAATGCGGCGAATTCGGATTGCCCGATTCGCCGGTCGTGATCGTGTGGCGTGTTTGATCCCAATCGGCGGGCGTGGCGATCAAACGCATCGAAACATTCGCGCCGACATTCGGCGATGCCGCCGAGCCGCCCGCGCCGTTGAGCGGCAAAGGTTCAATCGTGAACTGCGCTCCGACAAGCGGCGCGATGGCGAGCGGATGATTGAAACGGATTTTATTCGCTTCGCCCCAAGTCCATTTCGCCGTGTCCGCGCCGAGCCGTTTCGTCAGACTTTCACGCGCGTCTTTTTCACACGCCTTCATCAAATCCGCGTAAGTAGAAAATTCTTTCGGCAGCCAGTTTTTCGGTTTGTTTCTGATTATCTTTTCAAAAAAATTGCCTTCGTTCGACCAGTTGATATTTTTTAACTGTTCCGCGCCGAACGCCGCCGTTAAAATTCGATTGCGAAACTGGACGCGAATTTCGTTGACGAGCAGCGCGGCTTTTGAATCGGCAAGCATTCGCCCGTCCCAATCGCTCAAACTTTTGAGCGTTTCATCCGTCGCGCCTTTTTGAGCAATGATTTCCTTTGCAAAAAGCGAATTCAAAATGCTGAAAGTATCATATTGAAAATCGCCGACATCTTTGACGGTAATTTTTGAATTCGCCGCGATCAATTGATGCAGACGAGCGGCGCGAAACGGCACGAAAACTCTGGCATAAATGTCGTGATATTTGTAAGATTTGCCGACCGTGCGCTGGTTTGCAGTGACGATAAAATTTTCCGGCGGATTGTATAAATTCGGCAATTCTTCAAACGGAACGAAGCCCGTCCAATCGCCGTCGGCGGTTTTGCCGTCGTAAGGCAAACTGCCGTCGCCCGTGCGCCGGATCGGAATTTTTCCGGCGGCATACCAGCCGATATTTCCCTTTGTATCGGCATAAACGAAATTCTGCGTCGCGCCTCCGTAAAGTTTCAGAGCGGCTTTAAAATCGTCCCAATTTTTCGCGCGATTTAAGAAATAAAATCCGTCGAGTTCATTATTTTTCGCGTCGAGCGCAGTCCATTTCAGAGCGTAGCGTTTGCCCGCCTCTTCAAAAAAAATCACGCCGTCGCGTGTCGTGACGACATCGAGCGGAACAATTTCGGTTTCCGCGCTCAAAGGATTTTTGCGAACCTTGATTTCCTCGCGGCGCGTCTGCGCGGTTTCAAATCCGTTCGGCGTTCGGTAGCGCAAAGGATTCGCCGCGTCGAATTCTTCGAGATACAAATCCTGCACGTCGGGTCCGAC
>CAXTMQ010000106.1:0-3668 GCA_964245305.1 uncultured Pyrinomonadaceae bacterium
TTTGTCCGAAATCAACCGGCGTATTCATCGAACTGCCGAAATCGTGACAGCATTTAACAAAATCAATCGCGTAAATTCCGCGCCGGCAGTCAACGGTTACCCCGATGATTGCCGCGCCGTAGACGTGATACGCGAACGGATGACCTTTGGCGATTGACCAATCAAACGAAATTCCAGGCGTGGCGTAGTGCGCGTGTTCGCTTAAATTGACGCGGTTGAAATGCGCTTCATTGACGAGGACGAGCCAATCCAAATCGGTCGGTTCGCCGTTGCGGAAAACGAAACCGTTTTCGAGTTCAACGTCGTCCGCGCTTTCGGCTTCGACGAGCGGCGCGGCGACTTCTTTGAGTCTTTGCAGAATCGTTTCGCAAGCCATCTGCGTCGCCTTGCCGTTTAAATCAGCGGCGGCTGATGCGGCGGTCGGCGAAGTGTTGGCAATGCGTAAAGTATTCGTCGTGTGAACTTTAACGCGCTCAACCGGCAGAGAAAAAACTTTCGCCGCGACCTGCGCGATTTTCGTATTCACGCCTTGCCCCATTTCGACCGCGCCCGTCGAAACAGCAACCGAACCATCGGTGTAAACGTGAACGAGCGAACGCGCCTGATTCATCGGCGTTTTCGTGAACGAAATTCCAAAACAAACCGGCTGAAGCGCGATGCCTTTTTTGACGAATTTATTTTGTGAATTAAATTCGTCGGCTTCGCGTTTTAATTTGGCGAAATCGTATTTTTCATCGGCTTGCGTCCAACTCGTTGCCGCGTCGGATTCGGCGATTTGTCCATATGGAAATTCGTCGCCGTCCTTGATTAAATTTACGAGCTGAATTTCATCTTTCGCCACGCCCAATTTTTCCGCCGCGTGAGCGATTGCCGATTCGATGACGAACATTCCTTGTGGTCCGCCGAAACCGCGAAACGCCGTGTTCGGCGGCAAATTCGTTTTGCACGAATATGCGGTCGCCGAAACATTCGGAATGAAATAAGAATTCGTGCAGTGAAAAAGCGTCCGTTCCAAAACCGGCAGAGACAAATCACAGCTCGCGCCCGCGTTTTGATAAAACGTCGCCTGATACGAGACGATTTTCAAATCTTTATCCAAACCGATTTTGTAATCAGCCGAATACGGATGCCGCTTGCCGGTCATTCGCATATCTTCCATCCGATGCAGCGCGTATTTGACAGGTCGTTTCGTCAACTGCGTCCCGACCGCGCAAACTGCCGCCCAAGCGTTCGCCTGATCTTCCTTCCCGCCGAAACCGCCGCCAAGCCGAGTAACGTCAACTTCGATCAAATTCATCGGAATTGCCGTTACGCGCGAAACGCAGCGTTGCACGGCGGTCGGTCCCTGCGTCGAAGAATAAACTTTAATGCCGCCGTGTTCGGTCGGAATCGTATACGCGCCCTGCGTTTCGATATAAAGATGTTCCTGCCCGTTGACATCGGCGCGACCTTCAAAAACGTATTCACAATTTTTGAAAGCCATTTCGCTGTCGCCTAATTTAAAATGTTTCGGCGGCGCGATTAATTCGCCTTTCGCCTGCGCCTCGCGCTCATCGGTGATAATTTCGAGCGGCTCGATTTCCGCCTTTATCAACTTCGCCGCGTGTCGCGCCTGCTCTTCGGTTTCCGCCAAAACCATCGCCATCGGCATTCCGCAAAAATGAACTTCCGTGTCGGCAAAAAGCGGCTCGTCCGGCAAAACTCCGCCGATTTGATTTTCGCCGATTAAATCTTTCGCCGTTATAACTCTCGCCACGCCCGCCGCTTTTTCCGCTTCAAAAACATCAATATTTTTCAATTTTCCGTGAGCAATCGGCGAATCAAAAACGCAGGCGAAAAGCGTTCCTTGTAAAAGCGGAACGTCGTCCAAATAAATTGATTCGCCGCGAACGTGCGATTTTGAATCTATGTTTTTCATAAGAAATTTTTCACCACAGAGACGCAGAGAACGCGGAGTTTTAGAAGATTAAAAACCTCTGTGAAATCTGTGCCTCTGTGGTGAAATTAAATATCAAACAACTCGACAAAGTGCGCCGTGAAAAGCTGGCGCAAAAGCAGTCTTTTATATTCCGCCGAACCGCGCACGTCTGAAATTGGAGAGATTTCGGTTTGCAAAATTTCGGCGGCTCGGGCGATTGTTTCGTTTGAAATTTGTTTGCCGCTTAAAAATTCGGAAGTTTTTTGCAAGTAGAGCGGCGTGGCGAAAACTCCGCCTGCCGAAACGTGCGCGTGTTCGATTATGTTATCCGCAACTTTCAAACTGATTGCCGTATTGACCGAAGCGATGTCTAAGAATGTGCGTTTGCAGACTTTTTCAAAATTGAAATGGGTGAAATTTTTTCGGAAACGAATTTTCGTGAGGAGTTCGTCTTCGCTTTTGGCTAATTGTTTGTAGCCGAGATAAAAATCCTTGAGCCGGATTTCGCGTTCGTTATTGAAAATAATTTCAGCGTCGAGCGCGAGAAACCAAGCCGTCATATCGCCGATTGGCGAAGCGTTGACGAAGTTTCCGGCGAGCGTCGCCATATTGCGAATCGGCGTGGACGAAACGAGTTTGAGATGTTTGTAAAGATTCGGAAAAAGTTCGTTGATTATTTTCGATTCGAGCAAATCCGTGACGACCGTTGACGCGCCGATTTCGATGAATTCTTCGGTTTCCTCGATAAATCTCGAATCCGCATCGCTGAAAAGATTTTCCGCCGAAGCGTAGACCATTTCCTCTGGATTCTGAACGTATAAATCCGTTCCGCCGCCGACAAAAGGCTTTAAAGTTTTGATTATTGTTTTCGGATAACCGCCGTCGCTTTTGTCCGTTACGCCGAATTTTTCCGCGTGCGTTTGAACTTTTGGAGAATTCTCGTTCGGATTATGTCGCAAAGTTTCGAGCCGATTTTTAATATCGGCGAACGACGCGGGAACGATGCCTTTTTCGATGGCGAAATCAAGGCGCGACTGCCCGTTTTTTTTGTTCAAAACTTCAGTTAAACTCGCCGCCGCGCGCTCGATTGATTTATAACCCGTGCAGCGGCAGATGTTTCCGTCAATCGCGGAAACGGACGATTCAATCGTTTTCGGCGTTTCGTCTAAACAAAAGCCGGTCAAAGACATCACGAAGCCGACCGTGCAGAAACCGCACTGCGTTCCGCTGTTTTCAACCATTGCCTGCTGCACTTCGGTCAATTCGTCGCCTTGTTTGTTGATGCCTTCGACTGTCACGATATGTTTGCCGCCGGCGTTAGCGAGCGGCATCAAACACGAAGTCTGCGTTCGGTATTTAACCGAATCTTCAACCGATTCGCCGACCAGAATCGTACACGCGCCGCAATCGCCTTCCCGACAGCCGATTTTCGTCCCCTTTAGGTTTTTGTGATAACGCGCGAAATCCAAAACCGTCATGCCTTTCGGCAAATCAGTTTCGATCAATTGATTGTTTAAGACGAATCGAATCATAGAAATAATTATTAAAATTAAATATGCTCTTTTAGTTCTTTGACCCAATTTTTTGCGTCGTTGACAACAAATTTTTCTACCTGTCCATTTCTCAAAGTTAAACTCAATTTGTTTGAAATTATTCCGAGTGTTCGAGATTTTTCGGCGATAATAATTTCCTCGAATGGCAATGCCAATCCGTGATTTTGCAAATTAACTTTATGCGAGACGAATAACAA
>CAXTMQ010000106.1:3678-14097 GCA_964245305.1 uncultured Pyrinomonadaceae bacterium
ACGTGAGTCTGTCAGATAAATCCAGCCACCGACTCCTTCACCGTTCAGAAAATGATTCGCCGCGCCTTCTTTGATTAATTTTTCATCGGAAAGCAAAGGACGATTTCGAGTGAATTTTCCAGATTGATATTTGACGAACAAAGCCATTAGCAATCCAAATATAGCTCCTCCCAGCAAGCCCGTCGGAATGCCTGCCTGCCAACCATCTCTGAAGGAATAATAAACCGCCATAAATAAACCGAACAATAATCCTGTTCGCAAAAATGTCGTTAAAAACGAAACCATAGAATTTTGTTTTCTTAAAATTTCCGAATCAAAACTACGCCGACGGTAATCATCGCCGCGCCGAGAACGCGGACTAAATTAATCGGTTTTTCGGGAACGCCGAGCCAGCCGAAATGGTCAATCAAAAGCGTGACGAGCATCTGCCCGCCGATTGCCAGAGAAAACGCGAGCGCGACACCGACGCGCGGCACGACCGTCGCCATCACGGACACAAAAAACGCTCCCAAAAATCCGCCGATCCAGGCAACGAGCGGCGCATTTGCGGACGAAGCCAAATTGCTCAAGGGAACGCCGGTCAGCAAAATATAAACGAACAACGCGATTGTCCCGACCGCAAACGAAATAAACGCCGCCAAAATCGGGCTGTCAACCGTCGTCGCCAATTTGCTGTTGACGACCGCCTGCGTCGGCATCGCCATTCCCGCCAGAATTGCCAGAAAGATAAAAAAGTAATTGTTAAAAAATGAAGACATTCTTAGTCGCGAATGGTTAATTGCTAATGGATAATTTGCAAAGATTTTCTATTGATCATTAATAATTAACCATTATTTAGTATTCCGTTTTATCCATTTTATTCGTCCAGTTTTGAAAAACTTTCAAGCCTTCATCGCGCATTAAATTGACGAGTTTCATCTGGCGATGCTCGAAGTTTTTTTCGATTTCTTCGTAAATGAATTGATCGTCGAAATTGATTTCCGCCGCGTCTTCGCGCGTCGCGGCGTAGAAAACTTTTGCCGGTCGCGCCCAGTAAATCGCGCCGAGACACATCGGGCAGGGCTCGCACGAAGTGTATAAAACGCAGTCTTCGAGTTGGAACGAGTTCAGCTTTTGACAGGCGTTCCTGATGGCGATGACTTCGGCGTGCGCGGTCGGATCATTCGTCGAAGTTACCTGATTGAATCCTTCGCCGACGATTTCGCCGTTTTTGACAATAACCGCGCCGAACGGTCCGCCCGCATTCGCGTCAATTCCCTGCTGCGCCAATTCGACCGCGCGGCGCATAAACTTTTCGTCTTTTTCGTTCATCTTTTACGACTGTTTCGGTTTGATTTTTATCTCGAAAAGGTTTTTCCAATTTTTGCCGGTAACGAAAACGCGGTCGGCGGCGGCATCGTAAGCAATGCCGTTGAGAGTGTTTTCGCTGTCGCGCGAAACGTCGTCGGGCGAAATGCCGCCCAAGTCAATCCAGCCGAGAAGTTTGCCGTTGTTCGGATCAATTCGGGCGATATGATTCGGTTTGCCGATTTCTTCCGAATGCCAGACGTTCGACCAGATTTCGCCTTTGATATACTCGAGTTCGTTGATTTTCATCAAAGGCTTGCCGCGCTCGTCGAGAACGGAAAGGGTGCGAATTAATTTAAAATTTTGCGGATCAATGATTCTGATGACGCTCGTGCCGTCGCTCATAATCAAATTCGTGCCGTCGTTCGTCAAACCCCAGCCTTCGCCTTGATATTCAAACGTGCCGGTTTGCTTAAAAGTCGCCGCATCGTAAACGAAGCCGCGTTCTTCCTGCCACGTCAACTGATAAATTTTATCGCCCAAAATCGTCGTGCCTTCGCCGAAACTATCACTCGGAAGTTTCGCCTGCCGGACGATCTTTCCGCTTTCGAGTTCGGTTCGCCGTAAATCGGATTTGCCTTCCTGTCCGGTGCTTTCGTATAAAAATCCGTCGTGAAAAAACAAACCTTCGGTAAATGCCTTCGAGTCGTGTTTAAATGTGTTCACGACATCGTAAGAATAGACGGGAATTTTGTCCGTCGTCGGCGCGGCGGAATTGATGTTTTTGCTGGCGTTGGCAGTAGAATTCGTATTCACGTTCGGACGATTGACATTGGTGTCGGTTTTACAAGAAACGGCGAAAACCGCAAATAAGATTAATAAAATAAAACGCATATATTTTGTTCGTCAAAAATATTCTTTCACAAAAAACTGTTCACTATTCACTATAAAAAAAGAAAAACTTTGACTTTCGAGACGTTAAGCATTTGTTAGAGCCGTCATCATTTCCCTTTCAACGCCCGGTCAATCGCGCTTCTAAACGCTTCCGCCGAAAGCGTTCGGACGCGAACGCCGTTGACGAAAATCGTCGGCGTTCCGGTAATGCCGAGCGTTTTGCCGTCAGCGATGTCGCGCTCGACTTCGGACGCGAATTTTTTGCCTTTCAAATCCGCTTCAAATCGTTTCGCGTCTATTCCGACTTGCGCGGCATATTGGACGAGCGAAGCGTCGTCGAGCTTCGTCTGATTTTGATATAAAAGTTCGGTGTATTCAAAAAACTTTCCTTGCGCGTTCGCCGCGTTTGCCGCGAGCGCGGCGCGGTAAGCGTTTTCGTGCAGCGTTACGAGCGGAAAATCGCGCTCGACAAAACGGATTTTATCCGCGTAGCTTTTCAAAACTTCCTGCAAAACCGGATACGTTCCCGAACACGCCGGACATTGAAAATCGGTGAACATCACAACTGTTACCGGCGCGTTCGCCGCGCCGCGCGAAGGCTGATTATCCGTCGAAACCGCCTGCGCGATTGGCAAAATTTCCTTGACTAAAATTTTCGCGTTGTATTTTTTAAAAAGTTTGTCGCGCAAATTCGATTCGAGATTGGCGCGTTCCGCGTCCGAATAATCCTTTAATTTATCGGTAATTTCGCGGGCGATAAAATCGCTCGTATCTATATTTTGCGCTTTGGCTTCCGCGGCGATTAAGTTCGTATAAACGATTTGCTCGATTGCGCCGCGCGTTTGTTCATAGGTCGCGGCTTCGAGTTCGTTGAGCGCGATTTTATTTTTCGCCTCGAAACTTTTCGCCGAAATCTGCTGGTCGCCGACTGTCGCCAAGTTTTCAAATTGACTCAAATTCGCCGCGTTGACATCTTTTCCGAGCGCGACTTTATATTTCGATTTCAGATTGGAAACAAACTCGCCGTAAATTTTCTGTTCCGCGTCGCGTTTTAAATATTCGACGATCTGCGGACGCACTTCCTCCAAACTGCGCTCGCCGATTTGCTGGCGATTGCCGTCATAAACCGCTTGAATTTCCTTCGCGGTCGGCGCGGCGGCTTTGGATTTGACTTCAGTTTCGATGAGCTTTTCAGCCGTAACTTTTCGCGCCGCCGCTTCTTTTTCGAGCAGAACTTCAATGATTTGCTGCTCCAAAAGAGCCTGCCGCGCCTGCCGCAGCGTCGCGGGCAAAGTTTCCCAAGATTGTCTGGCTTCCGGCGCGAGGTCTTGCGCCGTAAAATTCTGCCCGTTCGCCGTCGCCAAAACATCGCTCGGTTTTTGCGCGAAAATACTAAAGCTCAGAAAAAATAAAAGAATCACGGAAAATAATTTCATATTTTAATTATTTGAATCGAAGCATATTTGATTTAACGCGAACGGCTTCTTTTTCATTCGGTGCGCCGAAAATTTCGGGATGAAAAATCTTCGCTAAAATTTCCGCGCCGTCCACGACGCGCGGCGCGGGACGCGAAAAATACGCGCTCGCGTCTAACGCCCAAATTTGATCGTTTTCGACTGCCGGTAAATCGCGCCAGTTTGCCGGAAACGCGGTCGTTTCGAGATGCCGCAAAGTATCGGCGACGTAAAATCCGCACGGAATCAAAACTAAAATCTCCGGTTGAGATTCGTAAATCGCCTCAAAAGTTGTCGTTTGACTCTTATTTCCCGCTTCGCCGAGCAGACAAATGCCGCCCGCGATCTTGCATTGTTCGGGTGTCCAATGTCCGGGCGCGAACGGCGGTTCGAGCCATTCCAGTAAAAAGGTTTTTGGATTTTGGATTTTGGATTTTGGATTTGCTTCTAATCGTTCTTTGATTTTATCCAAGCGATTTTGCAGATTTTCGACGACTTCGGCGGCGCGTTCGGGAACGCCGCAGAAATCGCCGACTGTTTTAATATTGGCGAATATATCGCTGATCGTGTTTGGTTCGAGCGAAACGACCGTCGCGTCGGCAACATACATTTTCGCCGCCTTTTCGACAATTTTATAGCTGACGGCGCAGACTTCGCAGAGTTCCTGCGTGATAATCAAATCAGGTTTTAATTCTTCGAGTTTGCGCTCGTCTAAATCGTAAATCGAGCCGTGTCCGTCGAGCTGTGAGCGAACGGCGTGGTCAATTTCCGCGCTGTTCATCCATTCGTGCGAAATGCGGCTCGCCGTCAAAGTCGGTTTGCCCGCGACTTTTGGCGGAAAATCGCATTCGTGCGTGATGCCGACGAGATTTTCCGCCAAGCCGAGCGCGCAGACGATTTCCGTCGCCGAAGGCAGAAGCGATGCGATTTTTAAATCCTTTGTTTTCCGCATAAAGTCGAATAAAAATCGAGCCGTGCCGCTCTGATTTTAAATGACACGATTGAAGATTTTAGCTCGAATCTTGTATGATGCCAATTATGAAAACACTTTATCCAGAAATCGAACCGTTTGAAACGGGAATGCTGAAGGTTTCCGACATTCACGAAATTTATTACGAGCGATGCGGAAATCCCGACGGCATTGCGGTCGTTTTTCTGCACGGCGGTCCGGGCGGCGGTTTGATTCCGATGTATCGGCGTTTTTTCGATTCGAGGGCATATCACATTATACTTTTCGACCAGCGCGGTTCGGGCAAATCAACGCCGCACGCCGAGTTGCGGGAAAATACGACGTGGGATTTGATCAAAGACATCGAAGCCCTGCGCGAAAAATTCAATATCGAAAAATGGTGCGTATTCGGCGGCTCTTGGGGCAGCACTCTGAGTTTAGCTTATGCCGAAACTCATCCCGAACGCTGTCTCGCGCTGTTTTTGCGCGGCATTTTTCTGACGCGGCGGCAGGAGCTTTTATGGTTTTATCAATACGGCGCGTCGGAGATTTTTCCCGATTTTTGGGAGCGTTACCGCGACGAAATTCCGTTTGAAGAGCGCGGCGATTTTATGACGGCGTATTATAATCGTCTGACGAGCGACGATGAAAAAACCCGTCTTTCGGCGGCGCGGGCGTGGAGCGTTTGGGAAGGCTCGACCTCGAAACTTTATCCGAGCAAGGATTTGATGGAACATTGGGAAGGCGAACACGAAGCGTTATCGCTGGCGCGGATCGAATGTCATTATTTTATGAACAATTCGTTTTTCCCGGCGGAAAATTATCTAATCGAAAATGTTGATAAGATTAGACATATACCGACGGTTATCGTGCAGGGTCGCTATGATGTCGTCTGTCCGGCGACGAGCGCGTGGGAACTGCACAAAGCGTTTCCCGAAGCCGATTTGCAAATCATCGCGGACGCGGGACATTCGATCTCCGAACCGGGAATCACGTCGGCTTTGATCGAAGCAACCGATAAATTCAAAGAAGAATCCGCCGTTTAAAAATCGAACAGTCGTTTTTTTGATGGAAACATTCGGCAAACGGCGTTATGATAAATCTAAATTGACGCGCAAACTTTTTCGAGTGGAAAAGCGTCAAAAAGCAGAGGAAAATTATTATGGGTTTAGGAACAACGGAAATTTTATTAATCGTTTTGGCTTTGTTTTTGCTTTTCGGCGCGAGCCGTCTGCCGCAATTGGCGAAATCTCTGGGACAATCGCGCAAGGCTTTTAAGGAAGGAATGAAGGAAGCCGAAGAAGAAGAGCGCGAGGAACAAATGCAAAAGCAAATTAGCTCGAAACCCGCCGCGCCCCAAATCAACCAGATGAGCGACGAAGAATTAATGGCTGAAATGCGCCGTCGCGCCGAAGTCAAACAATCGTAAACAGTATTTTAGAGATTTAATCGAAGCAAATCAGAGTCGTATTGATTCCGATTTGCTTTTTTATTTAAATTTCAATCGCTGCTTAATTCGGCGACGTGAGTTCTGACCGTTTCGCCGAGCGTTTCGAGATTGTAGCCGCCTTCCAAACACGACACGACGCGCCCGCCGCAAACTTCGTCCGCCCAATTTTTTACCGTGCGCGTCATCGCTGCGAAATTTTCGTTTAATAATTTTAACTGTCCGAGCGGATCGGTTTCGTGCGCGTCGAAACCGGCGGAGATGAAAATTAAATCCGGCTTGAAATTTTTGTGAATATCGCCGAGCGCGCCGTCGAACATTCTGAGTTGTTCCGTCGCCGGAGTTTTCGCTTTAACCGGCACATTTAAAGTAAAATTCCTGCCGCGTCCGAAGCCGTTTTCGCCGCGCGCGCCGCTGCCCGGATACCACGGATATTGATGCATCGAAAAAAAGAAAACCGTCGGATCGTCGTAAAAAATTCCCTGCGTTCCGTTGCCGTGATGCACGTCCCAATCAACAATCGCTATCTTTTCGATTTCCTTATATTTGTTCTGCGCGTAACGCGCGGCGACGGCGACGTTGTTGAAAAGACAAAATCCCATCGCGTGTTCCGCCGTTGCGTGATGTCCGGGCGGGCGCGACGCGCAAAAAGCGTTTCTCGCCGTGCCTGCCATTACCAGGTCAACCGCGCGACACGCGCCGCCCGCCGCCGTCAACGCCGCGTCGAACGAGCGCATCGAAACAATCGTGTCGGCGTCGAGATTTTCCACGCCGTTCTCGAACGCTTCTTCGACGCGCCGGAAATGTTCTTTCGTATGCGCGGCTAAAATTAAGCCTTTCGTCGCCGGTTCAGCCGTTGATATATCGAGCGCGTTCCATAAATCGTAATCGTTTTCAAGCGCGTTCATCACGACTTCGTAACGCCGCGCCGTTTCGGGATGTCCGATTCCCGTATCGTGTTTCAGATAAATCGGGTGATGGATTAAAGCTGTTTTCATAGAAAAAATTTACCATATAGAAACATAGGACACATAGTTTTTAAGAAACATTGAAGCAATTTTGCCTCTGCTTTTCCTATGCGTCCTATGTTTCTATGTGGTTAAAATCTTCAGATAAATGCCGTTTCGCGCAGCAATTCACCCGTCGCAAATCTCTCTAAACTCAAACACGAAACGTCTAAAAATTTTGATTCGCCGTCCATAATAATTTCCGCCAAAGCGTGACCCGATGCGGGCGAGTGCATTACGCCGTGTCCCGAAAAACCGTTGGCTAAATATAACCCTTCGATTTCACAGCCGCCGAGAATCGCGTGATGATCGGGCGTGTTTTCGTAAAGTCCGGCGCGGCATTTTTCTAAAATCGGTTCGGTTTGAAATAAGAACGGCGAGCGGTGCGCGGCTCTTTCATAAACTTTGCCGATGAAGGTTTTGTCGAAATTCGTGTTGAAGGAATTCGCTCCGTCCGCGTCGGGATATGCGAAAAAAACTTCATTAAGAGTTTTGACGGGATTGATAAAATCCCGTGCCGGTCGAAAGTGAAATCCTGTCTCCAAATCAATCGTCATCGGTAAATTTTCCGGCAAATCCGTTGCGCTTTTCGCCCAAACGATTTGACGTTTTTGCGGTTCGACGGGCAAATTAAGTCCGGCGGTTTTCGCTAATATTTTTGCCTTTGCGCCCGTCGCCAAAACGACTTTTTCGCACTCGATTTCGCCGCGATTTGTTTTGATTGATCTTACTTTTCCGCCTTTAATTTCGATTGAGAAAACTTCAGTCCCAAATTCAATTTTCGCGCCGCGTTTCAACGCATTTTCGGTGAATCTGCGCATCACGGCAAGCGGATTGATAAAACCGTCGTCCGCGCCGAATGTGCCGCCGATGATGTCCGCGCAATTAAGAATCGGACAGATTTTCGCAATCGTTTTCGCGTCAATCAATTCGACATTTTTCACGCCGAGCGATTTTTGTTTTTCGACGTTTCGTTTCAGGTAATTTAAACCTTTTTCGCTCGAAACGAAAAACAAATAACCGCGCGGTTCATAGCCGCAATCGAATTCGCAGTTTCGGAAAAAATCGAGCGAATACAGAGACATTTTGATATTGATTTCCGTTTCAAACTGCGCGCGAACGCCGCCGGTCGCTTTGCCTGTCGAACCGTTTCCCTGCATCGCTTCGCGTTCTAAAATCAAAACGTCTTTCGCGCCTCGTTCGGTCAGATGATACGCGACGCTCGCGCCGACGACACCGCCGCCGATGATGACGATTTCCGCTTTTTTCATCGCTTTACTGCTAATTAAATTCCGATGCTTTGAGAACGAAATCCGGCACGTGCGGCTCGTTCGGCAGAATATTGCCCGCGCCCTTGTCAATCGCCCAGCGATGCAGCCAGTTAATTCCCGCTGGATTTATAAACGTGTCGGGCAATTGATACGCTTCGTCGGTTAAAGCATTTTCCAAAGTTACGAATTGATAGCCGCGTTTTTTCAGCATTTTTGCAACATCGTCGAAATAATCGGAATTGATAAAATTGGCGTGCATCAGCATCACGAATTTGATTTCGCGTCCGAAAATTTTATCGGATTGGCGTTCCCAGTAATCAACGCATTTTTCCGTGTAATCGAGATAAGCCGCGCCGATTTCGCGCATCGCTTTTTTATCGTTTTTGTCGAAGGCGCGGTCATACGCACTCGAAAAAATATAATCGGCATTTTCAGTCGTCACCGGCGCAATCGTGTAACCGTGTTCGGCGAGAAATTTATTTAAATCGTTTTTGATTTCAAGGCTCGTTCCCGTATGCAGAAACGGATGACGAAAATAGCGGATTTTTTGATTTTTCGCCGCGACCAATTCTTTGGTAATAATTTCGCCCTGCAAGATTTCGGCTTCAAACTTTTCCAGAGAATTGCCGTTCAAACTCAAGTGCGAAAACGTGTGATTGCCGAGTTCGAGATTGGCGGCAAGCCATCGGCGCAGCAAATCAACCTGCGCTTCGTCGCGCTTTCCGTCGCCATTATAAAGTTTATTTTCGTTGACAAAACCGATTGCCGGAACTTTCGCCTTCGTAATATGCGCGAGCAGTTTTTTGGTGATTTCCTGCCGATTTTTCAAATCAGTCCGCGTCGAAACCACCGGCAAATCGTCAATCGTAACGGCGATGAATCGCTCAACTTTCTGCGCGAAAATCGTCGAAGTCGAAAACAAAAACGACAGCCAAACAGCGAATCTGAAAACTTTCATAATTTTGATTAAAAAACTCTGTGTTCTCTGTGCCTCTGTGGTGAAAATTATTTAGCGAAAACCTGCGAAAAATCGGCGAACGATTTGAATTCGAGCGCGTTGCCCGACGGATCGAGAAAAAACATCGTCGCCTGTTCGCCGACTTCGCCTTTGAAACGAACTTTCGGCTCGATGACGAATTCGACGTTCAGGGATTTTAATCTTTCCGCCAATTTTTCCCATTCGGCGGGCGGCAAAACACAGCCGAAATGCGGCACGGGAACGTGGTCTTTATCAACCTCGTTTTTATGCTGAACGCCCGCGACATTCGGCGCGAGATGCGCGACGATTTGATGTCCGAATAAATTAAAATCAATCCATTCGTCGGAACTTCTGCCTTCTTCGCAGCCGAGAATCTCGCCGTAAAACTTTCGGGAAGATTCCAAATCTTTTACCGGAAATGCCAAATGAAATAAGTTGTTCATAATTTATTTTTCATCTTCACAATAAATATCAAAATCAATCTTTAAGCCTCTATCAGAAATTTGTTTTAGTATTTCTGAAGTTAAAGCTATTCCACGATTCCAACCATTAATCCATAATCCGCAAAACAAGTCCGCTCTGTATTTTGTTGTCAGTTCTTGCCAAATCTGCAAATCTTGACTTAATAAGCTGAACAATTCGGTAATTTGAGTTTCTATAGACTTGCTTGATTTTTTGCCCTTTAAAAGCCAAGCTCCTGTTTCTGTAACTTCATCACGTAAGAAGTCACCTTTTCTATACGACATTGACGGAGAATATTTTAACAAGCGAGTAATATCTTCGGCGGAAAGATTATCATCAAAGAAGCGTAATGAAACGACAGACTTATCAATTTCGCCGCCAATTTCGTTGGCAGTTTCATTTTGGTAAAAGATATTTGATTTACTATCTTCCATTTCTAAACTGCTTTAACTATTTGCCGAATCGCGCCCAAATGATAAGCCGTGTGCGCGAGCATCGCCATCGCTTCGCCGGAATTGTCGGCGTTCCACGTTTCGACTTCAGCGAAGGTTTTTAGAACGCCTTCGTAAGATTTTCGCACCGATCCGCGTAAATGCGTCCATTCTTCGTCATTTACTTCGTCAATCAGCCAGCTTTGCTCCCAGTTGACCGGCTCGGTTCTGCCCTTGA
>CAXTMQ010000107.1:0-14078 GCA_964245305.1 uncultured Pyrinomonadaceae bacterium
TAATGTAAAACTTTCCGCCGTAAAAATACAGTTTGCAAAAATAACATTAAACGAATAAAGCGATTACTCAAATATTTTTGATGACAAACATTGTTGGCTTGTGTTAGGCTTTATCTTGAGTTTTTCATCCGGAACTCGCTCACGCTCAGACTCAAATCTTAAATTTCAGCTTAATTTCAGAAGAAAAAATGGAAAAATTAAACGAATATTTGCAATCTTTGCTCTCGACGTGCAGTTACGAGCTGCATCTCGAACCGAATAAAACGCCGTATCTTGTTTCGTCGAACGGCAATACCGATGTGGCGAACACGCCGATTCTCGGAACGCAAATCAGTATGCTGATTTTCCCCTTGATTCCGGCGGAAACCAAACAGGATTTGCCGAATAAACCCGAAGTCGAGTTTGTTCACAATCACAAACTCGGCAATTTTAATTTCAACGTCAAAAAAACGCCCGCCGGATTTAACGTAACGATTCGTCCGGTGCTTGCCGAAGGAAATGCTTCCGCCGGAAATGTCTCTGCCGAAACCGCGCCTGCCGCGCCGAGCGTGAGAATGCCTGTCAATAATTTTCAAAAACCGTTGAGCGCGTCCGCCATCGAAGTCGAAGTTATTGACACCGAGGCTGATGTTCAATCGAATTCGATGCCTGCCGCGCCGAAGATGGTTTCTAATTTTGAAAATGAAATCAAAGGCGCGCCGACAGCAACGGTTGAAGCTCCGCAGCCGGCGGAATCAATCGCCAACAAACTCGAAGACTTAATTCAGAACGCGAGCCAAAAATTCGCCAAACCCGCGACACCGAAAACCGAAAAACCTTCAAGCGCGGTCACGGCGAAAATAAATTTGCGGGCGACGGGACGAATGGACAAATTGTTTTATCAGATGGCTGATGTCGGCGCGTCGGATCTGCATTTATCGGTCAGTATGCCGCCGATGATTCGCAAAGACGGCAAAATGCGCGTGATGGAATGTGATGAACAGAAGCTCACGCCCGACGCGATGAAAGAGCTTTTGACCTCGATTATGCCCGACCGAAATCTGGAAGAATTCGCCGAGCGGCACGACACGGATTTCGCTTATCAAATCGCCGATTTAGCGCGTTTTCGCGCCAATATCTTTATGGACAGAAAAGGAATGGGCGGCGTTTTCCGCATCATTCCGTCGAAAATTCTGACGGCTGAAGATTTGGGTTTATCGAAACATATCCTCGATTTGTGCAATTTGTCGAAAGGTTTGGTCGTTGTAACGGGTCCGACGGGTTCGGGAAAATCTACGACGCTGTGCGCGATGGTTGACCACATCAACCGCAACCGCGAAGAACATCTGATCACGATTGAAGACCCGATTGAATTTACGCACGAAAACAAAAAATGTCTCGTCAATCAACGCGAAGTTCACAACCACACCGACAGTTTCAAAGACGCTCTGCGCGCCGCGCTTCGTGAAGACCCGGACATTGTTCTGGTCGGCGAAATGCGCGATCTCGAAACGATTGCGATTGCGATTGAAACGGCAGAAACAGGACATCTTGTTTTCGGAACGCTGCACACGACGACTGCCGCTTCGACGATTGACCGAATTATTGACCAATTTCCCGCCGACCGCCAACAGCAGATTCGCGTGATGCTTTCCGAATCTTTGAAAGGCGTCATCGCGCAGACGCTGCTGCCGAAAAAAGGCGGCGGGCGCGTCGCCGCGCTCGAAGTTTTAATAGTTACGCCCGCGATCTCCAATTTGATTCGTGAAGGCAAAACCTTCCAGATTCCGTCGGCGATGCAGACCGGAAAACAGCAAGGGATGGTGATGCTCAACGACGCTTTGATGGAACTGGTGCAGAAAGGAGTTGTCGAACCGCGCGATGCTTATATCAAATCGGTTGATAAATCGGGCTTTGAAGCGCAATTAGCAAGAAACGGCTTGAAAATATAGAATAAAATCAACTGAAATTTACCGGCAACCGGCGTGAAAACCGGTTGCTTTTTTATTTTGCGAAAAGAATTTTCGCGCTCAAAGTAGAAAATTTTCCGCGAATAAGATACAAGAAATATATCGAGGAAAACTATTTATGCAGGAAATTACGGCAACCGAATTGAAGAAAAGAATGGACAGGGGCGAAGAAGTGCAGTTGATTGACGTGCGCCAGCCGGACGAATACGCCTTTGCGAAAATCGAAGGCGCGAAATTGATTCCGCTCGGCGAAATCATCCGGCGAATGGACGAACTCGACGATTCAAAAGAACTCGTTCTGCAATGCAAAGCCGGCGGTCGCAGCGCGCAAGCCATCCAATTTTTAACGCAAGCCGGCTACACAGGGAAAATGGCTAATTTAAAGGGCGGCATCACCGCCTGGTCGAACGATGTTGATCCGACCATCCCGAAATATTAATGGTAAACGGTTAATTGTTGACGGTTAATAAATAAATTTTCCGTCAACAATTAACCATTTTCCATTAGCTCGATTTCCCCGCTCATTCGCACGATTTTCATTTCTTTTTCGGCTTTCACCAGACAAGCGAGCGCGTTTTTTTCTCTGCCGTTTTTTTCCAGCCAAACCGAACAGTTTCCGCATTCGCCGTTCCAGCAAAAGTTGCCGAGCGAAATGGTTTCCATCGAGAGAAATTGGAAGCCGCGCAAAAGCGAATTGTTTTCGGGAACTTTGTATTTCGCGCCCAAAATCTCGATTTCGACGAGTTCTTCAAACGGCTCGAAAACCTCCGTATAATCTTCTAAATTCATTTCGGTTTAAATTTTAACGAGGTTTTGCAGAAATTCCTTTTTGTCGAAAATATAATTCGTGAACGCGCGAATCGGAGTTGATTGCTGTCCTTTCATCGAAAGCATTGCGACCGAGCGTTTGATGCGAAGATTTTTCACTTCGACGCGCACGAGTTCGCCGCGTTCGATTTCGTCGCGCGCCGCCCAAATCGGCAAAAGCGAAACGCCCAAACCGTGTTCGATCATAATTTTTATAAAATACGTATCGTTCGATTCGAGCGCGGTTTCGGGCGCGATTTGTTTGCGCTTAAAAAAATCGTCGGTCGCGCGGCGAATCGAAGAACCGCGCTCGAACAAAATCCAGCGTTCGCCCGCCAGATTTTTGATCGAAACTTCCGCTTTCTGCGCGAGTTTATGTTTTTTTCCGGCGACTAAAACGAGTTCGTCTTCAAATAATTCGGCGACTTCGAGATTCGGCGAATAAACGGCTAAGGAAGCGAAACCGACATCGGCTTTGCCGTTGAGAATATCTTCGACGGTTTGCTCGGTCGAAACGGTCGTGCGAAAAACAAGCTCGACGGTTTCAAAAGCGTCCATAAAATCTTCAAACAAAGGCGCGAACAGATAAACCAAAGCCTGCGTTGCCGCCGCGACGCGGACGCGACCGGTCAAAGCCTTTTCGCGTCCCGTGACGATTTCGCTCATCGCTTCGGCTTCGTCGAGAATTTTGACGGCGTATTTCAAGGCGTTGCGTCCCGCGTCGGTCAGAGTTACGCCGCGCTTGCCGCGTATAAAAAGCGGCACGCCGAATTCCTCTTCGAGAGCTTTGATCTGATGACTGACGGCGGATTGGGTCAAAAATAAATGCTCGGCGGCTTTCGTAAAATTCAAATTTTCCGCGACGGCGCGAAAAGTTCTCAGTTGCCAGAGTTCCATCGTTTATAAATTTTCAGACATTAATTTCATTCATCTTACGGATTAAAAAAAAGCGTTGGAAAACGAACGCGCGTTCGTCTTATACTTTCTCTGACACCGAAAAAAGTGTCAACAGTCGAATTTATTATTCGTATTTATTCATAAATTTTTCACATGAAAGGAGAATTGAAAAATGATTTTTTATCAGATAGATTACGTTATCGAAGAAGTTAAAAAGAACGAGCCGAGCGTCTAACAAAGAAATCTCAAACGCTTTGCCGGCGCGGATTTTACGAAAGAAGAAGCCGCGTTTGTCTGGCGGCTCGTGATTGATCATAAATGGTATATGGGCGAACTCCTCAAACGCAACATCGGCTTGCGCGTGGCAACGGTTGATTACATCGAGAACTTTTACGACGCTTCGATTTTTCGTAAAAGCAACAATCGCAAAGGTTTTTTCAAACGCGTTTCGCGCCCGATTGCACAAACGCTGAGAAATTATTTCGTCGCCAAAAGCGTCAGTTCGCCAATGTCTTAATTTCCGAAAATAAATTTTCCGGCAGGAGCGGTCGAATCGTTCGACCGCTCCTTTTTATTTTATAACCGTTCGCGTTTGTTGATTGTGCGAGCCTGCGCGCGTTAAAATCAATTACAGAATGATTTTTTGAGGAGTTTATAAAAATTATGGCTTTGGAAATGTATATCAAACCGGGCTGTCCGTATTGCCAGAAGGCGCGCGATTATTACACGGAAAAAAATATCGCGTTCGTCGAATACGACGCGCAGAATGATAAGCAGAGACAGCGCGAAATGCTCGAATATTCCGGCGGCGATTTGGTCGTGCCGTGTATCGTGCAGAATGGCGAATATGTTCAGTCGGGTTGGGGCGAACCGCTTCGCGGCTGAACGATTATCCCGAATTAAAGTTGGCAGGTTGCCAACTTTCTAAATTTTCGAGTATTATTCCTAAAAACGGATACAACTTTTTGCCCACCGTTTATATTCTAAAGTCCATCTTTAAATCGAGAAAGATTTTATTTGCGGGAAAATTCCGAAATTTGGTTTTTGACCGTTTGAACCGTATTTAGTTCTTCTTGCCCGAGTATCTGAATTGGTCGCCTATTGGTCGTTTATTGTTTTCGTAGGTTGATTAAATTTACAAAATAATAAACTTTTCGGTTTATTTTTATAACAATATCTGTTTTAATAACGTGAAGTTCCCTTTACTTTACTTAAAATCAATAAAAAATTAGTTAGGAGATTTGCATGAAACGGTTAGGTTTTTTGTTACTTTTCATTTTTTCCATTAGTGTGGTTTTTTCGTTCGGACAGAAAAATAGTATCGCGTCGGACAAACTATGGCAGGAATTTGACGATACGGCTTTGCAGCAGCGTTTGCTGGATCGAGTTATTATTCCGAACGCTTATCGCGCATTTAAGCTCGATAAAACCGCGCTTCAAAACGCGCTTCGGCAAGCTCCGTTGGAATTTACCGATGCCGCGCGAGGCGTTTCGCCCGTAATTATTACGATTCCGATGCCCGACGGCACACTTTCCCGTTTCCGCGTTGTCGAATCTCCTATATTTGAACCGGGCTTGGCGGCACAGCACCCGGAATTTAAAACCTACAGCGGACAAGGCATTGACGATCCGACCGCGACGGCTCGCTTCGATCTGATGCCGACCGGATTTCATTCGATAATATATTCGACCTCAGGTACGATCTTGCTCGATCCGTATGCCAAAAATAATACGACCGATTACATCAGCTATTTCAAAAACGACGTTACCAAAGAAGATGAATTCGTCTGCGATTTCAAGGAAGACGAAAGTTTGGTTCAAATACCGGATTTGTTTAATGCTCTGCCCGACGGAACGCAGGTTTCATCCGGCACTACTTTGAGAGTTTACCGGCTCGCGCTAGCAGCAGACGGCGAATATACGAATGTTTTTCGTCAAACAGGCGACACCGACGCGCAAGCAAAAGCCAGAGCCTTGGAGCAGATGATTTTAATTATGAATCGCGTGAACGGTGTCTACGAGCGCGAATTTGCTATTCGGATGGTTATGATTGCCAATGAAACCGATATTATTTATACCGATCCGGCAACCGATCCTTATTCGAATGACAGTGCGACTTCACTGCTTACTGAAAATCAAAACAATCTGACAACGGTCATCGGTAGTGCCAATTATGACATCGGACACGTTTTCACGACCGGCGGCGGCGGTATCGCCACGCTTAGCGGACCTTGCAACGGCAGTTCTAAAGCACGCGGCGTAACAGGACTGTCGAATCCGGTTGGCGATCCTTTTGCTATTGATTACGTCGCGCACGAAATGGGACATCAATTCGGTGCGCCGCATACATTTAACGGAACGGTCAGCAACTGTGGCGGCGGCAACCGTACTTCGAGCGACGCTTACGAACCGGGAAGCGCGATCACGATTATGGGTTATGCCGGAATTTGCGGTAATCAAAATTTAGCCGGAAACAGCATTGACACATTTCACGTCAAAAGTATCGAACGAATCGTTACTTTCACGACCACCGGTATCGGCAGCACTTGTCCTGTCACAAGCGCGACCGGCAATTTACCGCCGTCCGTTACGGCAGCGAGCGGATTCAACATTCCGAAACTGACGCCTTTCGCTTTGACAGCTTCGGCAACCGATCCGAACGGCGACATCGTAAACTACGACTGGCAGGAATACGATCTCGGTGCTGCAACGACTGCCGTTCCGAACAGCGATTCGGACGGCGTTGCCAAACCTATTTTCCGCTCTTATTTGCCGACCGCCAGCGGAACGCGCACATTTCCGTCTTTGACATATATTTTGAACAATGCGAATGTTCCGCCCAATACGACTAACGGTCGTTTAACCGGCGAAACTCTTCCGACAATTACCCGGACAATGAATTTTCAAGTTATCGTTCGTGACAACCGACCGACCGCCGGAGCTATTAATACGGCAACCGCAACGGTTAATGTTGACGGAAACAGCGGACCTTTCGTAATTACCGCGCCTGATACGGTTGTTAGCTGGACAGGCAACTCGACACAAACCGTTACCTGGAATGTTGCTAACACGACCAACGCTCCGGTCAATGCGCAGAATGTTAAAATCTCGCTCTCGACCGACGGCGGAAATACTTTCCCGACCGTTATTTCAGCATCAACGCCGAACGACGGCACGGAGACGATTACAGTTCCGAACGTCAATACGACTCAAGCGCGTATCAAGGTCGAAGCCGTTGATAACATCTTCTTTGATATTTCCGGCGCGAATTTTACAATTACGGCTTCTAACGCTCCGAGCCGCAGATTGTTCGATTTTGATGGGGACGGGAAATCCGACGTATCGGTGTTTCGCCCGTCAAACGGGGCTTGGTATCTGCTGAATTCGCAGTCGGGCTTTACTTCCGCCATCTTTGGTCAGTCGGGCGATAAAATCGTGCCCGCCGATTATGACGGCGACGGCAAAACCGATTTGGCGGTCTTTCGTTCGGGCAACTGGTATATCCAGCGTTCGACAAACGGCTTTTATTCGATTCAGTTCGGCAATTCCAGCCAGATTCCCGCGCCGGCTGACTTCACCGGCGATGGCAAAACCGACATCGCCGTTTTCGTTCCGGCAAACGGCACCTGGTATGTCTATGACATCTCGAGCGGACAGACGACCGCCTTTCAGTTCGGACAAGCGGGCGATGTGCCGGTGGCAGCCGATTTTGACGGCGACGGACGCGCCGACTACGCCGTCTTCCGCACCAACACCTGGTATATTCAGCGTTCGACCGGCGGCTTCACCGGCATTCAATTCGGCACGACGGGCGATTTGGCAGTTCCGGCAGATTTCGACGGCGACGGCAAGACGGATGTCGCGGTGTTCCGACCGTCGAGCGGGGCGTGGTATATCAACGGCTCGACGAGCGGCTTTTTCGGCACGCAGTTCGGACAATCGGGCGATCTGCCGACACCGGCGGATTACGACGGCGACGGCAAAGCGGACATCGCGGTTTACCGCACGAACACATGGTATCTGCAGCGTTCGACGCAAGGCTTCACGGGCATTCAGTTCGGGCAAAGCGGCGACAATCCTGCTCCCAACGCCTTCGTTCGTTAATCAATTCACTTAATCAAGAGAAAAGCGTCGCTCGTAATTCGGGCGACGCTTTTCTCTTGATTTATTTCGCCGCTTGATTGACTAATTTTCAAAATCCCGAACTAAATTTGTTTCAACAAATAAACCGCGAAAATTTAGTTCACAACTTTAACATTTTTTTGTATAATCGGCTTGTTATCGTTACTTGCAGTTTTTTGCAATCCTTTTTATACGAGCCGGCATCTATTTTTCGTTTCGGATCGCCGTCTTTCCCCGACAATCTCCGAATGACAAAAGCGGGTTGCCGTGAGAGTTGCGCTTATTAAAAATAATTCCCTGAAAATTAACATCTGAGGAGGTAATAATGTTGTTCAAATCCAAATTTTTCCGCGCGATATATTCGCTGTTCCTTGTTTTGACACTAACGGTTTTGACGTTCGGCGATACTATTCGCCTGAAAGACGGAAGTATCATTAAGGGAAAAATCGTCAGCTTCGGTGACGGAAAATTCGTCGTTTTGATCGCCGACGGAACGCGCCAGCGACAGTTGAATTTTACGGCGAGCGAAGTCGAATCAATCGCATTTGACAACGGTTCGACGATGTCGGCAAATATTCAAACGCCGGTCAATAAACCGGTCGAGCCGGAAAAAACCTCGACGGTCATCACCGTCGGTCAGACGAAAACGAATCCGCCGGTCAATCCGCCGAGTTCCGCGCCGCCAACGCCCGTTCAAACAACCGCGCCGAAACCGAAACCGGTTGAAGTTGATGTTAAAGTTTTAGCCGACAACACCGCCAACGGCTGGACAAATTCCGGCTGGGTCGTCAAAAAAGGTCAAAGAATCCGAATCGTCGGTTCGGGACAAATTTCTTTGGGCGGCGGTCGTTATACCGCGCCGAACGGCATCGCTTCTTTGAGCGATAAAGATAAATTGATGGCGAATCAATCAACCGGCGCGTTAATCGCCGTCATCGGTGACAACAACAACGATTTCATTTTCATCGGCGGTTCGCGCGAATTCGTCGCCGACCGCGACGGCGCGCTTTTTCTCGGTATCAACGAGGGAAACTTAACCGACA
Source organism: uncultured Pyrinomonadaceae bacterium (assembly GCA_964245305.1). Taxonomy (GTDB): domain Bacteria; phylum Acidobacteriota; class Blastocatellia; order Pyrinomonadales; family Pyrinomonadaceae. The sequence goes on from CAXTMQ010000107.1 coordinate 8,819, forward strand.
ATTCCGGCGCGTTCGACGTAAAAATCGAAATCGAGCCGGAACTCGGATATTAAAAGGCGAAACGTGAAAAAGCGGAAAAGCGAAAAAGTTTGATGTCATTGCTAAAACAAACTTTTTCGCTTTTCCGCTTTTTCTTGAAAAATTCCAACTAAAAGCCGACAATTTGTATCAAAGGAATAAATCTGAAAAGGAAAAATCTTATGCAAATCGTTTTATCGCGTCTTTTCTTGAAGTCAGTCATTCTGCTGTCGGCATTTTTCTTGATTTCCAATGCGGCGATTTTCGCGCAGTCACGCCCGCAGAAATCCGATTCGCCGAAAGCCGACGGCAAGAAAAATCAGCGTCCCGTGCCGAAAACCGAAGCCGAATTAAAGGCTGAACAAGAACGTCAAAAGCAGGAAGAAGAGCGGCGCAAGCAGGAAGAAGAAGAGAAAAACGCGATTGTTGACGATAATGTTTTAGAAATTAAAACCAACATCGTCAATGTTGACGCGGTGGTTTATAACAAAAAGACCGGACAAATCGTGACGGGTTTGAAAAAGGAAAACTTTGCCGTTTTTGAAAACGGCGTGAAACAGGAAATCACGAATTTCTCCACGCCTGAAGCTCCGATTACGGTTTCTTTGGTCGTCGAATTCAGCAAATGGTCGGAAACATTTGGTTTATACGCCAATCGTGGAATGGAAGCCGGAACGCTCGAAGCAATTCGTCCGGTCGCGTATTTTCTCTCTAAATTTATTCAGCCGCCGAACGATTACGCATCGGTTATCGCTTACGACATTCGCCCGACACCGATTACCGATTTTACGAACGATCCGAACCGCCTGCGCCAAACCGTAGATTTGCTTCTGCGAAATAATCCGGCGTTTCGTGAAAGCAATATGTATGACGCGGTGAAATTTTCGCTTGTCGGCGGCAAAGGTGATTCGGTGGTTTTGGAAAATTCCAAGGAAAATTACGCGCAATACGGCGGAATGGTTGATGTCAAAGCCAAACGCCGCGCGATTCTGCTGGTCGCTTCGGGAATTGATACGTTCAGCAAAATCAATTACGGCGAAATCCGCAAAATCATTCAGGAAGCGGGTGTTCCGATTTACATCATCGGAACGGGAAATCTGTTTTTTAAATTGTATGAAGATCGTCTCGGCGCAACTGACGGTTTAGACGGTTCGCCGGGAAGAATGACTTTTCTGCAGGCGCAGAATACTTTAAAAACTTTCGCCAAAGAATCGGGCGGCGCGTATTATCCGATTACATTTCCGGGCGAAATTCCTTCGACGCTGCAATCAATCAACGGCTTGCTGAGAAATCAATACAGCATCGCCTACGATGCGTCGGAAAACCGCGAAGCGGGCAAGAAATACAATCTCGATGTCAAAGTTGATGTCAACGGCGACGGCGTTTACGAAGAAAAAGGTTATGTCATCCAGCATCGTCCGTTTTACGTTGCCGGGAAAAACGAAAAGCCGAAAATGGAAAAGAAATAATCGGCGACAGATAAAAATTCAAAACAAAACGGCGGATATGATTTCCGCCGTTTTTATTTTAAATTTCGCTCATTAACTTTTATCCGCCGTAGATTTTCAATTTGAATTCGTCGTTTGAAGTAAAAACTTCGACGCGGCGGTCGGAGAAATATTTCGACGTTCGCAAAACCATCGGCAAGCCGCCTTTCGGAATATTCGTGCCGTATTCTCTTTTTGAGAAAATCTGCGCGATTTGCGGATTGAGTCGCTGCGTAATGCCGTAACGAATGGCGCGGGAAGCGGGCGGCACAAAGCCGTTCGTGCGGCGCGGATTCGTAATTTCGATGACATTGTCGAAAATAGAAATGCGCGTCGGCACGTCTGGAATCGCCAAATCGCGGTGAACGACGGCATTGGCGACGGCTTCCCGAATTGAAAAAACGTGATAATTGCCGCGCGGTCGGACGATTGAATTCTCTTCGTTCGTCAGTTTTCTTCTTCGCGGTTTGTCCTTCAGCAAATCGCAATATCGTTCGACGAATCGCAGAGCAGTTTCATATAAATTCAAGAGATTGCCGCTGATTTCGGTTTGCTCGACCATCTGCGCGTTGCCGTTTTCACCGGCAAAACGCGCCAGCGTGATTTTTGAATGCGGAACGATTTCGCCGACGCGCTCGTTTTTGCCGAACAGCAGAATGCCCGCGACGGTCGGTATAAATTCATCAATATTTCCGACGGCGAGCAGCAAATCCTTTTTCAGAAAATCTTTGGTTTGATACAGATTTTTCCCTAAAACTTCATCTTCGCCGAACGCCGACGCAAAACTCCACAAAAGCGCGTCGTCAAAATCCGTTTCGTCGGCTTCGACGAGCGGGATATTTTCATAACCGAGCGGGCGAATTTCGTTGAGCCAGGAAGATAATTCCGAGCGCGAAATTTCGCGTTTTTCCGCGCCGAAACGCAAATAAAATCTGCCGTCGCGCGTGCGATACGGGCGGCGTTTGCCTTCGACATCGAGAACGACGACGATTCTGGCGTTGTCGAACGCGATGCTGTCAATCAGCGGCAGAATCGGCGGATAAATTTCTTCGCGGCAGATGCGAACTAATTCCGCCTGCACTTCTTCGGGATTGCGAACGCCTTCGATGCGAAGTTGATCGGTTACGCCGAAAATAATCGTGCCGCCGTTCGTGTTGGCGAGCGCGACGATGCCTTTGGCGATTTTGTCGGAATTAAGAAGTTTTACTTTGAGTTCGAGATAAGTGTCTTCGCCGCCGCGAATCAGGCGAAGCAATTCGGTGCGCGTCGTTTGCGGCGCGGGCTGGTTTTGAATATATTCCTGAAAAGAGCGTTCGGCGGAAGGTTCAAACCGTTGGTTATAACGAAATTTTTTGCGTGGCATCGTCAGCGGGCGTGTCAATTTATGTTTGGACGATGCACGCTTCTAAAAAATCGCCCGAATGAATTTTCGGTCAAAAATTCATTGCTGGAATCCAAATTATCAACTGATTTAATTGAAACATTTATAAACCGAAAAGTAAAAGATGCATCAATTTACGCGACTTTTGTTTGCGCTTTCCAAAAATTTTTCGCAAACTTATCGGTGTCTTTTTGATTTTCAGCCCGCGAGATTTGACCAAAAAAAGTGGAAACGCAAATTATCACAACTTATGTCGGACTCGGCTCGAACTTGGGCGACCGCGCCGGCAATCTCCTGCTCGCCGTGCGCGGATTGCTCGAGGCGAGCTTTACGGTCAGCAAACTTTCGGGCATTTACGAAACCGAGCCGGTCGGAATGGACGACGACAGCCGCAAATTTCTTAACTGCGTCGCGGAAATTCGCGTCATCAATATTTCGGCTTCGCAGATGCTCGCGCGAATGCTGAGAATTGAATATCTGCTCGGTCGGCGCGATAAAAATGCGAAAAAACCGCGCACCGTTGACCTCGATTTACTGCTTTACGGAAATTCGCAGATTAACAACGATTTTTTAATCGTCCCGCACCCGCGCCTGCACGAACGCCGCTTCGCTCTCGCGCCGCTCGCCGAAATCGCGCCGCATTTCGTTCATCCGGTTTTGAATAAAAGCATTCAGGAAATTCTGCAAACAGTCGAAGATTCTTCGGAAGTAAGGCGTTGGAATCCGGTCGAATCCAAAATTTCAGAGTCTAGATTTCAGATTTCAGATTCAAAACTTAATGTTATTTGACATTACATTTTAAGTTGCGATAATCGCTTTAATTCATTGGCAATCTGGAATTTGAAATTTGCAATCTGAAATCGAACAATGGCATATCTACAACCCGACAAACCCGAAAAAGTGTATCTTCCGGCAATTCGCGCGGCTAAGGAAAAAGGCGAGAAATTGGTTTGCCTGACGGCTTACGATTATCCGATGGCGCGAATCGTGGACGAAGCGGGCGTTGATATGATCTTGGTCGGCGACAGCATCGGCAACGTCATTCACGGCTACGGCAACACGATTCCGGTCAGTTTGGACGAAATCGTTACTGCTTTGATTTCCGTCAAACGCGGCACGGAACGCGCGATGGTCGTCGCCGATATGCCTTACGGTACGTATCACGTTTCCGAAGACGAATCGGTGAGAAACGCGCTGAAGCTGATGAAATACGGCGGCGCGGAAGCCATCAAATTAGAAGGCGGACGCAACCGCGTAGATTTGGTCAAAAGATTAGTTGACGAAGAAATTCCGGTCGTCGCGCATATCGGACTCACGCCGCAATCGGTTTATAAACTCGGCGGTTATCGCGTTCAAGGGCGCACGGCGGAACAGGCGAAACGCCTGATCGGAGACGCGAAATTGCTCGAAGAAGCCGGCGCGTTTGCGATTGTTCTAGAATTAGTTCCGCGCGAAGTCGCCGAAATCATCACGAAGGAATTGGAAATCTCGACCATCGGCATCGGCGCAGGGCGGGAATGCGACATCCAGGTTCTGGTGCTGCACGATCTCGTCGGTATGACTTTCGGCAGACAGCCGCGTTTCGTCCGCCAATATTCAAGCGTTCGTGACGTGATGACCGAAGCGAGTCAAAATTGGTCGAACGATGTCAAAAACGGCGCGTATCCGAACGAGCAGGAATCTTACGGATTGACCGCCGACGTGATGAATGAAATCAAACCTGAATAAAACCTTCGTTTTTATGAAAGCAAGATTTTTTGCCGTCAATCTTTTACTGCTGATTTTGCTGAATGCAGCTTTCGCTTCTCCGAGTTTCGCTCAAACCGAACGAAAAGTTGATCGAAAACGTCTCGCCGCCCGAGTCAAAAGCGATTTTTTACACGCTTGGAACGGTTATAAAACATACGCCTGGGGACACGATGATTTGAAGCCTTTGAGCAAATCACACAAGGATTGGTATGGGCAGACGCTTTTGATGACTCCTGTTGATTCGCTCGACACGCTGATTTTGCTCGGCTTTAAAGCGGAAGCCGAGACGACCAGAAAATATATCACGGCGAATCTTTCGTTCGATAAAGAGAAACGCGCGCTGGTCGAAACTTACAACCGCCGCTCGCCAATCGGACTGGTCGGCACGAACATCAACGTCGAAACCGGAAAATGGACGAACACCGACAGCCACATCAGCGCGGAGATTGATTCTTATTACGAATATCTTCTGAAATGCGCGATTCTTTTCGACGATGCCGACTGCCGCAAAATGTGGCAGGATTCAATCGCAGCGATCAATAAATACAACGCCGACGAACGAAACGGCGAGCTTTGGTATGGTCACGCCGATATGAACACGGGCGCAGGGACAACGACTGTTTAT
>CAXTMQ010000108.1:0-13966 GCA_964245305.1 uncultured Pyrinomonadaceae bacterium
CCCTTTTATCACCGTCCAATATATTTACCTTAAATCTGTTTACTTTGTGATAAACTTTCCCTCGGTAAGCAATGCAGCGCAAAGCGTAGGCGACATTTTCCTTGACAGGTAGCAAATTTGTATACAAAAAATCGCCGATGCGAAATCCTTTTTTGGTCACGGCATATTGCTTCTCGATTTCCTTAAGGTTGTTAGAAGGCGCGAATTCATACATCTCCTTGATGCCGCGGCTCTGAAGCGAAAGATCGTCGAGCGCGACATCACCCAATTCTGTCAGAAAACCGAGCATATTGAAACCGACTAGTTGAAATTTGGATTTGACCAACGCGATGTCCGAAAAAAATGCGCTACGGTAGTTTTCCTTTCTAAACGAATATGAAGTTGCTTTGCCCGGCACATTCCAAGGACAAGGCTCGTTCGCGTTAATAATGTTGGATTTCAAGCTACAATCCGCCGCGTCGTGCAGACGAACAAAACCGGTTTCGTCTTTTTTCAAAAAATCGGCAAACTTGATTTGGTCCGCCGGATCGAGCGCGATTAATTCTTTATCTCTTTTTGTCAAACCGGGCGGAAAGCGAAAGTTCGACAGATCGACAATCTGAGACTGCGCGATTTTATTTAGAACGAAAATTAAAATCAGAACGCTTAAAAAACTTCCGAAGCGTCTCATTCGTCCAACCTCCAAATTAACGATTTCAATTCAAAAGGCGGGAGCTTTTAGCCCTTAAGCTTTGCGCTCAAAATTTCGTTGACGATTTTCGGATTCGCTTTGCCGCCGGATGCTTTCATCGTCTGACCGACGAAAAAGCCGAACAGTTTTTCGTTGCCGCCGCGATATGACGTAACTTGATTTTGATTTTTTTCGATGATTTCGTCAACGATTTTTTCGATCTCGCCCGCGTCGGAAATCTGCTCGAAGCCTTTCTCTTTGATTATTTCGTCAGCCGTTTTGCCGGAAGCGAACATTTCCGTCAAAACTTCCTTTGCCTGATTGTTATTGATTTTTCCGGCATCGAGAGTTTTGATTAATTCCGCCAGATTTTTCGCCGAAACGGGCGAATCGTTTGCTGTTTGATTGGCGTTGTTCAATTCCCGCAGTAATTCGGACAAAATAAAATTCGCCGAAACGCGCGGATTTTCCGATGCTGTAGCCGTCGTTTCATAGAACGCCGCGAGGCTTTTATCAGAAACTAGTTGCGAAGCATCGTTGTAAGAAATTTTGTAAGTTTCGACGAACCGCTCGCGTATCGCGTCGGGCAATTCGGGCATTTCCGCTTTGACCTGCGCGATAAATTCTTTTGAAACGGTCAACGGCTGTAAATCCGGTTCGGGGAAATAGCGGTAATCGTGCGCGTCTTCCTTCGAGCGCATCACGCGCGTTCGATTATTTTTCTCGTCCCACAGGCGCGTTTCCTGATTAACCGGCTCGCCGTTTTCGTGCGCTTCGATTTGTCGCTCGATTTCATATTCAATCGCCTTTTGCATAAAGCGCACCGAATTTAAATTTTTCAATTCGACCTTGTTGCGAAACTTTTCTTCGCCGATTTTACGAACCGAAACATTCGCCTCGCAGCGCAGATTTCCCTTTTCCATATCCGCATCGCTTGCTCCGACCCATTGCAAAGCGCGGCGCACGTGATTGACGTAATCATATGCCTGCCACGACGAACGAAAATCCGGCGCGGTAACGATTTCGCCCAAAGGCGTTCCGGCGCGGTTCAAATCTATGTAGGAATATTTATCAACGTCGGGCAAATTTTCGTGAACATTTTTGCCCGCGTCTTCTTCCAGATGCATTCGCTCGATGCGAATTTTCATCGGCTTGAATTCGGTCGCGCGTCCGTGTTCGTCACGCTCGGCGGTCATAATCGTCAATTCCCCGTTCGACGAAAACGGTTTGTCATACTGCGAAATCTGATAACCTTTCGGCAAATCGGGGTAAAAATAATTCTTGCGCGAGAAAATCGAAGTTTCGTTAATGTTTAACCCTAATGCTAACGCCGCTTTCGCGCCCAGATTGACGACGTTTTCGTTCAAAACCGGCAACGCGCCCGGCAGCCCTAAACACACCGGACAAGTATTAGAATTCGGCTCGTCGCCGAAATTCGCCGCGCACCCGCAGAAAATCTTCGTCTCCGTCGCCAGCTGCGCGTGAATCTCCATCCCGATAATCGCTTCCCAACCTTCTTTCATAAAATATGTTTCCTGTAAAAATAAAAACGCGAATTATTCATTAATAATAATCCGCGTTTCAACTGAATTCAAAATTATCGTCCGTTTAATTTCGCCGTCCGCCGGGCGAAAGAATGCGCCGCGGCGTTGGCGGAACGATGACCGGAATATTATTTCGATATTCGACGCGCGGCTGATTGTTAAAATTGCCGCGCCGGTAACTGTCGTAATTGCCGCCGCGATAGCCGCGATTGTAGTAGCCGCCGAAATTAGGGAAAGTTAAAAATCCGCCGTAACCGATGCTCGGATAACCGAAGTTTGAAAAGTAATCGCTTTGATAAGTTTGATAATTGGGCGTTTGATATTGCAGATTGGCGCGACGCGCTTCGGCTTCGGCGCGTTCTGTTTCAAGATTTAATTGATCGCGCTGAATTTTTTCCGCTTCGAGTCGCGCCGCCAACCGGCTTCGTTCGACGCGGCTTTGTTCGATCTGCCGCTGCAATTCTTCGGGCGACGGAAATCCCATTCGCTCGTAATTTTCCCGATAATCGCGCTCCGCCGCGAGACGTTTTTGCCGGTATTTTTCCAAATCTTCGTTCGTTACCGTCCGGTTATTCTGCGCCGCAACAGACGCGATTGCAGTAAAACTTAAAAGCAAGACAAACATCAATCTCATTTTCATAATCTTCGCACCTCTTTTTATTTCCGTCATTATAGCATTTTATTCGATGCGAAAAACAGAAAAAATTATTGCAGTTATTTTAACAGGCATAAAGGGGATGAAAGGGATTTTCCAATCCTGAAAAATCCCTTTCATCCCCTTTATGCCTGTCAATTTCTCTTTAAAACCCAAAACTCAAACCGACGCGCCCGTATCTGTCGAATGTGCGAAAACCGTTTTCGTAATATTCATTGCCGAAAAGATTTTCAATCGTGCCGAAAACGCGCAGATTGTAGCGTTCGCTTTTGAGCGGAATGTTGTAGCCGCCGGTCAGATCGCCGCGACGATTTCCCTGAAAACGAAAAACTCTCGACGGAAAACCGAGCGCGACCAGATAATCGCTCGCGGCGAGAAAATCGAAATTCACCCACGCGCGTTTGAACCGCTGCGTCGCCACTAACGTAAACTGATGTTTCGGAATACCGAGCGTTCCGATGATGCCGACCGTCGGCACTTGCGAAACGCGCTGGTCGCTGTTCGTGTATGTGTAAGACGCGAAAACGCCGGTCGAACGACGGAGGCGGAAATCGCCGCTAAACTCGCCGCCGCGAGCGATGCCGCCTTTTGTATTGAAATAACCGCCGAACAATCTTGGAGTCGAGCCGATTGGCGGCGCGGAATCGGCAAACCCGATAATGTCCGTCAATTTTGTGTAAAAATAAACGGCGGTTAATTTGGCGCGGTCTTTAAATAAATTCTGCTCGATGCCGCCGTCGAAAGCGATTGAGCGTTCGGGTTCGAGATTCGGATCGCCGTAAGCCGTGAAACCGAAAAAGAATCCCGCTCCGAAGCGTTCATACAACGACGGCACACGATAACCGTTGCCGACGTGCGCGCGAATTTTCGTTTTCGTTTGTTCAAAAAAGTAGGAAGCCGCGCCGTCAAAAGTGTATGCGTTCGGCGGATTACTCAAAGTCAGATTGCTGTAAGGCGCGTTTGTCGCGCTCAGTTCGGGCGTTTTCAGATCGAAAAACTGCACACGGAAACCGCCTGCCAACTGAAGGCGATTATCAAACAATTTCAGCAAATCCTGCGCGTAAACAGTATTGCTCGATTGATACGCTTTGACGAAAAAAGCGTTCGCGCCGCCGGGCGAAAATCCGTTGTTGCCGTATTTTTCGCGTTCGTATTCGTAACCGGCGGTGATTTCATTTTGGCGGTTCGGCGACCAATTAACGTGCGCGTTCGCCGTCTGAATCGTGCCGTCGAAAAAGCTCGTCGAAGCCGATTGAAAACCGATGCCCAAAATTCCATCGTCGTTTTTTCGCTGCGTTCTCAGACCTGAATAATAGCCCTGCAAAACTAATTTGTCGCTGAAAGCGTGCGTGAAAACGATTTGTCCGTTGAAAAATTTCGAGCGTTGAAAATTGTCGGGATTGTTCGCGTCGGGAATAAAATTCGCGTTGCCGCGATTCAATTGCGCGAGCGGCGTTCCGTTTTCATAACGGCGCAATTCTTCACGCGTCAGCGGAATCGCGTCAACAATCGTCGTTACCGGAATGCCGGTAAACGCCGACTCAATGTAATTCGGATTTGAATTAAGCCGCACGTATGCGTCCGAGAAGAAAAATCTGCCGGAGATATTCGTGCGCTCGATTGGATTAAATTCGATGCGCGATTGCAGATTCGTATTGTTCGCGTCGTCTTCGCCGTCAATGCCTCTGGTGTATTTAGTGCGCGACGCGCCGAAATTGAAACCGAATTTGCCGTCGCTCGTGCCGTTCGAGACGTTGCCGCGAAAACGGCTCAAACCGTAACCGCCGCCCGCGCCCGAAAGATTGCCGTGAAATCCTTCGGCGGGTTTCGGCGTTTGAAAATCAATCGTGCCGCCGACGGCGTTCGTGCCGTAAAGCGACGAACCCGAACCGCGCAAAACCTCGACTTTCGCCACGCTCGTCAAAGTAAAATCCGATAAAAACGAAGAAGCGTCGCCGGTGATCGCCGCCGCGTCGCGGAAACGAACGCCGTCAATCAAAAGCGCGGTGTCCTGATTGCGAAGCCCGCGCGTTTTAATCGAAGCCGCGCGCCCGAAACCGCCGAGCTGCTGGACGCGAAATCCGGGAATCGAACGCAGCGATTCGACCAGCGAAAAATCGGCGCGGTCGCGCAATTCCTGCGCGTCAATCGTGTTAACCGATTTGGAAACTTCGTCGAGCGACTGCGCCGTGTTTGCCGAAACGAAAACCGTTTCCGCCAGCGGCGCAATCGAAACCTGTCCGTTTTCGACGCTGACGTTCGCTTGTTTGCCGTTGTAAATCAATAAATAATTGCCGTCGGCGACGTTTGCAAATTGATAATTTCCGCTCGCGTCGGTCGTCGTTTCAAAAGTTTCGGTTGCCGAAACGAGCTTGATCGTTTGGTTCGCAACCGCCTTTCCTTCGTCAATTAATTTGCCGGAAACCGTCGCCGATGCCTGCGCTAAAACTCCGATTGTCAAAAAACAAATTAAACTTAATATTTTTATAATTTTCATTTTTTCTCCTCTTCCGCCCAACGCGGAACGCGGTTTATTTTCCTTAACAATCGCGCCAAAGTTCCCGACTTTTCAGTTATCAGCCGACAGTTAGCAGTTTTTCGATAATTGCTGACTGTCGGCTGATAATTGAATTCACGGTTGCGTGGGCAGTCGCGGATTTGCGCCGCGTTCCTTTGCGCCGATTGTCTTTCTTAATCACGAATTTAAAATTCGTAATTCGTTCAATAAATCATCGTTACTCTTCTTTTCCCGCTCGCCGGATTTTCGTCGAGCAAAACTTTTACATCGAAAATCGTTTGCAGATTTTCGACGGTTAAAATCGTTTCGGGCGCGCCTTGCGCGATGATCGCGCCGTTCTTTAAAAGCGCGATTTCGTCGGCAAATTCCGCCGCCAAATTTAAATCGTGCGTGATGACAATCGCCGACGAATCGCCGTTTCGACAGCGTTCGCTAACGAGGCGAAACATCAACGCCTGATGCGCCAAATCGAGATTCGCGGTCGGTTCGTCGAGCAGTAAAATTTTCGCTTCGGTCGCCAAAGCGCGAGCCAAAACAGATCTTTGCCGCTCGCCGCCGGAAAGTTGATTCATCGGGCGATTTTCAAAATCCGCCAAATCGCATTCTTCCAAACATCGCCGCGCGATCTGCAAGTCCCGCGCGGTTTCCCAACCGAACGCCGCGCTGCTTGCAAAACGTCCGGCAAGCACAAATTCCAGAACCGTCACGGGAAATTTCGTTTCGGTTTCCTGCGCGATAACCGAAATTTTCCGCGCGATTTCGCGGCGCGATAATTTTTCAATCCGTTTTTCGTCAAGCCGAATTTCGCCCGCGCTCGTCGGCAAACTCGCGTTCAGAGATTTCAAAAGCGTCGTTTTTCCCGCTCCGTTCGCGCCGAGCAGAGCGATGATTTTTCCCGCTCCGAGGCGCAACGAAACATTCCGCACGACCACGAAATCGCCGTATTTAATCGTAATATTTTCGACTTCGAGCATTTTTCTTTAGCCGCGAATAACACAAATTACTCGAATAAATATTGAAAAATAATTCGTGTCATTCGTGTTATTCGCGGCTAATTTTTCCTCAACAAATAAATAAAAAGCGGCGCGCCGATCAACGCGGTAATCGCGCCGACCGGAAGCTCGCGCGGCGCAATCGCGGTTCGGGCAACCGTATCCGCCGCGACGACGAAAATCGCGCCCGCGACGGCGGAAAACGGTACGACAAAACGATTGTCGCTGCCGATTAAAAGGCGAATCAGATGCGGCACGATCAAGCCGACGTAACCGACCGAACCGCTCGCCGCGACTGATGTTCCGACCAAAGCCGCCGCCGTCGTAAAAACTATCAGCCGCGTTTGCTCGACTTCCACGCCGAAATCGAAAGCGTCGCGCTCGCCGATCATCATCAAATTCAAAGCTCTCGCTTGCGAACTCAAAACGATCACGCCGACGAAAACAACCGCGCCGCTCAAATAAAATCCGTTTTTCGAGCCTTGCGACAAATCGCCCAGAAGCCAGAACGTGAAACTTCTGAGCTTCGTCGCGTCGAGCAAAGATGTCAGCAAAACCAAAATCGAGGAAAGAAAAGTCGTCACGATTACGCCCGATAAAACGAGCCGTTCGACGTTCATTCCGCCGCGCGATTTCGCCATTTGATAAACCGCGACGGTCGCCGCGCCCGCGCCCGAGAATGCCAGCAAAGGACGCGACCATTCAAAATCGGTAAAAAATATAAACGCCAGCATCGTTCCCAACGCCGCGCCGTTCGACACGCCCAAAAGATACGGTTCGGCAAGCGGATTTCTCAAAAGCGACTGCAAACTCGCGCCCGACAGCGCGAGACTCGCGCCGACCGCCGCGCCGAGCAAAACGCGCGGCAGGCGAATGTCGAATAAAATCGCGCTCTGTTCGTCGCTCAAATTAAAAAAATCGAGCCGCTCGCTGCCGAAATAAATTGCCAGAAACAAAACAATAAAAAGCAAAACCAAAAGTCCGCCGCCAAAGCTAAAATTTTTATTTTTGAACTTTGAAACTTGAATTTTGAACTTTGAAGACTGTGTTTTCACTTGAAATTTTCGGGATGCAAATCTTTCGCAATTTGCTCTAAACCGTCAACAACTCGCGGTCCGGGACGCGACAGCAAATCGGCATTGACGCGGAAAGTTTTATCGTTTTTAACCGCCGGAGAATTTTTGAAAACGTCGTTCGGCTCGCGGTTGTTTTCGCTCTCCGACAAGATAATCGCTTCGGGATTCAGCGCGAGCGCGGTTTCGCGGCTGATATTCGGATACGCGGTCGTCAAATCGGCGGTCAAAGATTCGCCGCCCGCGCGATTGATTAAATCGGTGATAAACGAATTTTTGCCGACCGTGTAAAGCGAATTTCGATCAATCTGCACGAATACTTTCACGCGGTTTGAATTAGCGGTTTTCGCTTCGATGGCGGCGACGCGGCGTTTCATTCCTTCGACGGTTTGAGCGGCGCGTTCCTGTGTGCCGAAAACTTCGCCGATCTGCGAAATGCTCGCGTAAATTTCGTCGAGACTGTTTGGATTGGTCACGAACACCGCAATGTTTTGCGCTTCAAGCGTTTTCGTAAAATTCTCCATCTGCGAAGCGGTCGAAACTAAAACGATTTGGGGTTTTAAGGCGATGATTGTTTCGACGTTCGGGTTGAGAGTATCGCCGATTTTTTGGACTTTCTTGGCTTCTTCCGGGTAATCGCAAAAAGTCGTCACGCCGACAAGTCGGTCGCCCGCGCCGACGGCGAACGTGATTTCGGTTAAATTCGGTGCGAGCGAAACGGCACGTTCGATTTTCGGCGGCAAATTGATTCGTCTGCCCAAACCGTCGGAAATTTCGCGCGTCGGCGCGTTGCTCGACAAAGCGGTGTTTTCATTTCGACACGCGAAAGCGAGCGATACGCAAAACATTAAAACGACAATCTTCAACCGCCCGAAAAATCGATTTCCGGCAAAGTTCGCTTTCGCGCCGAAAAGATTTCCGACGAAAATCGCATATTTGATTTGATTTTTATTTACTGCCGACAAATGAAAAATCCCGCCTTTTTACTGTCTCGAAAACCAACAACGAACAGCAAACAGACAGGATTTTTCACTCAAAATAGGAGAATTATGAACAACATCCGTTAAAGCCATTCGTCCTGACGCGAGACGAATCCGGCTAAAAAACTTCAAGATAGGTTTCCAGACTTTCCGATTTTGGATTTTAGAATGTGGGTTTCGGCATTGCTTGAATAAAACAATCCGAAATCCACATTCTAAAATCCAAAATCGGATTTACTGTGGCGCGACCGTGCGGGATTTTCACCCGTTTTCCCTGTTTTACGCCGCTTTTTTTGGAGAAAAGCGACATCGAAAAGCGTTTTAGACTGAAAAGAACAACTACACCGAAATTGCAGCGGTTTAATGAAAAAGCATTGTAAAAACGGTGAAATGCAAGGTAACACGCATTCGCCACAAAAGTCAAAGCCGCTTTAAAAAGCCGGAAAATCGGCTTGATAAAATCAGTTAAGTGCGGCTATTGTAGAAGATACAAATTTAACTGTCTTTTATAAATTTATGGCTCAATCCGAAAACGTGGTGGCGATTATTTTGGGCGGCGGCGCGGGTTCGCGCCTTTTTCCGTTGACGAAGGAACGAGCGAAACCGGCAGTTACGCTTGGCGGCAAATACCGCTTGATTGACGTGCCGATTTCCAACTGCATCAACTCGAACATCACGCAGATTTTCGTGCTGACGCAGTATAATTCCGCGTCGTTAAATCGTCACATCTCGCGCACTTATCGTTTTTCGAGTTTTTCGACCGGCTTTGTCGAAATTCTCGCGGCGGAACAGCGCGTTGACAGCCCCGAATGGTTTCAAGGCACGGCGGACGCGGTGCGCCAGATGATTCCGCATATTCGCGGCTGGAATGTCGATACGGTCGTGATTTTGTCGGGCGATCATCTTTACCGGATGGATTACCAAAAATTTCTCAAACGCCATTACGACACGAATGCCGATGTCACGATTTCCGTGATTCCCGCTAATCCGCTCGACGCGCAGGGTTTCGGGCTTTTGAAAACCGATGCGGACGGGCGCATCGTCGAATTCAGCGAAAAACCGAAAGGCGACGCGCTCGAAGCGATGCGCGTGGATACGACGCGCTTCGGTTTGTCCGTCGAAGAAAGCCAGAACCGCCCGTTTCTGGCTTCGATGGGAATTTACGTTTTCGATTATAAACGCCTGCTCGAACTGCTCGACGAAGATTCGAGCCGCTTCGATTTCGGCGGCGAAATCATTCCGTCGGCGATTGAAAAATTCAACGTGCAGGCACACCTTTTCAAAGATTACTGGGAAGACATCGGAACGATTCGCGCGTTTTATCAGGCGAATCTCGATCTGGCATCGCCTCTGCCGAAGTTCGATTTTTTCAACAACCAAGACCCGATCTACACGCGCAGCCGTTATCTGCCGCCGTCGAAAATTCACAATTGCGACATTGATAATTCGATGATCAGCGAAGGCTGTATTTTGAACGGAATGTATGCCAGAAACTCGATTGTCGGCTTGCGAAGCCGCATTGACGAAGGCACGCGCATCGAAGATTCAATCGTGATGGGCGCGGATTTTTTCGAGTCTATCGAAGAAATGAACGACAATATCTCAGTCGGCAAGCCGCATCTCGGCATCGGCGAAAATTCGATTATCCGTCGCGCGATTATTGACAAAAACGCCCGCGTCGGCAAAAACGTTCAGCTCATTAACCGCCATAATGTCGAAACGCTCGACGGCGAAAACGGCTGTTATTTTATCCGCGAAGGCATTATCATCGTCCCGAAAAACGCGACGATTGCCGACGGCACGATTATATAAATTCAGCTTTATTATTTTTTCCCGACGATGTAAAAATCTCTCGAGCGAACGGCGACATCAGGGCGATTGACGCGCACTTTTATTTTGCGCTTGCTGCCGGTTTTGGCTTCGATTTTCGGATAATAACCGAGACTGTAAAATTGGCGCAGTTCCGAAGCGATGTTGGAAAAGGCGAGCGCGAGATTGCCGGTCGAACTCGCTTTGTAAAGTCTTCCGCTCGTGCGGTTCGCCATTTCGTTCAAATACTCGTCGGCTTTGCGGTAATCTTCCGCCGAAGTTCCGTCGCCGCTCATTGTTCCGCCGTTTTCCCCGCCGCTTTTGGTTGGAATCGGCAGCGGAAACGGAAGCGGACTTCCCGTTGTCGGAACGGTCGGCGGTCGGTTTTTAATCGCCTGCACGTCGTTAAAAGTGTCGTATTGAATCGGATAAACGAGCGCGTCGAATTCGAGCGCGTCGCTTAAATTATTGACGGCAAAGGCGCGGCGGCTCGTCGTATCAACGCCGTCGGTAAACAGAACAATCGCCTTTCGCCCGTTCATTCCTCTGAATTTTTGATTGATTATCAAATCCATCGCGTCGTAAAGCGACGTGCCGGAAGCGATTTTCGTGTTTTTAACGGCGGTCAGCAGAGCTTTGCGGTCGTTCGTCGGATTGCATAAAACGTGAACCTGCTCGTCAAAAGAGATGACCATTACTTTATCGTTCGGTCGCAGTTGCGCGATAAAAGCCGTCGCCGCGCTTTGAATTTCCGCGATTTTGAACGTGCTTGAATAACTCATATCCAAAACCAAAGCGACGGTGAACGGCTGTTCTTCGTTGTTAAAATAAGCGATTTCCTGTTCGGCGTTATCTTCAAAAACGTGAAAATCTTCCTTTTTCAAACCGGCGATAAATCTGCCTTTGCGGTCGGAAACCTTAATCGGAATCGCCACCAAATTCGTGTCAACGCTGATTACTTCCTTGTCGTCAACAGGCGAATCTTCATTGCTTTTCGGAGTCTGCATTTCCGGCGTTGGTGTTTCGATTGGCTTAGTTTCGCGTTTATTGGCTTTGCCGGAATTGTCCGACGGCGGAACGCGCCTTGACTGCGCGAATCCGCCGATAAAACTCAAACAAAAAATCGCAAGAAATATAACAACCGAATATTTTTTCATATTGAATTATTTTTTGACAGTTCGATGCGCGATAAAACCCCAAAAGATGTCGCCCGGTAAAATTTTTTGATGAAAAGAGAGAAAGGTTGGAAATAAAAACGAATCGTTTTTATTTCCAACCTTTCTCTCACTAACTGTTTACGATGTAAATTATTTTCCGGCTAAACTGCTCGCGCCTTCGCCGACGATATAGCTGTTTTTGGCTCTGACGACCAAATTCGGACGTTTGACGCGGACGCGGATTTGACGGCGTTCGCCTTTTTGTCCGACCGCTTCGGGATAATAACCGAGCGAATACTGACGACGCAATTCTTCGGCGATGCCCGAAAACGCCGCGTTCAGATTGTTGCTCGCCTCGAAATTTCTGCCGCCGCTGTTTCGGGCTAAACCTTCCAAATATCTTTTGCCCGTTTCATATTCGGCGCGACTCGAACCCGCGCTGCCGCCTCCGCCGCCCGGATAACCGCCGCCGATTTGAATATCGCCGCCGCTTAAAATATCCCCGAGAACGCCCCAACCGCCGCGCTGACGACGGCGACGCGGCGGATACGGATTCGGATAATTATTTCCGCCGCCGTAACCGCCGCCCATATCGCTCTGCGTGTCGTAAAGAATCGGATAAAAAAGCGCGTCGGCTTCTTCGCTTTCCTGCAAAGTGCTTTGATAATTGGCGCGGCGCGAAGTCGTGTCAACGCCGTCGGTGAATAAAACGACCGCCTTGCGACCTTCGATGCGGCGAAGTTGTTGATTGATGACGTTATCAACCGCGTCGTAAAGCGAAGTTCCGTCGCCGAACCGCGCCCTTTGAATCGCGCTTTGCAGAACGGCGCGGTTATTCGTCGGCTGGCTCAAAATATTCACGCGCTCGTCGAACGAAATCACCATCACCTTATCGTCGCGCCTGAGCTGGTTGACGAAATCAATCGCCGCGTTTTGAATTTCCTCGATCTGATACTGCGTCGAAGGGCTGACATCAATCAGCAGAATAACCGTGAACGGCTGTTCGACCGATGCGAATTCTTCGACCTTCTGCTCAACGCCGTTGTCGAAAATCTGAAAATCTTCTTTTCGCAAACCCGAAATAAATCTGCCTTCGCGGTCAAGCACGGAAACCGGAATCGTGACGAGAGTCGTGTCAACTTTAATAATTTCGTCATCGTCAACCGTCGCCGGTTCTTCGGTCGGCGCGGGCGCGGTTGTTTGAGTTGTTTTTTTAGAATCGCCGATTAAAACCGGCGGACGTTTGGCGGGCGGTTCGCTCGGAGAATTGATCTGCGGCGCGGCGACCACGCGCGGGCGCGTCGAACGAGTTAACTGCGCCGCAACCGAAAGGCTCAAAACACACAAACCCAATAAAGCGACAAATAATTTCTTCATAAATACTTTTTGCTCCGAAGCGAAAATTTGTGTTGGGAAGAGATTTTTTTGATTAAATCATAACTGTTTTAGATGTTTGAAAAGTCCGTCTAGCCGAAGCAATTAACAAATTATTTTTCATTGAGCATTTCAACCGCGAGTTCGTGAAATCTTCGCCTCGCCGCGTTAATATTGGCAAACGGCAATTCGCGGGCGTGTGTGCGATTAGTCAAGAGAATAAAAATCCGCTCGCTTTCCGGCTCGATCCACAAAGAAGTTCCCGTAAAACCGAGATGCCCGAAACTGTCTTTCGCCAATGCTTCGCTCGCCGTCGAATCTTTCGTTTCCGCTAACTGAAAACCAATCGAACGCGCTTCGTTCAAATTCGGCGTAAAATTCGTGCGAAAAAGTTTGCACGTTTCCGGCTTTAATAAACACGTCTGGCTCGCCAAAAATTGCTGCGCGATTTTGAAAACATCAAAAGCCGTCGAAAAAAGTCCGGCGTGACCGGAAACGCCGTTCATAAAAAAACAATTTTCGTCGTGAACTTCACCCCAAATTTGATAATCGCGCCATTTATAATTTGAAACATCAAAGCCTTGTTCGACGCACATTTGCTTTTCAAATTCGTTGCCAAATTCGCTAGCGGCAATTCTTCTCTGTAAATCTTTCGGCGGGTTGAAAAACGTATTTCGTAAATCCAGAGGCGCGATAATTTCCGATTCAGCAATCTTACCGAGCCTTTTTCCGTAAAGTTTTTCAAGTAGAAATGTCAAAACCAAAAAATTCAAATCACTGTAAACTACTTTTTCATTTATGCTTCCAATCGGCGGAGTTTTTGAGATTTCCGATATTATTTCGGCGCGGCTTTTTGCAAACAAATAAAATGGTTTCCACGCAGAATAATCTGAACTGTGCAATAACAACTCAGAAATCAAAACATCTGAATTATCGAAAGTTGAAAAATTTGCGTCGCAACTCAATTCAGGCAAATAAAATTTAATGATTTGTTCCAAATCTAACTTTTCGTCTTCAATTAATTTCGTGCACAGCAAGCCCGTCATCAAAACTTTCGTCAAACTCGCCAAATCATAAATCGTATCGAGATTGGCTTCGATTCGTTCCGGTTCGACGACGGCGAAACCGAGCGCGTCTTGAAAAACGATTTCGCCGCGTTCGGCAACGAGATAAACGGCGGACGGGAAATCCTTC
>CAXTMQ010000109.1:0-13887 GCA_964245305.1 uncultured Pyrinomonadaceae bacterium
TGCGTATACCAATTTCGCCACTTCGGCGCGAATTAAAAATAATAAAACTATTCTCTATTCGCGTCAACCGAACCGCCATTGCCGACGCAAAAAATGATTGCCAAACATTCTTTAATTGTGGTAAATTAACTCTGCTGTTTCCCCCTTTTTGACAGCTTTCGGGAATTATTATTCCAATCTTTCCAAAAAAACTTTTTACTCCCTGAACATCTATGTTTGATTTGGTCGAAAGCGAAAAAAAACTGCTCATTATCGAACAAAATCCTGAAAAACGAACGCTTCTCAAAAGTTTCTTCTCTGCTAAATACGTTTGCGACGAAGCCGATTCGGTTGCAGTTGCGCTGGAAAAGATCAAAGAGCAGGAATATTCGGTTATTTTGACGGCTCTTTCTTCGCCGATTGTGAACGGATTTGAATTGATTCCGCATTTGCAGGCAAAAGCGGCGCGAACCGTGCCGGTTTTTATCAGCGACGGCGCGGCGAGCGGCAACACCGTCAGAGCGTTTCGCGCCGGCGCGTTTGAAGTTATTCAGATGCCTTTTACTCTAAAAAAAGCGGAAGCGGCGGTCGAAAAAGCGTTTTCCCAGTTTGAAATGAAATACTTGAAGGACAAGTATCAATATCATTTAGAGGAACTTGTCGCCAAACGCACCGCCGAATTGGATAAAGCTCTTGAAGAAATCGAAAATTCTTATCGAATGACGCTCAAGGCACTCGTGCAGGCGTTGGAAACGCGCGATTCGGAAACACACGGGCATTCGGAAAGAGTCGTTACGTTCAGTTTGCGACTCGGACACGAACTCGGTTTGGATAAAGCCGCTTTGCGAAATCTCGAACTCGGCGCGCTGTTGCACGACATCGGTAAAATCGGCGTTCCCGATGCGATTTTACGAAAACCTGCCGCGCTCACGCCCGAAGAATGGGACAAAATGAGACTGCACCCGCAACACGGGCAGAAAATTCTGCGGCATATCCAATTTCTTGACGGCGCGGCGCAATTGGTCGGACAACATCACGAAAAATGGGACGGAAGCGGTTATCCATACGGTTTGCGCGGCGAAGATATTGATTTGAACGCCAGAATTTTCGCGGTTGCCGATGCCTTCGACGCGATGATCAGCGACCGCGTGTATCGTCGCGGGCGTTCTTACGAAGACGCGCTCGCAGAACTCGATAAAAATGCCGGCATACAATTCGACCCGCTCGTTGTTGCCGCTTTTCGCGCTATTCCGAAAGAAGATTGGGAAATTCTGCGCGAGCGTTCTTTAAGCAATAAAAACGAAGCTCATTCGTTTCAAGCCGTCGTCGCCGAACTCGTTTATTCACGCCAGCAATTCGAGATGGTTCACTAAAATCCAAATTACGAATTTCAAATTACGAATTTCAAACTTATTCGTAATTCGTAATTTGAAATTCGTAATTTAAAGCGTCCTCGCTTGCGCCTGCACTGCCGTAATTGCCACCGCATCAACAATATCCTCTGCTTTACAACCGCGCGACAAATCGTTGCAGGGTTTATCCAAGCCTTGCAAAATCGGACCGATTGCCGTTCCGCCGGTCAATCGTTCGGTTAGTTTATAGGCGATATTACCCGCGTTCAAATCAGGAAAAATCAGAACATTGGCTTTGCCCGCGACGCTCGAACCAACGGCTTTCGACGCGGCGACGCTCGGAATTAAAGCCGCGTCCGCTTGCAGTTCGCCGTCAATTTCAAGTTCCGGAAATCTCGCGCGGACGGTTTTCGTCGCTTCGACGACTTTATCTATAAATTTATGTTTCGCGCTGCCTTTCGTCGAAAAAGAAAGCATCGCCACGCGCGGCTCGACTTCTAAAATAGTGCGGCACGAATCTGCCGATGCGACGGCGATTTCAGCTAATTCCGAGACGTTCGGATCAACGACCACGCCGCAATCGGCATAAATCATTGCCCCGTCCGCGCCGAATTTTTTGTCGGGAATAATCATTAGAAAAAAACTCGAAACCGTTTTGAAGTTTTCTCGAACGCCGATACAGCGCAGAGCGGCGGCGACCGTGTGCGCGGTCGTGTTCGTCGCGCCGGCGACCGAACCGTCGGCTTTTCCGAGTTTGACGAGCAGATTGCCGAAATAAAGCGAATCTTTCACCGTCTGCTCGGCTTCTTCGAGCGTAACGCCTTTGGCGCGGCGCAATTCGTGATAAAGCGAAGCGATTTTTCCGAAGTCCGCCGATTTTCGATGGTCGAGAATATTCACGCCGTTCAAATTCGCATTTGTCTGCGCGGCGGTTGCGCGGATTTTTTCCTCATCGCCGATGATCGTAATGTTGGCGATTTTATCGCGGACGCACATTTCCGCCGCGCTCAAGGTTCTGGGGTCTTCGCCTTCGGGTAAAACGATGTGCTGCGGATTTTGCGCCGCCCGCTGCCGGATTTTCTCTAGAATCATAATTAGCCTAAAATTGAAATTGCGCCGTTATTGATAAATGATAAACGACAAACGACAAATGTAAAGACTTGCCGAAACCGTCTGCTTTTCTTAGACTTAAAGAAATTAGAATTTGACCCGAAAAAATCTTATGAGCCGAAAGTCTTTGGAAAAAAGCGGCGCGCCGAAAATAACGAAGCGCGAATCGAAAAGCAAAATGAAAAGTCTGTTGATGTTTCTGCCGAATATGTTCACGCTGCTCGGCAGGCTGATAAAAGACAGCCGCGTTCCGCTGACGGAAAAGGCTCTATTCGCGGCGGCGATTGTTTATGTCATTATGCCGCTCGATTTTATCCCGGATTTTATCCCGTTTGTCGGGCAGATTGACGATATTTATTTGGTCGCGCTGACGCTTCTGCGCCTTATTAACCGCACCGACGAATCAATCATCCGCGAACATTGGACAGGCGGCGCGGACATTGTTTCGCTCGCCAATTCAGTCGCTAAATTCGCGCCGCTTCTTCTGCCGAAAAGAATCTCGAAAGTTCTTTCCGCCGAAGTCCAACTCGCGCCGAACGGACAAAAAATCAGGAACAGTATTAAAAATAACGAAGCCTTTTTTGTCGAAACTCCGCCGATTGAAGATAACCGATAAAACGACAACGCTTTCGCCGGTCAAAACTTCTCTGTTACAACAAAAAAGTGTCTAATTCTTCTCTTCGCTGATAAGATACATCTGCTTCGGGTAATGTGTTGGTCGAAAGTTCGCGCGTGATTTTTATGTTAGCTGGCAACGTGCCGGAAATCGCCGTCAGTTTCTTATAATCTTTTTGCATTTGTTCCTGCGATTCGAGCCAATCCAGCGTATCGAGCAACACCTGCGCGGCATAGAAATTTTCGGGTTCGATAATCGAATAATACATCCATTTTCCCTCGCGCCGCGCCGAAACTATCTCGGCATTTCGCAAATATGCAAGATGTCTCGAAATCTTCGGCTGGCTAATTTCCAGAACCTCGGTTAGAAAACAAACGCAGATTTCCTGACCGCGCAACAGATTTAAAATGCGCCGTCTGGTTCTATCCGCCAAAGCGATATAAAAAATTTGCATACTCGGCATAACCGGAAAATATTATCACCTTTTTCATAAACTGTCTTGACAAAATGTCCAAATCAAAGCTAAAAATTAAACATATATGCAAAAACGTATATAAGGAGATAGGGATGATAAAAATTTTAAAAGCGCACGTTTCATTAAATGTGAAAGATTTGGAAAAAAGTGTCGAATTTTATCGAAGGCTTTTTGAAATAGAACCCGTGAAAATAAAAACCGATTATGCCAAGTTTGATTTGCAGAAACCGCCCTTAAATTTCGTGCTGAATCAAAGTTCGCCGCAGAAAAGCGGCTCGCTTTCTCATCTCGGCATTCAAGTCGCTTCGACCGAAGAAGTATTGGCAATAAAATCGCGCTGGGAAAGAAGCGGACTCGCCGCGCGTGATGAAATGCAGACGAACTGCTGTTACGCGCTTCAGGATAAAACCTGGGTGCGTGATCCCGACGGTAATGAATGGGAAGTTTTTGTTGTTTCGGAGAACGGCGCGGGAACGAATACGCAAGCAAGCGAATGCTGTCCGGCAAAATAAAAAATTTCCTGAAAATTATCAGCGAGGTAAAAGTTTTTTCAACGCTTTATTTTCGTTTTTCATTCGTTTAAATTGAAAAAAAAGCGAAATGTCAGAAAAATCAAAAACTTTTACTCGCGCCGAACTCGTAGAGAAAATCAAAGAAGAAAAACCGTTCAAATATATCGTTCAAAATCTCGAAAATACATTCGGCGAGCCAAAGCTCGGGGCGAAGGGCGACGCGCTGGCGATGCTCATTAACATAATTTTGTCGCAGGCGACCAACGACGCGAACAGCCGCCGCACGTTTCAGAATTTGAAAAAGCGATTCGGGAATTGGGAAAAAGTGCTGGCGGCTGACGAAGCGGAAATCGCGGACGCGATCCGGCTCGGCGGTTTGGCGAATCAAAAAGCGAAAGTCATTAAAGATTTTCTGCAACAGTTAAAAGAAATTCACAAAACGCTCTCGCTCAAATTTCTTGATAAAGTGCCCGCCGAAGACGCGCACGATTTCTTGTTAAAGTTTCGCGGTATCGGACCGAAAACCGCTGCCTGCACGCTTTTGTTCGCGCTTCACAAGGAAGTTTTTCCGCTCGCCACGCATATTTTCCGTATCCTGAAACGAATGGGAATTTTGCCCGAACTAATCAGCGACGCAAACGTGCACCGGCTTCTCGACGAACTCGCGCCGCACGGAAAGTTTTATTCGCTGCACGTTAACTTGATTCGTTTGGGCAGAAAAATCTGCCGCCCGCGCGAGCCTCTGTGCGAGCAATGTCCGTTGATTGAATATTGTGATTACGGCTTAACGCGAATTTAAGCGGATTATTAAAAAATCACTTTAATTTTGTTAAAGCTGTTCCATCGAAACGAGCGTTTCCAAATTTTGCGCGGCGATTGCCATATATTTTCGCGCCAGCGAGCCTTTGAAGCGGATTGCTTTGCTGGCGGCGGACAAAGCATTCGATAAAAAGTCAAAAGTTTGCGACGAATTCGGCGAATCGGCTTCTTCCAGCATTTGACGAATTTGCTGAATATCGTTGATCAGCGATTGAATTTCCGCTCTCGAAAGATTATTCGATGCTGCCAGAAGTCTCGTTTTGTCGCGCAGATTGCGGACTAACGTCCAAATCAAAGGCTGGTTTGTTTCATCGAGCGCGGCGGAAATCTGGTCGAAATTACAGCCGACATCCTTGCTGTCCGTTCCGGCATTCCGATATGGACTCGAAGCCGCGAGGCGATAATTTTCGATTGTTTGATTAACAAACTGCGCGTCGTTCAAGTTTGCCGGATAGAAGTTGTTCGTCGGATAAATCGAGACGGGCGCGGCGGCAATCAGATTTTTCTGAAAAACGTAGCCGGGAAAATATGCGTTCAAAGCATTCGTCCCCAATCCGATTGAATCTCCGAAAACTCCGTAAGAATTATGACTGAGCAGATTATTCGTGAAAACGAACGACGGGCTGACAGGACCGTAAGCATTGACAATCGTGCCGTTGTGCAGAACCGTATTATGGTCAACGACGACATTTTTTGTTTCGGAAATTTGAATAAACGCTCCGTCACCGCCCCACGTTTGACGGTTTATATCGCTGAGAAAATTATTTCTGATTAAAATCCGCGCCGCGCCGCTCGAAGAATGCGAATTATCGCGTCCGAGAAGATTAAAAGCCGAGCCGGAATGACGGACGATATTATTCGTAAAAACGACATCTTCGACGGCGTTCCAGGGCGACGTGTCGCCGTCGTTGCCGACGGTGAACAAAATCGCAAATCCCGACTGCGCGTGCGCCCAGTTGTTTTCAAAAACATTCCCGTCAATCGTTATTCGTCGCGCGTTTTTGAGTTCAAAAAGATTTTTAACCTGCCAAACGCCGCGCCATTGAAGAGGTTTCGCCACCAGATTGCGGCGAAATTCGATGTCCGACGGAATTAAATTCGGCACGGAAGGCGACGCGCCGCCGAATAAAACATTGTTTCCCGAACCTTCCAAATAATTATTAATGATCTGAAAAGGTCCGGGACCGTTCCAGCCGCAGATGGCTTGCGCGTCCTGATCAACGGCTTTGAAATCGGAAATATAAGAATTGATGATTTTGGTTTCCGCGCTGTTGAGCGCGATGCCGCGTTTTAGGGATTGCGTCGGCTCGGCGTGAATGTAACAGCGGTCAATTATTAAATGATGCGGAATTTCTTCGAGCGAATTTTGCTCGCTTCCATCGTCGCCGAGCCTGACCAAATCATAGATAAAGGCTTGCGAATTTATCGGTTTGAATTCGATGCCGACGAATTGAAAATGATGCGCTCCGGGCGCGGTTCGCAATGCCGGTTCACCGAATCCGGGCGAAACGATTTTCGGCATCGCAACAGCATCGGCGGGCGCGACGCGAGTTCCGACGACGGGCAATCCGTTCATATTTGAGGAACGAATCGTGATAAAAGCCATGCCCGGTTTGACCGGCAAAGTGAACGCGCCGACGTAAGTCGCGCCGGCTTCTAAAACGATTTCGTCGCCCGGTTGAGCGGCGTTTAGAGCCGCTTGCAAAGACGCGCCTGACGGGACGTTAATCGTCGCGGCATTTGAATTAACGATTAATAAAAATGTAAAAAAAACGAGTTTTGTCGCAAAAAATACACGGGGCGAGAAAAGGGCGAAGAAATTCCGCTTCATATAAACCTCATTTCGGTAACCAGACCATCTCGTTCGTCCGAGACTCTTGGCTTTGCGAACCCGCATCGCTACGGGAGTGCCTTTGTCGTATGAAGTCTAGGCGAAAACTTTCGAGACGAAATGTTTCGCTAAATCTTCACGACTTTATAATTGATTAAAAGAAATTCGCTTTTTCGATAAGCTGCGATTCGGCGAGAAGCAAGTGCTGAACTCAATATTAATAGACTGATAATCAATCGTTTGTTTCAAAAATTTTCAGAATTATATTCGGCGAAAATAGAATGTCCAAGCATCAATTACGTTCTGTATAAAAACCTGAATATTTCTTAACTTCAGGCAAACATTTCATCAAACAAAAAAAGAATATATGGGAAAGCATATATACGAAAAGATTTAGTCGAGAAATCCAAAGATTAAAAACAAAATGTTAGAATCTGAAATTTATGAATTTGAATATTTTTAGAGAATATGACATTCGCGGCATTGTCGGCGAACAGTTGACGAATGAAACAGCAGCAATTATCAGCCGCGCTCTCGGCACTTTTTTCGTGAGAAATGGCGCGAAACGCATCGCTATCGGCTTTGACGCGCGGGAAAGCTCGCCGCGTTTTCGTGATTTGCTCGTCAAGGGTTTTAACGAAACCGGCTGCGATGTCGTTTTAATCGGCAGAGTTCCGACTCCGGTTTTGTATCACACGGTTTTCACGAAAGCGGTTGACGGCGGCGTGATGATTACGGGTTCGCACAATCCGCCGGATCACAATGGCTTTAAGATTTGTCTCGGAAAATCAACTTTATACGGCTCGCAGATTCAGGAAATCAAACAAATCGCTTTGTCCGGCGAATTTACGAAAGGCGCAGGGAAAAATGAAACACTCGAAGTTTTGGAAGATTACGAAGCGGACATCATCTCGAAAATCAGCGTTGGCGAACGCCGTCTAAAGATTGTCGTTGACGGCGGCAACGGGATGGGCGGCGTAACGGGCGTTCCGGTTTATGAAAAGCTCGGCTTTGAACTCGTCAAACTTTTCACCGAACCGGATTCGACGTTTCCAAATCATCATCCCGATCCGACGGTCGAAGAAAATTTGCAGGACGCGATTGAAGCGGTAAAAAATTCCGAAGCCGATTTGGGCATCGCGTTTGACGGCGATGGCGACCGCATCGGCGTGGTTGATGAAAACGGGCGCATTATCTGGGGCGACGAATTGATGGTTTTGCTGTCGCGTGAAATCTTAAAGGAAACTCCGGGCGCGACTATTATCGCCGAAGTCAAATGCTCGCAAAATCTGTTCGACGACATTGCCAAACACGGCGGAAATCCGATTATGTGGAAAGCCGGACATTCGATCATCAAAGCGAAAATGAAGGAAACAAACGCCGCGCTCGCCGGCGAAATGAGCGGACATATTTTTTTCGCCGATAGATTTTACGGTTTCGACGACGCGACTTATGCGGGCGCGAGAGTTTTGGAAATTCTCTCGAAAACCGATAAATCTTTGTCGGAACTTTTGAGCGATTTGCCCGAAACTTTTTCCACGCCGGAAATCCGCGTTGACTGCGCCGACGAACGCAAATTTGAAATCGTTGCAAAAATCGCCGAAGAATTCGCCAAAACAAACGAAGTCATCCAGATTGACGGCGCGCGAATTTTATTTGAAAACGGCTGGGGTTTGGTGCGCGCTTCGAACACGCAGGCGATTTTGGTTCTGCGTTTTGAAGCCGATTCAAGAGAAAATTTACAAAAAATCCGCTCGGCGGTCGAAGCGAAAGTCAATTATTTTACTGCCTGAAATACTAGTCCTGAAAAATCCGGTTGAAATTTTTCAATTGGATTTTTTCCATTTTGATTGAATTTCCTCTCCCGACTAAATTTAAAATTTTACAGACAGCTTTTTTGTCGCTCAATAAATCTGACAACTTTCTCTTTATTAAATCTAAATTTTGAAGCGCATATTTATGCGGCATTTCGGAAAATTTAGACTTTAGTATTTCCAAAATCTAAATTTTTATTTTTCTTTCAACACTAAAAATTTCAGACCGCCTTATCTGAATACTTAAAAGCCGAATTAACTTTTTACAAAATAAATATATGAAACAAAACATTATCAGAAACTTATTATTGAGGCAGGTACAAGAGTTAATGTTGGAGAATTGAATCATCCGTTAAATGGTTCGAGTTTCATCCAAGACACGGAATTATCGAATCAGCTTAGTCGCTACTTTTACCAAATTAGGAGATTAGATAATGAAAAAAACAATATCATTACTGACGATAGTTTTATTATTGAACTTTGTTTCCGCGACAAACATTTTTGCAAAAAGCAAATAAGCTGAATTTGCGGAAAAGGTGAAAACTCAAATATCCAAACTTGGAATCGGGCAGGATGCAAGAGTAAAGATAAAATTAAAAGACGGTTCTAAGATCAAAGGTTATATCTCTGAAGTCGGAGATAGTCAATTTGTCGTAACAGATTTAGAAACCGGACAAAATACAACGGTGCCTTATCCGGGCGTAAAACAAGTCAAAGGAAATAACTTATCAACCGGCGTTAAAATTGCTATTGGTCTTGCCGTTCTTGTAGTAATTGTTCTTGTTCTTGGCAGCTTAGCTAAATAACAGCGTTAAGATTTTTTTAGTTGAAAAAGACGATTGAGTTAGTTCATAACTCAATCGTCTTTCTTTATAATGAAGTGAAGAAAATATTAATATTACTTTAGAAACATTTTTGTGTCTTGCGCGTAAAATTTTGCATCAAACTTCCAAAAAAACTTAGAGGAGATTTTCAATGTCTAAATTCAGTTTACGTTTCGTAACTGCTTTGACGGTTCTTTTTTCCGTTTGCTCGATGGCTTTGGCGCAGAGCGCGCCGGCTTTTGACGTGACGAGAATGGATAAATCAGTCGAAGCGTGTGACGATTTTTTTCAGTATGCCAACGGCACTTGGGTAAAAAATACGCAAATTCCGGCGGCGTTTCCGCGCTGGGGAACTTTTAATATTCTGGCGGACAATAACACGAACGCTTTGAAGACGATTCTCGACGCGACGGCGAAGGAAAAAGCGGCGGCGGGCAGCAACGAACAGCTTATCGGTGATTATTACGCTTCGTGTATGGATGAAGCCGCGATTGAAAAAGCGGGTGCGACACCGCTTGATCCGTATTTCAAAAAGATCAGTCAAATTAACGATGTCAAAGGTTTAGAGCGTCAGATTGCGATGCTGCACAACGTCGGAATTCAGGCTTTATTCGGTTTCGGCGCGGGCGCGGACGCGAAAAACAGTTCGATCAATATCGCCAATGTTTCGCAGGGCGGCTTGACTTTGCCCGACCGCGATTATTATACGAAGGACGATCCGAAATCGCAGGAAACTCGCGCCAAATTCGTCGAATATATGACGAATATGTTCAAACTCGTCGGCGACGACGCGGCGACGGCGGCGGCAAACGCGAAAACCGTGTTGACGATTCAAACGCGGCTGGCGAACGCTTCGAAAACGCGCGTCGAACTGCGCGATCCGCAGAAACGCTACAACAAAATCACCGTCGTCAAACTCGGTGAAATCACGCCGAATTTTTCGTGGGCGGATTATGTGAAAGAGCGCAACGCGCCGCAGTTTACGGAAATCAACGTCGGTCAGCCGGATTTCTTCGCGGAAGTCAATAAAATGTTGACGGATGTTTCGATCAACGATTGGAAAACATATCTGCGCTGGATGACTTTGAATGCCGCCGCGCCGCTTTTGTCGAAACAGTTTGTTGATGAAAATTTCAATTTTTTCAGCCGCTATCTGAACGGCACGAAGGAACAACAGCCGCGCTGGAAACGCTGCGTCAACGCGACCGACGGCGCGGTCGGCGAAGCGTTGGGCGCGGAATATGTGAAAAAGAATTTCACGCCCGAAGCGCAGAAGCGAATGGGCGAATTGATTGATAATTTGTTTGCCGCATACCGCGAAGCGATTCCGAAGCTCGATTGGATGAGTCCCGAAACGCGCCAGATGGCTTTGACCAAATTGAACGCTTATCAGCGCAAAATCGGTTTCAATCAAAATCCGCGCGGTTTCGCCGGTTTGAAAATTGACCGCAAATCGTATTTCGACAATTCGAGAAGCGTCGGACAATTTACAATCGCCAGAAATTTGAAAGATGTCGGGCAAAAAGTTGATAAAACGCGCTGGGGAATGACACCGCCGACCGTGAACGCTTATTACAATTCGAGCTTTAACGAAATCGTTTTTCCGGCGGGAATTTTGCAGCCGCCGTTTTTCAATCAAAACGCCGACGACGCGATTAACTACGGCGCAATCGGCGCAGTCATCGGACACGAAATCACGCACGGTTTCGACGACGGCGGCAGCCAATACGACGCGGAAGGCAATCTGAAAATGTGGTGGACACCCGACGACCGAAAGAAATTTGAAGAACGCGCCGACTGCGTGGTTAATCAATTCAACGGTTATCAAATCGCCGACAATCTGAACATCAACGGCAAATTGACGTTGGGTGAAAACATCGCCGATCTCGGCGGTTTGACGATGGCTTTTGCAGCTTATCAAAAATCGCTCGAAGGCAAACCGAAACCGGCGAACATTGACGGTTTCACGCCCGAGCAAAGATTTTTCTTAGGCTACGCGCAGGTTTGGGCGACGAAAGGCACGCCGGAATTTGAACGCCAGCAGGTTTTGACCGATTCGCATTCAAACGCGCGTTACCGCGTCAACGGACCGCTCTCGAATCTGTCAATTTTCGCCAACGCCTTCGGCTGCAAAGCCGGCGATAAAATGGTCAGAGCCGATTTTTGTAAAATCTGGTAAGAATCGGAGTCCAAAGTCTAAAGTCCAATGTTCAAAGTCGAATCTGATTTACAACTTTGGACTTCGGACTTTAGACTCTGGACTCGAATCATTGACCAAACGCGAAAAACTTGGCATAAATAAGTTGAGAGATTTTTATGAAATTTAATTTCAGACGAATTAACATAATTACCGAACGGGACTTTGCTTTATAGAAAAAAAGCGAAAGTCAAAGGTAAATCTTTGCTTTAAAAAGTTCCAAGTCATCAACGACTTGGAACTTTTTGATTTTGGATTTCAGATTTCGGATTTCGGATTTTTTCGCCGATAAATGCTAACATTTTATTTTTTACAGAAGTTTTATTTAGTCGTTAATTAAAACGAAAACTAACTTATGAGCGAACCTTTAGATTTAAAGAAGACAGTCAATTTACCGAAGACGAATTTCTCCCAGAAAGCGAATTTGGGACAGAGCGAACAGGCGCGTCTAAAAAAATGGACGGACGCGAAATTGTATGAAACGATTTTAGCGACGCGCGACAAAACGAATAAATTCATTCTCCACGACGGTCCGCCGTATGCGAACGCCGACATTCATATCGGCACGGCTTTGAATAAAATTTTAAAAGATTTCGTCGTCAAATCGCGTTCGATGATGGGTTTCAACGCGCCGTATGTTCCCGGTTACGATTGCCACGGCTTGCCGATTGAAAACTACGTCGAGCGCGAACTGAAGAAAAAAGGCAAAAACAAAGACGATATTCCGACGAACGCTTTTCGGAAAATCTGCCGCGAACACGCTTCGACGGCGATGAATAATCAAACCAGAGATTTTAAGCGTTTGGGAATTTTGGGCGAGTGGGAAACGCCATATCTTACGATGTCGAACGAATACGAAGCGGAAACGGCGCGTTTATTTGGAAAATACGTCGAACGCGGCTACGTTTATCGCGGCGCGCGTCCTGTTTATTGGGACGTTTATGACCAAACGGCTTTAGCGGAAGCAGAGGTCGAATATGCCGATGTTGTTTCGCCGTCGGTTTATGTGAAATTTCCGGCGAAATCTGATTTGAGCGGCGTTGATACGGCACTAGCCGGAAAAAATGTAAAGTTCGTGATTTGGACGACAACGCCTTGGACTTTGCCCGCGAATCTTGGAATTTCAGTTAATCCGAATTTCGATTATTCGGCGATTGAGACGAGCGGCGAAGTTTTGATTATTGCGACCGAGTTGGTCAAAGAAGTCGCGGAAAAAGCAGGCTTTAATGCGTCGAACGAAATCGCTCGATTCAAAGGCGAAAAATTAGACAAACTCGAAGCGAAACATCCTTGGCTTGATCGAACTTCACTGTTGATGCTCGGTATTCACGTTACACTCGGCGACAATTCAGTAGATGACGACGAGGAAAAAACTAACAAAACTGCCGGAACAGGATTGGTTCACACCGCGCCCGGACACGGAACTGATGACTTTTATATCGGTCAGCATTATGGTTTGCCGGTGTATTGCCCGGTTGACAACGCCGGAAAATTCACTTCTGAAGTCGAATTTTTCGCGGGCGAATTCGTTTTTAAAGCCAATCCGAAAATCGTCGAACTAATGCGCGAAAACGGTTCGCTTCTTTTGCACGAAGATTACAAACACCGCTATCCGCACGGCTGGCGTTCGCACAAGCCCGTGATTTATCGCGCCACGCCGCAGTGGTTTATTTCGATGGACAACGGCGAAGACGAATCTTTGAGAAAACAAGGTTTGCGCGAAGTCGAAAGGGTCAAATGGCTTCCGGCTTGGGGCGAAGGTCGAATGGCGAATATGCTGAAAAATCGTCCCGATTGGTGCGTGTCGCGCCAAAGAGTTTGGGGCGTTCCGATCATCGCTTTTCATTGCGAAAATTGTCAGCACGTCGTCATTGATTCACAGGTTATTTATCACGTCGCCGATATTTTCGCGGCGGAAACCGCCGACGCTTGGTATAACCGCGAGGCGAAAGATTTACTGCCGGATAATTACAAATGCGAAAATTGCGCGGGCGAAAATTTCACGAAAGAATCCGACATTCTCGATGTTTGGTTTGATTCGGGTTCATCGTGTGTCGCGGTTTTGGAAACGCGCGGCGACACTTTGCGTTTTCCGGCGGACGTTTATCTCGAAGGCGGCGACCAATATCGCGGTTGGTTTAATTCGAGCTTGATGTGCGGCATTGCGGCGCACGACTCCGCGCCGTATAAACAAATCTTAACGCACGGTTGGGTCGTGGACGGCGAAGGCAGAAAACAGTCAAAATCGCTCGGCAACGTAACGTCGCCGAACGAAATCGTCAAACAATCCGGCGCGGAAATTTTGCGCCTGTGGGCGGCGGCGGTTGATTACACCGAAGATATGCGCTGCTCGAAGGA
>CAXTMQ010000110.1:0-13761 GCA_964245305.1 uncultured Pyrinomonadaceae bacterium
AAAGCGTCAAATTTTCGCCTTCCCAAACCGCAATCGTCGCGTGCGGCTCCATCGGATTGTGATGTTCGATTGGCGTTTCATAGACTTCCTCGATTTTTATATCAGCGGTTTGAAAAGCCGTTTCGACGTTGCCGCGTTTCGCGTCGGCTTTGTCTTTTTCCTTCGGCGGCGCAGCCTCGTTCACATATTTCTCAAAGTCAACTTTCGCGTCCGATTTTTCGTAGGAAACTTTCACCAGCCGCGCCGCCGTTCGCGCCTGTTCAAAAGTTTCGGCGACGACCACGCCGATATGCTCGCCGAAATAATTGACGTTCGGACTCTGCAAAAAACCGCCACCGCGCAAACCGCCTTTCGGATTCAATTTCGGAGCGTTTTGATATGTGATGATTTTCAAAACGCCCGCCGATTTTTCCGCTGTCGTTTGGTCAATTCCGGTAATCCTTCCCGCCGCGATTTCGCTTTTGAAAATCACCGCATAAGCCAAATTCGGAATTTTATAATCAGTCGCGTATTCCGCCGTTCCCGTAACCTTCAAAATTCCGTCAATCCGATTTAAACCTTCGCCGACAACTTTTTTTCTCTCACTCATCTTTGAAAAATCCCCCTTGAAATAAACTGGATTTTTGTTCGCTTATAACAATTTATCCGGCGTGAGCGGCAAATCTCTGAGCCGCTTGCCGGTCGCGTTGAAAACCGCGTTGGCGATTGCCGCCGCGACTCCGGTGATGCCGATTTCGCCCACGCCGCGCGCGCCCTGCGTCGAGATGTGCGCGTCGGGTTTGTTGATGAAATGCACGTTAATTTCCGGCACGTCCAAGTTCGACGCGACGTGATAATCGGCGAGCGTGCGCGTTACCGGATTGCCGTAGCGCGGATCGTGGACGGTTTCTTCGGTCAGGGCTTGCCCGATGCCGAAAATCACGCCGCCGATGACTTGCGAGCGGGCGGTTTTTTCGTTTAAAACACGCCCGATGTCCTGGACGCTCGTAAATCTTTTGACGCGAATCGTTCCCAAATCTTCGTCCACCCAAACTTCGGCAAACTGCGCTCCGAACGAGTGGAACGAGTATTTTTTATCATCGGAATTTTCTTCCGTGGCAGTCGGCGCGATTGAACACGGCGCGACGGGCGAGCCGAGACCGCTGCCGGACGCAGGCATCGCCGTCGTGCAGGCTTCCATCATCGGTTTGTTATTGCGGCGCAAAATGTCGGCGTAGGAATCCGTTTTCGATTCGTCGCCTTTGACGTAAAATCTCGCGTCAACGAAAGCGATTTCTTCCATTTTTCTGCCGTTCAATTTCGATTGCTTATCCGTCATCGCCAAAGTCATCAAATCTTTTCGCAGCATCTCGCACGCCGCGATAATCGCCGGTTGGACGCTCGCCGTCGTCTGCGAACCGCCGGAAAGCGGACCGTTCGGCAAATTTGAGTCGCCGAGTTGAACGCTGATTTTATTGATCGAAACGCCGAGCGCGTCTGCCGCCGTCTGCGCCATCGTCGTATAAGTTCCCGTGCCGATGTCCTGCGTCGCGCACATAATTTTAACATCGCCGTTAGCCGTTATCTGAGCGCGAGCCGTTGCTGAACTGCGTCCCGCCGGATACGTCGCCGCCGCCATTCCATAACCGATTAAATATCTGCCGTTGCGGATTGAGCGCGGCTGCATTTTGCGGTTTGCCCAACCGAATTGTTCCGCGCCGATTTTATAACAATCGCGCAGATTATCGCCGGAAAACGGATGTTTTTTCATCGGGTCAACCGTCGTATGATTTAAAACGCGCAAGGCAATCGGGTCTAATTTCAGTTCATAAGCCAATTCGTCGAGCGCGGATTCGAGCGCGAACATTCCCGTCGCTTCGCCCGGAGCGCGCATAAATGTCGGCGTGCCGACGTTTAATTTAGCGACTTGATAAGTGATTTCTCTGATCGGCGAATCGTATAAAACTTCAGTTTGTTTGCCGCTCGGTTCAAAAAATGCGGTCAGGTTCGTGTAAGAATCGCTATGATGGCGAATCACTTGGAGTTTCCCGTCGCGGTTTGCGCCGAACGCGACATTCTGGCTCGTCTCCGAACGCCGTCCGGTGCTGGTCTGCATCATCTGGCGCGTCACGGCGAGCTTGACCGGACGTTTTACCGCGTCCGCCGCCATCGCCGCCATAATCGTTTGCAGCCACAAACCTTTACAGCCGAAACCGCCGCCTAAAAACGGCGACATCACGCGCACGTTTTCCGGTTTGAGACTGAAAAAATACGCCGCCGTCGAGCGCGTGTTGACTACTCCCTGCGTCGCGTCATAAAGCGTCAATTTGTCGTCCCCTTCCCATATCGCCACCGTCGCGTGCGGCTCCATCGGATGATGGTTTTCGGTCGGTGTCGTGTAAGTTTGCTCAAATTTTACGGCAGCGGCGGCGAGCGGCGCGGCGGCTTTGCCGGAATTGACCTGCGTCGGCGCGCCCATAAACTGCTGCGGTCGAGAACCTTTCGGCAGTTCCGCTTTAAAATCCGTCGCCGCTTTTTCCTTCGCGTAATTGATTTTCAAAAGCGCGGCGGCACAGCGTGCCTGTTCATAAGTTTCGGCGACGACGAGCGCGACAGTCTGCCCGTAATAATGAACGCGATTATCCTGCAAAGGAGCTAAATACTCGCCGACAAACACGCCGACTTTCATCATCGCCATCGCGTCGGCGGGCTGCAAACGGCGGGCATTTTCGTGAGTGATGATGGTTAAAACGCCCGATGATTTCACTGCCGCGCCGCTGTCAAAACTCGTAATTGCGCCTTTCGCAATCGTCGCGCTGACCGGAAAAGCGTAAGCCATCCGCGTCTGATTAAATTCGGCGGCATATTTCGCCGCGCCCGTTACTTTCAGCCGCGCATCAATCCGATCAATCGGTTTGCCAATCACTGCCATTTTAATTTCCCCTTATACTTTTTACATTCAAGCCTTTCCGCCGTTCATCGCCATCATCAACGCTCTGACAATCGCGCGTTTTCCGAGTTCGACTTTGAATTTATTATGTTCGAGCGGTTTGGCATTTTTCATTTCCGCTTCCGCCGCCGCTTTGAAATTCACTTCGGTCGCGTCTTTGCCGACGAGCATTTTTTCCGCCTCCAACGCCCGCCACGGTTTGTGCGAAACGCCGCCCATCGCCACGCGGACGTTTTTGATTTTATTGCCGTCCGTCTCCAAAGCCGCCGCGACGGAAACTAATGCGAACGCATAACTCGCTCGGTCACGAACCTTCAAATAATAAGATTTCGCCGCGAAATTGTTTTTCGGGATTTCGATTGCCGTGACCAATTCGCCCTGATTCAGATTGTTGTCTTTTTCAGGATTGTTTCCCGGCAAGCGATGATAATCGGCAAAATTTATCACGCGCTCTTTGCCGTCTTTGCCCTGCACTTTGACGGTCGCGTCGAGTGCCGCCAGAGCAATCGCCATATCCGACGGATAAACCGCGACGCATTTTTCCGACCAGCCGAAAATCGCGTGCATTCGGTTGATGCCTTCTAACGCGCCGCAGCCCGTTCCCGGTTCGCGTTTGTTGCACGGCATCGCCACGTCGTAAAAGTAGGAACAGCGCGTTCGCTGATTCAGATTGCCGCCGTTCGTCGCCATATTGCGGATTTGTCCCGACGCGCCGGCGAGAATCGCCTGCGTCAAAAGCGGATGATCCTGCCTGACAAGCGGATGATTCGCCGTGTCGGTATTTTTCGCCAGCGCGCCCAAAGACAAAACCCCGTTCGACGATTTGATCTGTGTCAGATTCAAGCGCGTTACGTCAACCAATTCTTTCGGGCGTTCGACATCTTCCTTCATCAAATCGAGCAGGTTCGTGCCGCCCGCCAGAAATTTCGTGTCCGCGGTCGTCGCCATCTGCACGGCGTTTGCCGCGTCAATCGCTCTCGAATATTTAAACGGTCGCATCGTTTTCCTCCTTGTTTTCGCCGACAAAACTCCACGCTACCGAATCAATCGGCTTGCCCGTGTGAACTTCCTTGATGGCTTTGACGATGTTCGGATAAGCTCCGCAGCGGCAGAGATTGCCTGACATTCTTTCCCTGATTTCATCGTCCGAAAGTTGAACGGAACGCGATTTGGCGCGAACGTCCGACGTTACATAACTCGCTTCGCCGTTCTTTGCTTCGTCCATCAGCGCGACCGCCGAACAAATCTGTCCGGGCGTGCAGTAACCGCATTGAAAGCCGTCGTGTTTGATAAATGCCGCCTGCATCGGATGAAGTTGCTCGCCGTTCGCCAAACCTTCAATCGTCGTTACCGATTTTCCTTCGCAAGTCGCCGTCAAAGTCAGACAAGAAAGCACTCTGCGCCCGTCAACAATCACGGTGCAAGCTCCGCATTGCCCGTGATCGCAGCCTTTTTTCGAGCCGGTCAAATCGAGCCGTTCGCGCAGCGCGTCGAGCAAAGTCATCCGCGAATCTACGTTCAAGGATTTCTCCGCGCCGTTGATTTTGAGCGCGACTTTCACGCCGTTTTCAATGGTTTGCGCGATTGCCGGCGCGTCGGATTCAAACGGCGTAATCGCCAGCAATTTTTGTTCGGCGAGCATTTGCGTCGCTAAAATCGCCGCGCTTGCCGCCGAGATATTTTTTAAAAATTTACGGCGCGATTCGCCTTCTTCGGACAACTTCGTCGAATCGGCAATCAATTCGTCGAGCAGTTTTTGTTCGTCGTCGGTCAACTGAAAATCTCTTGATTCGTCTTCCATCGAAAATTCTCCCTAGATTAAATTGATACAATCGCCGAAAATATAAATTTCCGACGTTCAAAAAACGTATTCGCTAAAAGTAAAACTTATAATTTAAAGATAACATTCCAGATTTTGATTGTCATCAACTTTTCGTATAAAACCGTATATGCGACAGAAATGTAACATCGGATTAATAATTTTAGCCGCCGGCGCGTCAACGAGACTAGGCTCGCCGAAACAGCTTTTAAATTTCGACGGCGAAACTTTTCTGCGCCGCGTCGCGCGTGAAGCCGTCAACAGCGTCTGTCAGCCGGTTGTCGCGGTTTTCGGCGCGAACGCGGGGCAATTTGAAAATTCCGTCGAAGATTTGGCGATTCATTCTGTAAAAAACGACGATTGGAAAAACGGAATGCAAACGTCAATCCGCGCCGGAATCGAAAAAATTTTAGAAATTGACGAACAAATTTCCGGCGCGATCATCGCCGTCTGCGATCAGCCGTTCGTTACGCGGAAAATTTTTGACGAATTAGCGAAAAAATTTGCGCGAAGCGACGCGCTGATCGTCGCTTCGCGCTACGCCGAAACCGTCGGCGTTCCCGCGCTTTTCGGTCGAACGCTTTTTCCAGATTTGAAAAATTTAGACGAGCGCGGCGGCGGCGCGAAATTTTTAATCAAAAAATATCTCGATCAAACGATAACCGTTGATTTTCCCGAAGGCGTGATTGATATTGACACGCCCGAAGATTTTGAGCGATGGCAAACGGAAAGCCGACGATGAGAATTTAAAAACTAAACACTCTTTCATAAACTATTCGTTATCAACCAGCCGCTTCGCGCGCTTCGGCGAAAAGTTTCGCCAAATCGTTGAGTTGATAATGCGCGTTCAAACCGCTCGGATTCGGCAAAAGCCAGACGTTT
The DNA here is from genome assembly GCA_964245305.1 of uncultured Pyrinomonadaceae bacterium. Lineage (GTDB taxonomy): Bacteria > Acidobacteriota > Blastocatellia > Pyrinomonadales > Pyrinomonadaceae. Next base: position 5,631 of record CAXTMQ010000110.1, read on the forward strand.
GCCGCGCCGATTTTTTTTGCCTGCAAACCGAGCGTCGCTTTCGGTTTTTGAAACGCCGTTCGATACGCGCCGATGCCGAGAACGGCGAGATTTTTCGGTTTATATTTTTTGATTTTTCTGACGAGATTTTTTCCGCCTTCGACGAACTCTTCCGCCGTTAATTCGTCGGCGCGAGCGGTTGTACGCTTGCAAAAACTCGTGATGCCGTAACCCAGTTCGAGCAGTTCGTGTTCTTCGGAAGGATGCAAAAGTCGGTCGGTGAAGCCGCCGAGATAAAGTGCTTTCCAAAAACGATTTCCCGGTTTGGCGAAATGAAAGCCGGTCGCGCCCGACCAAATTCCCGGATTAATTCCGCAGAACAAAACTTTCAAATTATAATCAATCAAATCTTCGGTCGTCCGGTTAATCGCGTCGCGCAAATCTTCTTTAGTCGGTTTGAAATTTTTCATTTTTTGCAATCTTACAAAAATAACGATTGATGATAAAATTCATTTCACGCAAATGACGAACGAAAACCAACCGATTGTCGAATTTCGCGGCGTTGATTTTAAGGTCGGCGACGCGCAGATTCTTTTCGATCTGAATTTAAAAATTTATCAGGGCGAGATTTTGGTTCTGCTCGGCGCGTCGGGCTGCGGCAAAACGACGACGCTGAAATTGATCAATCGTCTTTATGAACCGACGAGCGGGGAAATCTCGGTTGAAGGAAAATCCACAACGAATTGGGACGCGATTAAATTGCGCCGCCGCATCGGTTACGTTTTGCAGGAAGCCGGACTTTTTCCGCATTTCACGATCCGCGAAAACGTCGCGCTCGTTCCCGAACTCGAAAATTGGGAACGCGAAAAAATCGAAACGCGCGCCTTTGAAATGCTCGAACTCGTCGGACTCAATCCGCACAAATTCGCCAACCGTTTTCCGCACGAACTTTCCGGCGGACAGCGGCAAAGAGTCGGCGTGGCGCGGGCTTTGGCGGCAAATCCCGATTTGCTTTTACTCGACGAACCGTTCGGTGCGCTCGATGCGATTACCCGGAAAAATCTGCAAACCGAATTTGCGCGGCTCGCGCGCGAGCTGAACAAAACCGCCGTTTTCGTGACGCACGATTTGCAGGAAGCGTTTATCTTAGGAACGAGAATCTGTTTGATGGACAAAGGCAAAATCGTTCTGCTCGACACGCCGGAAAATTTCAGAAAATCAGATTTACCGCTCGTCCGTGAATATCTGGAAACGATTAAAATTTGAGGAATGAATTTTTCTGAATTTCTACAAAATAATTGGTCGGAACTTCTCGCTCTGACGCGCGAGCATCTTTTTCTCGTTTTCGTTTCGACCGCGCTCGCCGTTTTAATCGGTGTGCCTTTGGGAGTTTTGCTGACGCGCAAAAAATCTCTGCAAACGCCGATTTTGGGCATCGCCAATATTTTGCAAACAATTCCGAGTCTCGCGCTGTTCGGGCTTTTGATTCCGATTGCCTACATCGGCGGAATCGGCGCGAAAACGGCGATAATCGCGCTCGTTCTGTATTCGCTTTTGCCGATTATTCGCAACACGGTGACGGGCATCGCGGGCGTTGACCGGAAAATAAAAGAAGCGGCGACGGCGATGGGAATGACCGACTGGCAGACTTTAAAGCTCGTCGAATTGCCGCTGGCAATGCCGGTCATTTTGACGGGAATTCGCGTCGCGGTCGTCATTGCGGTCGGCGTAGCAACGATAGCGGCGGCGGTCGGCGCGGGCGGTTTGGGAACTTATATTTTTCGCGGTCTGCGGCAAAACGATAATAATCTGTTGTTGGCAGGAGCGATTTTTTCGGCAATTCTCGCGCTTGCCGCCGATTTCGCGCTCGGACAAATCGAAAAAATTTACGCGCTCGAAAATCTGCGGAATAAAGTTTCGGCGAAAAGAAGAAAATTTATCGCCATCGGCGCGGCGGCTTTGATTCTGTTGATTTTCGCCGTTCCATTCGTCTCGAACTTCAAATCTCAAAATGCGAATCAAAAAATCGAATCGAATCAAAAAATCCGCGTCGGTTCTAAAGATTTCACCGAATCAATTATTTTGGCGGAAATTTTATCGCAGATGTTGGAGAAAAAAGGAATTCGAGTCGAAAGGCAATTTGAACTCGGCGGAAATCTCGCGCACGACGCGCTCGTCGCCGACAATCTCGACGTTTATCCCGAATATACCGGGACGGCTTACACGGCGATTTTGAAAAAGAAACCGATCACCGATCCCGTCAAAGTTTATGAAGAAACGAAGCAGGAATATGTTGGAAAATTCGATTTGGGTTTAAGCCCGCCGCTCGGATTTTCAAACGATTTTGCGATTTTGATTCGCGGCGAAGTTGCCCGAAAAGAAAATCTCCGAACGATTTCCGATGCCGTTCCCGTTTCCAAAAATTGGCAAGCCGGATTCGGGCAAGACTTTATGTCGCGCGCCGACGGCTACGCGGGTTTCGCCAAAGCCTACGATTTTAATTTTTCAAAGCAGCCGCGCGAGATGGATTTGTCTTTAACGTATCGCGCGCTGGCGTCAGGACAGATTGATTTGATTGCCGGAAATTCGACCGACGGTTTGATCGCCGCGCTCGATTTGTTTCAGCTCGAAGACGATAAAAAATTCTTTCCGCCGTATCAAGCCGTTTTTATTTATCGAAACGATAAAGCCGAAATTTTGCGCGAAACGCTCGAAAAATTAAACAACGCGATTTCGACCGGCGAAATGAGAAAGCTGAATTACGCGGTTGACGGCGAAAAAATGACGGCGAAAGCGGTCGCCGAAAACTGGCTCGCCGCCGGAAATTTCTGACTCGTTTTGATTTTGAAACGCCGTCGCTTTTGCGATAAATTGAAGCAATGAGCAAAACTGAAAAAGAACTCGCGTTTCTGCGCGATTTGTATATCGAAATTGATTGGACCGAGCGTTTCACAAATCTTTTCGATGAAAATTTCAAATTTTCCGATGAAAAAATAATTCTTTATCTCGATGCCGGAACGGGCAATCACGCGCTCGCGCTTGGCGAAAAATTGAGAAAAAAGAAAGTCTCAATCGTCGCCGTTTGCGAAAATGCGGAACTTTTCAAAATCGCTAAAGCGAAAGCCGACGCGGTGCAAACCGATGTAAAATTTACGGCTCAAATTCCCGACGAAAAATTCGACGCGGTTCTGGCTGACGCGACTTTGACGAAACCGTCGGAGGCGCAAGATTTTCTGTCGAAAGCAGCCGCTTTATCCAAAAAACAATTGGCGTTTTTTCTGCCGACGGCGGGCAGCTTCGGCGAAATTTATTCGCTGCTTTGGGAAACTCTTTTCAATGCCGGAATGCCGGACAAAGGCGCGGAGATCGAGCGTTTGATAGCGGAAATTCCGACCGTTTCGCGCGTTGAGGAATGGGCGGAAAACGCGGGCTTGACGAAAATCGAAACGGTAACGAAAAACGAATTTTTCGATTATGAAAACGGTGAAGCGTTTGTCAACGCGCCGCTTGTTAATGATTTTATTCTGCCCGCGCGACTCGCTTTTTTGAGCGCGAAAGAGCAGGAAAAAGTAAACAAAGAATTGGCGAAAACGATTGACGAAGATTGTCAGGGGATGACCTTTCGATTTTCAATCAAAGCGACGCTGATTGTCGGCGAGAAAAATATTTGATTATTAATTTGAAAGCGCGGTAAATTCGACGGATTTGAAAATTTTTTGTGTTAAACTGTCGGCACGGATTTTGAATTTTTTGAGAGGAGAAAAAAGCGATGCCCGATATTGAAATGGCTTGCGTCCAATGCCGTGAAAATTTTGTTTTTACCGAAAAAGAACAGGGAGTTTTTTACCAGCGAAATATGTCGCCGCCGCAGAGATGCTTAAAATGCCGCTCGAAAAAAGCGGCGAGCGGCGAAAATGCGCCGTCGCGTTTTGAAATTATCTGCGACAATTGCGGCAAGCACGACACCGTGCCGTTTCAACCGAAAGTTGGGCGTTCGATTTTGTGCAAAGAGTGTTTTCAAGCGAATAAATCGAGAGTCCGCTCCGCTGCCTGATGTATGAAATGCAATGCCTGCGGAAGTTCAAATCTGATTGACGGAACAGTTAGAGATAATGCCGGCGGCGAAGCATCGGTTTTTGTTCCGGGCGATAAACCGTTCTACAAAAAAATGTTCGGCATCGGCAATAAAATTACGGCTCACGCCTGTCTTCATTGCAATAATTTACAATTTTCGGTCGAGTTTAGCGAAGAAGATAAAGTTCGCTATGCCGAGTTTGAAGGAAAACAGCCGGATTTGCTGGAGAGAATCAGCGAAGATTATGATTCGGGCGATTAGAAGTTTATGAGTTTTGAAACCGTCAAATACGAACTGAACGAAACGGTGGCGACGATTACGAAGAATCGTCCCGAAGCGTTAAACGCGCTTTCGTTGCAGCTTTCCAAAGATTTGCGCTCGGCAATCGAAAAGGCAATCGAAGACAAGGCTCGCGCCGTCATTCTAACCGGCGAAGGTCGCGCGTTTTGTTCGGGCGGCGATCTGCGCGAGATGAGTTCGATGTGGAAAAAAGAAGGCAGAATCGAAGCGTTTTTGGAAGAGCCTTTGAAGGCTTTGCACGACGTAATTCTACTGATTCGGGAAACGCCGATTCCGTTTCTCGCCGCCGTGCAGGGCGTTTGCGCCGGCGCGGGAACGAATTTCGCGCTCGCCTGCGATTTGATTTTCGCTTCGGAAAACGCGAGCTTTAATGAAGCCTTTGTTCGCATCGGTCTATCGCCCGATTGCGGCGGAAGTTTTTTTCTGCCGCGAGCAATCGGCGAAAAACTCGCCGCCGAATTGTTTATGACCGGCGATAGCGTTTCGGCTGAAAGAGCAGTGCAAATCGGAATGATCAATCGCGTCGTCGCGGCGGAAAATTTGATGAGTGAAGCGATGCAGGCGGCGCAAAAACTCGCGGCTGCGCCGACCGGCTCAATCGGTCGAACCAAGCGAATGCTCAACGCTTCGTTCTCAAACAATTTATCGCAACAGCTCGATTTGGAACACGAATGCCAAATCGAATCAGGCAAATCGAACGATTTCAAAGAAGGTGTGCAGGCGTTTTTTGAAAAACGACCGCCCGATTTTAAGGGAAATTGATTTTGAAAGAAAATTTAAGAAAAGCCGTCGAGGAATTATTCTTCGACGGCTTTTCTGTTTTGCCGGCAAATTCCGCCCCAATCGCCATTCAGCAAGCGGGGAATTTTGAAACTTTTGCAAAAAAGTAAAGAAAAACGATTTTGGAATTGACAATCAATTTCAACAAGCGGTATATTATACAAAATGAAATTGAAAACCGTTTTCAATAAGAGTGGTTTTTCTCGTTGAAGTTTCGGTCTGAAACTTTTCATTTCACGCAATTTTAACAAATTAGAATTTTCATAAATCGCCGAAGCAGTTCGATTAAACGGCAAGCGAAATTTCATATTTTGGAGTCGGTCAATAATGATTAAATCAAGAAAGAGCAGAAAAAATAAATCGGGAATACGTCGTCCGCGATATTGGATTCTTTCGGCGGGAATGATGGGCGTTTTGGTCGCCTTCACCGTCGGCAACAGCCGTGATGTAAGAGTTGCTTATGCAAGCGAATTAAACGGTAAAACGGAAATCGTTCAAAAAGCGAAACAGCAGAAAATCGAATTCAACATTCCGGCAGGCAGGTTGGAAGATGTCATCAAAGTCTTTCAAACATTGACCGGAACGCAAATAAAAATCGAAAAGACGGAAATTTTCGATATTCGTTCAAGCGGTGTCGTCGGCACGTTCACGATAGAACAAGCCCTACAAAAAATTCTCGAAGGAACGGGCGTGAGCTATTCGTTCAAGGATTCAAAAACCGTTCTGCTCGAATTAAAAGCCGAAGCCGCGACGGTTGAGATTAAAGCCGAAGCCGCGAAGGAAATTTCCTCGCCGAAATATACCGAACCGCTGCGCGATACGCCGCAGACGATCAATATTATTGACAAGGAAACGATTGAACAGCAGGGCGCGACGACCTTGCGCGATGTTTTGCGAAACGTGCCGGGCTTGACGATCACGGCGGGCGAAGGCGGCAACGTCGGCGGCGACAATCTGACTCTGCGCGGATTCAGCGCGCGCAACGATATTTACGTTGACGGCGCGAGAGATTTGAGTCCGCAAAACCGCGATCCGTTTAATCTCGAGCAGGTCGAAGTCGTCAAAGGTCCCTCGTCGGCGACGACCGGCAGAGGCTCGACCGGCGGCACGGTCAATCTCGTGACGAAAATCCCGAATCTGCGACCGACTTACAATTTCGATTTGACCGGCGGAACGGACAAAACAAAGCGCGTTACAGGCGACATCAACATTCCGCTCGAACGATTTAAATTGGGTTCAAACAACGCTTTTCGCTTAAATTTCGTCGGACACGATTCGACTTACGCGGGACGCAAAGACGTGGAAAACTCGCGTTACGGAATCGCGCCGACATTGCTTTTAGGATTAACCAAAAAGACGACTTTGACGCTCGGGTATTTTTTCCTCGGTCAGGAAAATATACAAGATTACGGAATTCCGTTTGTGACGGCAACGAACAGAGTTCTTGTCAATTTCCGAGATCGTCCCGCGCCCGTGCCGCGCGAAAATTTTTACGGCTATCTCGATTTGAATAAAGAATATCTGCGGTCGCATTTGGGAACGATTACGTTGAACCACGTTATTAACGATAAAATGAACGTGCGAAATCAGTTTCGCTACGATTATTCATCGCGTGATTCGATTGCGACTCCGGCGCGTTTCAACAGCGACAACACAACGCTTGTCAACCGTGAAATCAAACCGTGGCTGACAACCGATCAGAATTACGATAATCAGACGGATTTCACGGCGCACTTCAAAACCGGATTTGTCGCTCACTCGCTTGTTGCGGGCGGAGAATTTATTCACGAAAACAGCCGTCGTTACGCTCGCGCCGCCGCGACTATTGACCGTATTTATTTAATAGATCTCTTTAAGCCAAATCCGAGCGAAGTTTATCCGTATCCTATATATACCAATTACGATTTGCCCGGCATTGTTAAAGCAAATACGCAGGCTGTTTACGCTTTTGACACGATCACGCTGCATCCGAAATTCGAGTTGAGCGGCGGACTGCGCTATGAACGCTATCACGCGGAAGGCGATTTGCCGCCGACGCTGACGGTTTCATCCGCAACGCCGACTTCGCCGGTTTTCGGCACGACGCGGGCGCACGTAGATAAGCTGGACAATTTATTTAATGTTCGTTTAGCCGCGATTTACAAGCCGGTCGAAATCGGAAGTTTTTACGTCTCTTACGGCACGTCGTCAAATCCTTCGATTTCCGGCTTGATTTACGAAAACGCGACGACGACGAACCTCGACCCTGAAAAAACGCGCACCTTTGAAGTCGGAACGAAATGGGATTTGTTCGACACCCGTTTGCTGGTTACCGGCGCGATTTTCAATGTCGAAAAAACCAACGCCCGAACTCCTAATATTGATAACACGGCATTGCAAATTCTCGACGGCAAGCAGCGTGTGAACGGTATCGAATTGGGAATTACCGGCAATATCACCAATCGTTGGAGCGTGTTGACCGGATATACTTTGCTCGATAGTCGAATTGTCGAATCTAATACATTCGTAGTTGTCAACAATGTTAAAGTTTTTACTGAACTCGGACGGCGATTTATTAACACGCCGCGCAACTCGTTCAATCTGTGGTCAACTTACCGACTGCCCTTTAACGTCAATGTCGGAGGCGGTGCGCGATTTGTTGATCTACGCTATGCGAACACGCTAAACACGCGCTTTGTTGACGGTTATTGGTTGTATGAAGCGACCGCTTCGTATCAAATCACGAAGCATATTGATGTGCGTTTGAACGGTTACAATCTCGGTAACAAATACTATTTCGACCGCATCAGCGGCGGACACACCGTTCCCGGACCGGGACGTTCGCTGCTCGTTACGACCGGATTCAGATTCTAATTAGTGGAAAGCGGATAGTGGTAAATGTGAAAATTATTTATCGCTTTTCACTTTCCACTCATCGCTAATTATGTTGCTGCAAATTCCAGATGTTTTAACTGCCGAGCAGGCGGCGAACTGTCGAAGCGAAATCGAACGAGTCGA
>CAXTMQ010000111.1:0-13707 GCA_964245305.1 uncultured Pyrinomonadaceae bacterium
ATGTTTTAACTGCCGAGCAGGCGGCGAACTGTCGAAGCGAAATCGAACGAGTCGAATGGATTGACGGGCGCGTAACCGCCGGACATCAATCGGGCAAAGCGAAAAATAATTTGCAGCTGCCCGAATCGCATCCGCTCGCGCAGCAGTTGGGCGATTTGATTTTGGCTTCGCTCGAACAAAATCCTTTGTTTATGTCGGCGGCACTTCCGCTGAGGGTTTTTCCGCCGCTTTTTAATCGTTACGAAGGCGGGCATTCGTTCGGCAATCACGTTGACAACGCGATCCGGCAGGTCACGGGAACTCCGCACCGCGTCCGCACCGATTTGTCGGCGACTTTGTTTTTGACAAACCCGGAAGATTACGACGGCGGCGAACTAGTCATCGAAGACACATACGGCGTTCATTCGGTCAAACTTCCCGCCGGACATTTGATTTTATATCCGGCGACGAGCTTGCACAACGTCAAGCCCGTGACGCGCGGCGCGAGAATTTCATCGTTTTTCTGGATTCAAAGTATGATCCGCGACGACGGACAGCGAACGCTTTTATTCGATATGGACACGGCGATTCAAAATATCAACGCAGCGATGCCGAATCACGCTTCGGCGGTGCAGTTAACCGGCGTTTACCATAATCTTCTGCGTCGCTGGGCAGACGTTTGATTGGAAATGAAATTTTCGAGGATTGAAAAATGAAAGAAAAAGACAGCTTGGAAGTTTTTTGTTACGAATCGGAAGCGGGCGAAATTTGTCTCGAATTCGGCGAAGCGGCGATCAATTTTTCGCAGAAGCGTTTTCTCGAATTCGCCGACAAATTAAATCGTATGCGCGACGCGGTTTTGCAAAAATATCTGCAGCAGAAAAAAAGCAGGCAAAAATTCGTCATCAGCTACAGAATTTAAATCGAAAAGGAGCAGCAAATGAATAATTTCAGCGAAACGAATCGCGAAGAACAGCGGCAAAATTTACAAATTTGGCATTGCGAAAATTGTCAGGTCGTTCATTTCAAAACCGACAATGTTCTGCTCGAATTCACCCGAACCGAATTCGCCGACTTGACGCAGACGATGATGGAAATTTTTCAGGAGCAGTTCGGCAATCTGGAATTTTACGATTTGCTGAATATGGTCAAGCGAAGCGATGATATTCTAGTCAGCCAATTCATTTCATAAAATTTTTACGCAATGAAAATCTTCCGCAAAACCCTTTTTTGGACGCATCTCGTTTCCGGCATTCTCGCCGGAATCGTGATTATGATTATGTCCGTGACGGGCGTTCTTTTGACGTTTGAATCGCAGATTACAAACTTTGCCGACCGCGAAATCAGAATCGTTCAGCCGCCGGGCGCGGACGCGCCGCGACTCGGCGTGCGGGAATTACTGCAAAGCGTCGTGCAGGCGAAACCGAACGCCAAACCGAGCGCGATCACTTTGCAGGAAGACAAAACAATCGCCGCGTCGGTCGCGCTCGGGCGCGAGGGAACGATTTACGTTAATCCATATACGGGCGCGGTTTTGGGCGAAAGCTCAAAAGCGGCGCACGGATTTTTTCAATTCGTCGAAGATTGGCATCGCTGGCTCGGCGCGTTGGGCGAAAACCGCGCCGCCGGACGCGCATTAACGGGCGCGTGCAATCTTTTATTTTTCGTGCTGGCAGTCACGGGAATTTACATCTGGTTTCCGCGCAAATTTTCATTGAAACATCTTCGCGCCATCGGTTGGTTTCGCACGGGCGTTCGCGGCAAGGCGAGAAATTTTAACTGGCATAACGTCATCGGCATTTGGTCGTCGCTCGTTTTAATCGTTCTGACTTTGACGGCGATTGTGATGTCTTATACCTGGGCGAATAATTTGCTCTATACTTTGACCGGCAACGAACCGCCGCCGCAAAATCAACCGCCGCAACAGCAAAATCGCGCAGGCGGCGAACAAAAATTTGAACTTCCCGCCAATTTGAATCAACTTTGGGCGCGCGCCGAACAGCAAGTTCCCGAAAGCGAATCAATGAGTATGCGGCTCGGCAATCAGCCCGACGCGCCGGTGACGTTTGCGATTGACGACAACACTTCTTGGAATCAAATGGCGCGTTCCAATCTGACGCTCAACGCGCAAACCGCGGAAGTGGTCAAATGGGAGCCGTATCAAAGTCTCAACGCCGGTCGCCAACTGCGAACGTGGGCGCGTTTCGCGCATACGGGCGAATCGTTCGGCATCGTCGGACAAATCATCGCCGGATTAGCGACGCTCGGCGGCTGTTTTCTCGTTTGGACAGGATTTTCGCTCGCTCTCAGACGCTTCCGCAACTGGCTGAAAAGTCGAAAATTAAAACAAACCGTTGAAGTCGAAGCCGCATAGTGAAATTTACTTCTACGTTTTAAATTCACACAAAACTTCATAATTTCGACATCTGTTTTACTTTTCAACTATTCGCTGTCAGCTATCAACTTTTAAGAGAGTTTACTTTTTATTAGCTGATAGCTGATAGCTGACAGCTGATAGCTTTTGATAAGACCGATTTTCAATTTTGCGCGAAGTCGTAATTTTCTCATTCAAACATTTCCGTTTATGCTTGATTTATGAAATCGCTCACTTACGGGCAATTATTAAGTCAAAACCGCAATTTCAGAAATTTGCTGTGGGGACAAATAGTTTCCGAACTCGGCAACTGGTTTAATTTTATCGCTGCGCTCGGACTTGTCAGGCTTGTTTCGGACGCTTCGCCGCAAGCCGCCGGAATTTTATTCGTGTGTCGGCTTTTGCCGTTCGCGTTCTGCTCGCCGATTGCCGGAACTTTCGTCGACCGATTTTCGCGGCGGCAGGTGATGATTTGGTCGGATTTGATTCGCTGTGCCGTCGCGCTCGCTTTTCTGCTCGTCACGAGCGCGGAAAATCTTTGGATCGCATACATCGCTACAGTTTTACTCTCTGCGTTCGGCGCGTTTTTCGACGGCGCGAAAAACGCTGCAACTCCAAATTTAACGGGCAAAGAAGGACTTTTGGCGGGAACGGCTTTGATGTTTTCGTCACGATTTTTGCTGATGGCAGTCGGTTCGGCTCTCGGCGGTTGGGCGGCGGCGATTTTCGGCTACAAAGTCGCGTTTATCATCAACGCCGCGTCGTTTTTAATTTCGGCGTTTTCCGTTTGGCTGATTCCCGAAACGGCGATGCGCGAGACAAGAAGCGAAACCGGCAAAGAAGAAATTTTAGAATCGCCCGCGCTCGCTGGTGCGCTGCCGGAAACGGAAAATCAAATCGCTTTCAAACGCGAATCTTTTTTCACGGAATTAAAAGAAGGGTTTCGATATACGGTGCGAAATCATTTCGCTTTGACGATTCTTTTGATGAACATTATCTGGGCGACGGGCGGCGGCGCGATTAACGTAATTTTCGAGCGCGTCGGCGGAATCGTTTTCGCCGCGAAGGAAAATTGGAATGCCGATTTAGCCGTCGCCTTGCTTTGGACGGCAAGCGGCTTCGGTTTATTTGTCGGAATGATGATCGCGCATCGCACCGAAACGATTCTCGAACGCCGAAAAAGTCACGTTTCATTCGTCGGCTGGACGCTTCTGATTCACGGGATTTTGTTCGCCGTTGCCGGAATGATGCCCGTGCTGTGGCTGTTTATGATCTTTACGTTTGTTTCGCGCTTAATTGTCGGTGTCGAATACGCCGTTCAAGAAACGATGTTTCAGCGAAGTCTGCCCGATTATATTCGCGGGCGAATTTCGACTCTTGATCGCGGCGCGGAGATGACGATTTTCGGTTTATCGAGCTATTTTTCGAGCGAATTAATGTATTTCATCTCGCCGCAAACTTTGACAATCGTTTCCGGAATTTTATCAGCCAGCGCGGGCGCGGTTTGGTTTTTCAGAATAAAATTTAAGCCTGACAATTTTGTGAATAACGATTTCTAATCGAATCGTGAAAATAAAAATCGGAATCGCATCTTCAAAATGCGATTCCGATTTTTGTTATGGCTTTTGGAAAGTTCTTTGCTGATATTATTCAGCGTTCAGTGCTTTGATTTCAGCCGGTTCGGGCGGCAGAAGTCTGCGCGGATTGATCGCTTTGTCGTCGAGCCGCAATTCGTAGTGCAGATGCGGTCCGGTCGAGCGTCCGGTCGAGCCGATCAATCCGATCAGTTGACCGCGCTGAATCGTGTCGCCGACGCTGACACCGACTTTCGACAGATGCCCGTAGCGCGTCGTCAAGCCGTTGCCGTGATCAATCTCGATCATATTGCCGTAACCGCCTTCCCAACCGGCTTTCGTGACAACTCCGTTGGCAGGCGCGGCAACCGTGTCGCCGCGTTCGCCGTCAATGTCTAAGCCGGTATGAAATTCATAGCCGCGTCCGCCGAACGGATTGCGGCGATAGCCGAATTCGTTGTTGATTTTGCCGAGATGCGCCCACATTGTCGGCAGAAAAGAAGGGTTGCCGGTCGCCTCGATCATCCGAATTTTGCCTTCCATTGCGGTTTCTTCGGCTTCCGATTCGTTTTCGGTCAAATCAATCGGTCCGCCGCTGTCAATGGTAAAATCATTGCCGCTCGTTACGGGACGGTCATAATTAATTGATTTGTATTCGGCGATTGATTGATTGGTTGGTTTGGCGAGTTGTCGGACTAATTTAGAGGAATTATTTTGAAGTAAATTTACTGAATCCGCTGATATGTTAATTTGAAAAATGCCTGAGAATCCGATGGTAAAAATACCGAGTATTAAAATTAAAATTGCGATGCTCGCTTGGCAAATCTTCTTCGAGACTTCCTCACGACCGATAAATTTTTTTAGTTGGATAAAATGCGATAAAAGAAAAGTATAAAACTTGTCGTCTTGGTGCATTATGCTTGTTGCTCCTTTTTTGATGATCTTACGCACTTGAAAATCTGCAAAGATTTCCAAATGTTTGGAATCACGAAAGAACAGCCATACGGCGCTGACGCGATCCTTGCCAAGAGCATTTATTTTTAAAAAAAGAAATGCTCCTTCTGGGGGTTGATACCAAAATTTACGAATTATTTTTGGTTATTGGAAAGAAAGAAAATAACACAAGCAAACGCGGAAAGCAAATATCCCGATTATTTTAGCGTTCGTTTGTGTTTGAAATTTACAAAACTGAAATTTAAACTTAAACTTTCGCCTTGCGGTTTTTGTCCCAAGCGCGGAAAACCATAAAGCCGACGCCGACGATCAAGGCGACAAAAACCAGCACAATTAGAATTTTGATGGCGAAAATAAAGAAGCTGACGAGTGCCAGAATTTGGGTGACAATCGCAATAATCTGCTTCAAAAATGTAACGATCAAAGCGAGAAGAGCAAGAATGCTTCCCAAACCGGCGGCTTTATAAACTAACGACATAACTTTAAACTTCCTTTATTTCGTAAAAATTTTTAATCGAAATCGGCGACCTTCAAATCGTCTTAAAAATCCAAAAGCGATTGCCGATATTCATTATACAGAATTTCTCAATGGTTTTTCCACGTCGGAATGCGCGTCTCGGTCGTGAAATCGTTTGCTGCTTCAAAATTATCGGCGCGGAACGTCGGTTCGCTCAACGCCGTAGCAAATGTCGGCAAATCGTTGCGGGCAGCGAAGCTGTTCCAATCCGGCTCGGTTTCCTTGCGCTTGAAAACAAAATCGCGCAGAAAATAAACGCCTAAACCAATCAGCAAAACCGGCAGAATGCCGCGCATCAAAAATCTGAAATCGAAAAAAACATTCAGGAAAAACGACGTACCGAGCGCGGTCAAGACAATTCCCCAAAGTTTCGGATTGTTGGCGAAACGCTGAACGATAATGTCTTCGCCGCCGTTCGGCGTAACGCCCGAACGCAATAAATTCGCCGTTCGATACGAATCGAGCGCGGCGAAAAACCACATTCCGATAAATCCCAAAACAAACAGCGGCATTCCGCCGGTCAAAGTCGCCATTTCGAGAAGCCCGGCGAAAACGGCGAAATAAACCAGAGCTTTCGTCGTCTGACCGTTATAAGCCGCGCCGAGTCCGGGACAAATTAACGATAAAAGCGTGGCGATGAACGGGGAAGTTTGGCGTTTGATAATCGGCGCATACGACGATTGATTGTAATTACGAAGCATTTCAACGCCCGAAACGATGCAGTCCTGACAATAAGGAAATCCTTTTATCCGATGATCGCACGACGGACACAAAGGTTTTCCGCATCCGTTGCAATTAACGACCGCCGCGTTGTGCGCGTGATATGCACAGTTCATTGTTTATTCGCCTCGTAATTAGTATAAGTTCCCTGAACCGGCTCTTGATTTGAAGATTGCGGCACGATTGGCGTTTCGCCTAAAATCACGACCGCGCTTTGCTTATAAGTTTGTCCGGCGAGTTCAAAACTTTTTTGATAAACGCCGCTGAACGAACCGTCGGCGGAAACCGTCTGGCTGAAAATCATCACCGCGAACAGCATTATCAAAGCGACCGGCGCGAGCTGCGGAACGGGAATCGGAAAGCTCCAGCCGCGAACGCTTTCGATCCATTGCGAAACGCGATTTGGGCGCACGTCTTTGGCGCGTTCAGTACCGATGGTCGCCTGCAGAATTTTCGCCTGCAAATTTTCGGGCAACGGCAATTCTTCGGTTTTATATGTGTAACAGGCGGCAATCGAACGCACTACTTCGCCCGGTAAATCGGTGCATTTTTCGCACAAAACGGCGTGGCGTTCCCAGCGGTGAAAAACAGCGGCGGGCAAAAAGCCGTCGAGATAATCGGTCAAATGATTTTCAAAATCGGCACACGCCATCGCGGTTTGCGGCGCGGTCATCGCCAAAATTCTCGCTTCGAGATGCGTCGTCGAATATTTCGGCGCGGCGATTTCGCGGCAAACGTCAACCGCGTCTTTCACTTCGTTGAGCAAGGCGTGACAGAGCGGACATCGCAAAGCGTGTTCCGCCATTGCGACGCGCGTTGTGCGCTCTAAGGTGTTGTCCAGATAATCGGTCAAAAGTTCCTCGAACTTTTGACAATTAATCTTGGTTTCGCTTTCATAATTCATAAATCAAAACTCGAAAAATCAATTTCTTACATCGGTTTATTTCTACCTTTTAATAAAGCGGCATTCGACCGCTTTATCCGCGATAAAAATTTCGCGTTACATATTGACGACGCGCATTCGGCGCAAAATTTTCGCCAGCTCGATTCTGCCGCGATTGATGCGCGACTTGACCGTGCCTTCGGGAACCTTCAGCAAATCCACGATTTCCTGATACGTCAATTCCTCGATGTCGCGCAAAATCACGCAGGTTCGCAAATCCGGCGGCAGTTTGTCAATTCCTTCCTGAACTTGTCTCGCAAGTTCGCGCCGCTCGATTTCCTTCTGCGCCGACGTGCCGATGGCGCGCAGATGAAACGAATGCTCGTCAACGTCGTCGGCGTAAGAATTCTGCGGATTGCGCTGACGATGGCGATAATCGTCAATTATCAAATTTCGCGCCAGACGCATTAACCAATTCGACAAATCGCCTTGTTTGGAGTCGTATTGATCGAGCGTTCTGTAAATTCGCACGAAAACTTCCTGCGTCAAATCTTCGGCGGCTTCGATGCTCGATGTAAAACGATAAGCGAGATTAAAAATGCGCCTTGAAAACAGCGAAACGATTTCTTCCCAAGCCGTTCCGTCACCGGCGCGACATCGCCGCACGAGTTCCGCGCCGTTCATAACGGTCGTTGTTGCCGCAATTGATTTTACTGCTTCCAACTTTTTGATCGTCTCCGCGAAGCCTTCTTTAAATAGCTTTAGATAAAAAGCAACAAAACCCGAAAACCGCTTTGTCAAGATGTTGTTACGTTCGGCAAAAAATAAAAGTTCCGATTTAATTTCAGCCTATTTTTCAAGCCGTCGCGCGACAATCACGCTGTAATTTTTTAAGTAAATAATGTATCTTGAGTCTTTGACGGGAAGTCAAAGCATTTATACATTTTAATTTTTCCCGTCGTTTGCGGAGCGAAAGATTTGCGAAAGTCTCTAAAATTCATTGTTTTAATTTTATTAGCCGTTTTTATTTTCTGGTTTTTCGGACGCAATCTCGATTGGCGCGAAGTCAGCGAAAATCTGCGCCGCGCGAACGCCGTTTATTTGATCGCGGCGTTTTTGATTACCTGTCTCGGCTATTATCTGCGTGCGTGCCGCTGGCAGACTTTGCTCGAACCGATTACCGAAACTTCGATAAAAGAGTTGTTTGCGGCGACGACCATCGGTTTTACGGCGATCTTGATTGCCGGACGCGCGGGCGAATTGATTCGCCCGATGTGGCTTTCGCTTCGTGATAAGCGCGTTCGTCCGTCCGCCGCGCTGATGACTCTCGGCGTTGAGCGCATTTTCGATTTGGCGGCGTTGATTTGTTTTTTCGCCGTCAATCTTTTGTTTTTCGACGCGCCCGCCGGACGCGAAAAAGAATTCGCATACGTTAAAACGCTCGGCAATTTAATGCTCGTCGGCGTTGCCGTCGGATTCGTCGGACTTTATATCTATCAAAAAAATTCCGAGCGTTTTATCCGTTGGTTTGAAGCGAAAACCGAGCGGCGGTTTATCCCGAAAAAACTCCGACTGGTTTTCATAAGTCTTTTGAAACAGCTTGCGGCATCATTAAAGATTCTGCATAACTGGCGCGAAATCGCGCTCGTCGTTTTTTGGACGATTCTGCTTTGGTTTTCAATCGCCGTCCCGACGTGGTTCGTTATTTTAGCGTTCGATTTGCCGGTTAACGTCGGTTTCAGCGGTTCTCTTTTTGTAATGTTCACGGCGGCTTTAGGCTCGGTCGTGCCGACTCCGGGCGGCGCGGCGGGCGCGTTTCACGCGGCGACGGCGGGCGGTTTGATGTTTCTGAATGTTGACCGAAACGACGCGGCGGCAGTCGCTTTCGCAATGCATCTGATTTATTTCGTCCCGGCGGTTGTTTTCGGATTTTACTACTTTTTACACGGCGATATCAGCATCGCTCGCTTCAAAAGTTTGCTTTCGAGCGAACACGCCGAGGAAGAAGTTTTAGGTGAAGAAAGTTTAAAGTTCAAGATTCAAAGTTCAAAGTTGAATTCGCAGCAATCTGAACTTTGAATTTTAAACTTTGAACTTTGAACTTTTATGAAATGTCCATTTTGCGGCTTTTTGGAAGACAAAGTAGTTGATTCGCGCGAGGCGAAAGACGGCGATTCGATTCGGCGGCGGCGCGAGTGTCTGCAATGCGGCAGGCGTTTTACGTCTTACGAGCGAATAGACGAAATTCCGTATATGGTCGTCAAAAAAGACGGCAGACGCGAGATTTTCGAGCGCAGTAAAATTATGGCGGGCTTGCTCCGCGCCTGCGAAAAGCGTCCGATTTCCGCGTCGCAGCTCGAATCAATCGTGGACGATGTGGAAAAAGCCGTGCAGGATTCGCCCGACCGCGAAATGCCGACGAGCGACACGGGAAAAATCATTATGCGGCGTCTGAAGCAGCTCGACAAAGTCGCATACGTTCGCTTCGCGTCGGTTTATCTCGAATTTGAAGACGTTTCCGAATTTATGACCGAACTTAAATATCTCGTTCAATCGCGCGAAAAATCTACGAAAGCGAAAAAGGCGAAAAGCGGAAAAGTGAAAAAGTAGAAAAGATAGAAAAGAAAAAATCGAGCTGTCGAGAAGCGCGACGGTGTAAAGATAAAAGCCGAACCGAATTAGTAGGGTTCGGCTTTTTCGCTTTTTATAATTTTCACTTTTCCGCTTTTTCACTTTAATCTTTACAGTATTATGCTGAAAAATTATCAAACGACTCTGTTACTTGTTATAATTTCGCTTTCCGCTTTTTCCGCCTTCGCGCAAAACCGTTTTGAAGGTTTCAATCTTTTTCTCGACGTTCCCGACAATCAAAAATCGGCGATGTGCGCTCTGCGTTATTCGACTCCGCAAACCGATATTACCGTTACCGATTTAAATCCGGCAACGCCGATGCGACTTACTAATTGCAGTGATTCGAGTTCGCAGTTAAGACAAAGCGGCGCGAGCGCGACAATGCGTGCCAGCCAGAATAATTACAAATGGTGTTTTACGGGCGAAGACAAAATGTATCAAATCAGTTTTCAGGGCGATGCGGGCAAGCCGCGAATCGTTTATAACTGGATTGCCGCGCCGGAAAATTTAGGCATTTATAATCTGAAAGATTTCGGCGCAATCGGCGACGGAACGACCGACGATACCGTTCCGCTGAAAAGCGCGCTGGCTTTCGTCGCGTCGCGCGGCGGCGGAACTTTGCAGATTCCCGAAGGCGATTTTCTGATTACTTCGACCGTCGCTTTGCCTTCGGGCGTGATTATGCAAGGCATCAGCGCGGTAGCGACCGAAGCGCAAACCAACAACGTCATTACAAAAAGCCCGAGCCGCATAAAATTGCGCGGCGCGAGTCGTCCTCTGTTTCGCATCGGCGAATGCACTGAAAATATCGTTATAAAAGATGTCGAGCTTTACGCCGAAAGCAATGAAAATACTTACGGCATCGAAGCCGTCGGGGCGTTTATCTCGTCACAGCATTTTTACTTCGAGCGGGTTGTTTTCAGTAATTTCTTTCGCGGATTTTACGCGCACGGACTGACTGTAAACTCGAATACTTGGCAGTTTGATTTTGTAAAATTCAATCACTGCCGCTTTGTTTATAATACCGACGCGGGACTTTATACCGATACGTGGAATTCCGATTGGAAAATCGAGGGAAGTTTTTTCAATAATCCGAAGAAAACAGCGGCGGTAAAGGCTAATTCGATGCACTTTGAACACGCCGGTATGATTCTTATTCAGGATACGTTCGCCGGATCGAATTCGGGTCGTGTCGGCGGCACATTTCTCGACATTACCGACTGCGCGAATTTGACGGTTATCAACAGTCAAGCCGAATCTATAACCAATTCCATCGCCTATAACGGAGCAATGTTGCAAGGCGCGGGAGATTATTCTTATCCGATAACGCTGATTAATAATATTTTCGGCGGACATATCATTTTCAACGCGCGCCGAACGCTTGTTTCGACCGGCAATCTTTATGATTCGGGAACTTTTCAAGCCGACGAAAGATTGCGCGTTTATTCGACCGGCGACCGCTTTTGTTACGACGGCTTTAATCAACCCGCCGGTTGTCAAAATCCGCCGGTCAGCAAAAATTTCGACCGCGCGACCGTGATTTTTATGACCGGACAACCCGACGACGGAAGCGTGAAAGGTCGCCCGACGTTTTTCGGCACTGACGTGCAGTTCGGAACGCCGATTCAAACGCAGTCAATTTTGCAAAACGCGCTTCCGGCAGGCAAGCCGAACGGTTCACTGGTTTATTGCTCAAATTGCCGCCGCAATACAACGCCGTGTCAAGCAGGCGGCACGGGCGCGCCCGCAATGGTCGTTGCTAATCAATGGAGCTGTCTTTAACTTTAAAAGGTGAAAAACGAAAAGCTAAAAGTTGACAATTTATGTTCTAATCTTTCACTTTTAGCTTTTCGTTCTTAGTTTTTCGTTTTCACTCACCCGATTCCTTCAAGCGGGAAAAATTGGTCAATAAATTCGAGGTGCAGACGCGGAATGCCGTCCTGACCTTTGTGAAAGCCGCGCACGACCGAGATAATCGAGACATTATACTGTTCGCTTCTAACTCGGACAAACTCGCCTTTTTCCATCGCAAAAGTTGAAAAAACCGACGCGCCGCTCAAACTCAGGTTTTCCGTCACGGTCATTTCGCTCGCCGCGACGTTGCCGTCCGCGTCAATTTTTTCGATGATGACGTTTGCCGGAATCGAAAGCCGCGAATGGCGGCGCGTCTCTTCAAATTTGGGCGAATCGTTCGCCTGTTCGTCGGCATCAACGACGTGCCACAATTTACCTTCTTTTTGATCCGAAACCTCATATAATTTCGACGGATTTCCGTAATAACTTTCCGGCGGCTTTTTCCCGATAAACGCCACGCCGACCGCGTTTTCCTTTTCGCCGTTTTCTTCAATCGGAACGCAGGTTCGCACCAAACCCCAAATTTTATACTGCGGTTCGGTGTAATCGTAACAGCGCATCTGGCGCGGCAAAGG
This sequence comes from uncultured Pyrinomonadaceae bacterium, assembly GCA_964245305.1. GTDB lineage: Bacteria > Acidobacteriota > Blastocatellia > Pyrinomonadales > Pyrinomonadaceae. The sequence continues at coordinate 12,062 of CAXTMQ010000111.1, forward strand.
AATCGTCATTTGCAAAAGATTGCCGCGCTTGATCGGGTGTTTCAAATTAAAGCCCGCGCCGAATGTCGAAACATCGGTCAGGCGCGTCATTTCCTGCCAGCCGGTTTCCTCGTCAACGCCCGATGCGACGCGAACCGGCAGAGCGAGCGAAAATCTCTGAACGCGGCGAATATTTTTGTCATTAACCGGATTTGTTTTCATAACCGTCAAGAGAGATAAATTAAATCGCAAAATTTGCGGCAAAGGCTGATTTTTGCGTGGTTTGCGAGAGTTTCGAGGTTTGCTAAACAGGCGAAGAACCTGTAAAATAATAATACATTTCGGACGTTGGAAATTCAAGTTTTTATTTTAATCAGACTAATTTCACCGGAGATAAAAACATCAATTTTACAAAAGCGAATTTAGCGGCAAAAAGGAAAATAAATGGACACAATTTTAGAAAGAAATCAGGTCAATATCGAAGACGAAATGCGGCGGTCGTATCTCGACTACGCGATGTCGGTCATCATCGGACGCGCCCTGCCGGACGTGCGCGACGGGCTGAAACCCGTGCATCGCCGCGTGTTATGGGCGATGCAGGAACTCGGCAATTATCACAACAAACCGTATAAAAAATCCGCCCGCGTCGTCGGCGACTGCATTGGCAAATATCATCCGCACGGTGATTCGGCGGTTTATGAAACGATTGTCCGTATGGCGCAGGAGTTTTCCCTGCGCTATATGCTCGTTGACGGGCAGGGAAATTTCGGTTCGATTGACGGCGACAACGCGGCGGCAATGCGTTATACCGAAGTCAGAATGCAGAAATTGACCGCCGAACTCCTCGCCGATATTGAAAAGGAAACGGTTGATTTTATTCCGAATTATGACGAGTCTTTGAGTGAGCCGAAGGTTTTGCCGGCGCGATTTCCGAATCTTTTGGTCAACGGTTCGGAAGGCATCGCGGTCGGAATGGCGACAAAGATTCCGCCGCATAATTTGACGGAAATTCTGGACGCGACGATTGCGCTGATTAAAAATCCCGAAATTACGATTGATAAATTGATCGAACACGTTCCCGGACCGGATTTTCCTACGGGAGCGTTTATCTACGGGCGCGAGGAAATTCATCGCGCGTATCGTGAAGGACGCGGCATTATTCAGATGCGGGCGAAGGCGGCGATTGACCGCATCGGACGCGGCGAACGCGAAAAAGATGCGGTGGTTATCACCGAAATTCCGTATCAGTTGAACAAGGCGCGTCTGATCGAAAAAATCGCCGAACTCGTTCACGAAAAACGGCTCGACGGCATTTCGGAAATCCGCGACGAATCGAACCGCGAGGGAATTCGCGTCGTCATCGAACTCAAACGCGATGCCGTCCCGCAGGTCGTTCTCAACAAACTTTACAAATTAACGCCGCTGCAAATGTCGTTCGGAATCATTATGATTGCGATTGTTGACGGGCAGCCGAAGGTTTTGAATCTGAAACAGATTCTCGAAGCATTCGTCGAATTTCGCCGCGAAGTCGTGCGCCGCCGCACGGAATTCGATCTGCGAAAAGCCTACGCGAGAGCGCATATTTTGGAAGGTTTGAACAAGGCGATTGACGCGCTCGACTACATCATTCCGCTGATTCGCAATTCGCGTTCGATTGACGAAGCGAA
>CAXTMQ010000112.1:0-11720 GCA_964245305.1 uncultured Pyrinomonadaceae bacterium
GGCAAAACGACCAAGCTTAAAGAACCGGCAATCGGAAAACCGGTTAATAATCCGATTCCCAAACCGCCGCCGGAAAATAACGCCGAATTAAAATCCGCCGCCGCGATGCGCCGCAAACCGAAAATTTATCAGCCGAAACGAACGGAAATCGTTTGGGAAGAACGCGGCAATTCCGTTAATATCCGGTTCGTTTTGTCGGCAGTTATTTTAACGCTCGCCGCCGCCGGAATTTTTTATCTCGCCGTTTATTTGAAATAATAAACTCGGTTGCGGGCGCGAATTTTTGAAAAACAAAGCAACGTGAAAATTATATGGAAGCACTCGGAATGGTTGAATGTATGGGACTCGTGGCGATGATCGAAGCGGCGGACGCGATGGTCAAGGCGGCGAACGTCAAACTCGTCGGCTACGAAAGAATTGATGCCGGATTGGTGACGGCGATTGTGCGCGGCGAAGTCGGCGCGGTCAAAGCGGCGGTTGACGCAGGCGCGGCTGCCGGTCGTCGCGTCGGAACGGTCGTCGCCACGCACGTTATTCCGCGCCCGCACTCGGAAGTCGCCGAAGGCATTCCGGTCATCGAAACCGGCGAAACGACGCGGAAGAAAATTTCGGGTTCTGTGCCGGAGAAATAGTTGATTCCAAATTGCAAATTCCAGATTATGTTGATAATTAAATTTGGAATCTAAAATTTGCAATTTGGAATTAACTTTACCGCGTTTTCGGTTTCTGGTTCGGCGCGTTCAAAACGGGCGCGGAAGATTTATTATTGGCAGTTCTGCCGGTGCGTGTTACAGCAATGCGTTTTTGTTTGTTAGGTCCGTCAGCAATCTCGATGCGAATGTTTCTGAAGCCGCCGTCTTTATTGTTGTTGGTCGGCGCGTAACCGATTGAGTACTGTGTGCGAAGCTCGCGCGAAATATCGGCGGCAATGTTGTTTAATTCGCCCACATCATCGGGAAAATACGATTTGCCGCCGGTTTCGGTCGCCATTCTTTCGAGTAGAGCTTTGGCTTTTCCCTGCGGACTTTTACTGATAAAGCCACCTTCCTTGTCTAATTCTTTGACGAATCCGATGGTGTAAATCTGCACGTCAATTTCCTTGAGCATATCGAAAAGCTGTTTTTCCTTATAAAAGCTGTCGCGGTCTTCGCCGTCGGAAATCAAAATCAGAGCGCGCCGTTTGCGGTCAGTCGCGTCGCGCGTCTGCTCGTATTCGTTGACCTTTTCCGCCGCTAAATAAACCGCGTCAATAATCGCCGTTTGCCCGCCTTCGGTGTAAAGATTATCGAGCGTTTCGCTCAAATCAGCTTTATTGTTCGTAAAATCCGAAAGAATTTCGATCTTTTGCGAACTGACGAAACGGATGATGCTCGCTTCGTCGTCGGGCAGATTGGAATTGACGAGAATTTTGCTCGCTTCGATAACTTTTTCGATCTGCGGGCGCAAAGAGTTCGAGTTATCAATGACGAGCGAATAGTTGGTCGGAACTTCGGCTTTGCTGAAAAATTCGATTGGCTGAAGCGTGTTGTCCTCGTAAATTTTGAAATCTTCCTGACGCAGATTGCTGATCGAATGATTGCTGCGGTCAACGACGCGCACGTTTAAATTTACGAGGTTGCTTTCAATTCTGATAACTTCATCATCTTCCGGTGTCGGAGTCGGCTTCGGCGCGGAAGGCGAAACGGTCGGAGTTGTCGTCGGCGTGGAAACTTGCCGGATGCGATTTTCCGGCGTTTTTGAGGTCTGCGCTTTGGTAATGAAAAAATTATAAAAGGCTGAAACGGTCAAAATCCCGAACGCCAGCGACAATTTAAGAGTAAAATTTTCTTTCATCTTTTCGTCAAAAATCCAAAGTTTAATTTGCCGGACTATTAGTATTCGGCGCGGCATAATAGCCTTCGCGCGTGCGAACCGTTAGACGCGAAATGCCGCGCGGAGGTTTGACCTTGACTTTAGTTTTATGCCATTTGCCGTCGGGCGTAAAATCCTTCGGCGTGTAGCCGATGGAATATTGATGACGCAGTTCGAGCGCGATGCGTTCAAAAATTTCATCGAGTTCGACATCGGTCGAAGGATAAAAAGATTTTCCGCCGGTAACGCTCGTTAGTTCGTCGAGAAACGCCTGTCCCTGCATTCCGGTGATGCTGCCCGCGTCTCTGCCGTCTATAATGCCGACCGCGTAAACCGTTACGTCCGATTCTTTCAAAAGGCGACGCACTTCGTTGAAATTATAACGCGAAGCGTTGTCCTGTCCGTCGCTGATAATGAGCATCGCTTTTTTCGGGCGCGTTCCGCGTGTAACGCGCTCGACTCCGAGATAACAGGCATCGTAAAGCGCGGTATTGCTTTTCGGCTGGACGAGCTGTAATTTGTCCAAAACCGCTTCGCCGTTGCGCGTTCTGTCGAGAAGAAGTTGAGCGCGGCTGTTAAAAGCAATCAAAAAATATTCGTCCGACGGATGACTCGTGTTGATAAATTTTTCGAGAGCCGAGCGAGCCTTGCCGATTTTTTCGCCGCTCATCGAGCCCGAAACATCGAACAAAATGCCGATTGAAATCGGCGCGTCGGCATCGCTGAAATATGTAATTTCCTGTTCTTCGTTGTTGTCGAAAATCGTGAAAGCGTTTTTGTTCAAGCCGGACACGAAACGCCCGTAAAGATCGGTGACGGTTAAATTAAAAGTTACCAGATCGGTTTTAACTTTAATCGGTTTTTCGTCGTCATCGTCAGGCGGAGTCGGTTGCGGCGTTTGAGCGAAGGTGAACGTCGCCGTGCAAAGTAAAATTAGTAAAATCAGCAAATTCCACCGATGCGCGGCGCAAGAGCGGCTGACTTCCTGAAAGATTTTCACAGCCATATTTTTTTCCTCTGAAATTTTCTCTCTATTTTAAGAAAAGTTTTATGTTTTCCGCAAGATATTTCTTTGATGTCGGTATTATAACATTCGTTGGTCTGGCGCGGGCGGATTCTTTATTTTATTCGACGGATGATTTTCCGTTTCAGAATGCAACATTTGAGGCTGAAAAACGTGATATAATTCGATTTTGGGTTTTAGATTTCGGATTTTAGATTATCCGAAAATCTAATTTTCAACTGCCGGAAAAATAAAATTCCAAATGTTTAGGTTGAAGACGCTTGAAAACCGAACAAATCCAAAATCCGAAATCTAAAACCCAAAATCGAATATGGCTGAATTTATTTGTCGTCTTGGAACGCCTTCGGGCGAGATTTTAACGCGCGTGGTCGAAGCGACCGCCGCCGCCGAAGCCAGAATGCGCCTTGAAAGCGAAGGCTTTCGCGTGTTCACCGTTGCCAATGCCGAGAAAGGCTTGTCGGCATTGTTGCCGATGGGCGGCGCGGGAAAAAAAGGGCGCGTCAAGCCGGGCGATTTTCTGCTTTTCAATCAACAGCTTTCCGCGCTTCTGCGGGCGGGAATTCCGGTTTTGCAGTCGGTTAATCTTCTAAAAAATCGCTCGGCTTCTTCGACGCTTCGCGTGATGCTGGCGGACATCGAAGCGAAAATCAAAAGCGGCATTCCGCTTTCCGAAGCCTTTGAAGCGCAGGGAACTTTTCCGAAAATTTACACCGCATCGTTGCTCGCGGGTGAAAAAAGCGGCGCATTGGACGATGTTCTGGCGCGGTATGTTGATTATTTGAAACGCAGCGTCGGCGTGTCTCGCAAGCTGCGCGGCGCGCTTGCATATCCGCTGTTTCTTTTGACGGCGGCGATGCTGATGGTCGCGTTTCTGACGCTCTACATCGTGCCGCGAATGTCCGATCTTTTCAAAGGTCTCAGCACGAACAAAGGCTTGCCGACCGTGACGGTCGTCGTTCTCGGCTTTTCAAATTTCGTGGCAAGCAATGTTTGGTGGCTTTTGCCTCTGCTTTTGGTCTCGGGATTTTCGCTGTTCGTTTGGCTGAGAACGCCGAACGGAAAACTGCTTCTCGGAAAATTTCTTCTCAAACTGCCGATTGTCGGAAATTTGATCAAGCAGATGACGACTTCGCAATTGTCGCGTTCGCTCTCGACATTGCTGTCGGGCGGCATCACCGTGCCGGACGCTTGGGACATCGCTTCGCAGTCAATAAACAATCTCGAACTGCGCCGCCGCAGTCAGGCGGTTTTACCGCTGATTCGAGAAGGGAGGCTTTTTACGGATTCTCTGGCGACGGCGCAATGGATTCCCGAACTCGCGCTTGATATGATCGGCATCGGCGAAAAATCCGGCTCTCTGCGCGAAATGCTCGACGAAGTGGCAAACTTTTACGATGCCGAAGCCGAAGTCAAACTCGAACAATTAACGACCTTGCTCGAACCCGTCATTTTAGTTTTTATGGCGGGCATCGTCATCACGATTCTGCTGGCGATCTACTTGCCGATTATTCAAACGATTTCTTCGGGACCATTCAGCGGAAAAAGATAAAGGTCGAAAACCGAAGCAACGAACGGCGAACAACCGACAACTGACAAAAAGCAATGGAAAATAATACGAACGGAAACAATCACGCATCAACAGCAACGGCGACTTTGCCGCCGACGGTCGCCACGAATTTTTTAGACAAAGAGCCGCCCGAAGTCGTCGAGGCGAAAGCGTTGGCGAAGCGTTATCGCCTGCCGTATATTGATTTGCTGCCGCCGGATAAATCTTCGCCGATCAGTTATGAAGAACTCGCCGGAATTCCGGTTGATTTGATGCTTCGCAACCAATTCGTTCCGCTGCGGCGCGAGGGCAGAAATCTGCACGTCGCTATGGCTGATCCGACGAATCTGGAAGTTTTGGACGAACTCGAAAATGTTTTGAACGTCCGCATCGTGCCGTATGTGGCAACAGCGGGCGCGATTGACGTGATTTTGCGGAAAGGCGACGCGACGCAGAGAGTTTTGCAGGAAGCGGCTTCGACTTTTAAAATTTCGCTCGTCAAGGAAACCGAACAGGGCGAGGAAGTTCTCGACCTTGATAGATTGGCGACCGACACGGATATGTCGCCGATCATCAAATTGGTGGATACTATCGTTTACAATGCGATGGAATCACGCGCGTCCGACATTCACATCGAAGCCGGCGACCGCGATGTTACCGTCAAATTCCGCATTGACGGCGCGTTGTATCAAAAAGTTGATCCGATTGACATCGCGTATCACCAGACTTTGATTTCGCGTATCAAAGTTATGTCGGAACTCGACATTGCGGAAAGAAGAATTCCGCAGGACGGCAGATTTCGCGTTCGCTACAAAGGCAGAACTGTTGATTTCCGTGTCTCGATTCTGCCCGCCTCGTTCGGCGAAAACTGCGTTATTCGTATTTTGGACAAAGAACAAATCTCGGAAGAATTTAAAAACTTGAGTTTGGAGATCGTCGGATTCGACCCCGACGATTTGAAAAATTTCCGTCAATACATCAAAGAACCTTACGGAATGGTTTTGGTCACGGGTCCGACCGGATCGGGAAAAACGACGACGCTTTACGGAGCTTTGAACGAAATCCGTAACCCGGAAGATAAAATTATTACCATCGAAGACCCGGTGGAATATCAGCTTCAAGGCATTATGCAGATTCCGGTTAACGAGAAAAAGGGTTTGACGTTTGCGCGCGGACTTCGTTCGATTCTGCGCCACGATCCCGACAAAGTGATGGTCGGCGAAATCCGCGACGAAGAAACGGCGCAGATTGCCATTAACTCCGCGCTGACCGGACACCTTGTTTTCACGACGGTTCACGCCAATAACGTGATTGACGTGATCGGGCGTTTCTTGAATATGCAGGTTGACCTTTACAACTTCGTTTCGGCTTTGAACTGCGTTTTGGCGCAACGTCTTGTCAGACTTTTGTGTCCGGTTTGCAAGCGGCATTATCAGCCGTCCGAAGATGAATTTCTCGAATCGGGTTTGTTGCCGGAAAAAGTGAAAGGACGCGAATTTTATATGAACGTCGGCTGTGATGCCTGCAATCATACCGGCTATCGCGGCAGAACGGCGATTCACGAACTGCTCGATATGTCCGACAACATAAAAGAATTAATCGTCGAGCGTCGTCCCGGCTCGGAAATCCGCCGCGCCGCCGAAAAAGAAGGTTTGTCGAGTTTGCGCGAATCGGCGGTCAAAAAAGTTTTCGCCGGACAAACGACTCTGCACGAAATCAACCGCGTAACATTCGTATAATCAAGACGCGCCATCGTTTAAAACGAATTGGTTGATTTTTTCCGGCAATAAGTTGAAAATACAAAAGGTTTCAATTATCGAGTTTTATTTTTGAAACTTCGCCCCGAAAATCGCGTGTATAGACTCGCATACAGACTTTTATCTGAATCAATTAAAACGAATCGAATAGCCAAAAATATGAAACAATCTGCCTTTGCCCGTATTTCAATTACCCTGTTTTTGTTAATGGCAATGCTTTCGCCGACCGTCGTGCTTGCCGCCGCGCCCGACGGCAGGAAGCATTTTAAAGCCGGAATGATCGCCGAAGATGCCGAGCAATGGGATAAAGCCGTCGAAGAATTCGCGCTGGCGATTGTCGAAGATACGAAAAATCCCGAATATCGGCTGCATTATCAGCGCGCCACGTTTAATGCTTCGCAGATGTATATGAAAAAAGGCGCGGCGCAGGCGAACGAAAAAGATTACGTCGGCGCATACGACGCTTTTCGACGCGCTTACGCATACGACCCGACAAATGAGCTGGCGAAATCGGAAATGGTCAGAATGCTCCGCTTGCAAAAAGGTCTGAACCCGGACGACGATTCGCAGGAAAAAACGAACGGCGACGCGACGGGCGTTAAACTCGTGCCGACCGGCTATCAAAGAACCGCCGCGACGCGCGACGCGATCATTCCGCAAAAGCTCGAAAAACTCCGCAATATTCCGTTTCCGAACGGCGTTGATTTGCAGTTTATTATTCGGGAATTGGCGGAGGAACTCGATTTGAACGTGCTGTTCGACGAGCAATCTTTTCGCGGTAGAGAAAATCAGAAAATTAAAATTGATCTGAAAAATGTTTCATCGGCAAAGGCTCTCGATTATATTTTTTTACAAACCGGCTTGTTTTTCCAGAAAGTCGGACCGCGCACGATTTTGATTGCGAGTCAGGAACGACGCATCAATTTTCAGCAGCTCGTTTTAAGAACATTTTATCTGGCAAACGCCGATCCTGCCGAAGTAGCGAAAGTCGTGCAGTTCGCCATTCCGCCGCAACAGGGCAGAACGCCTTCGCAGCCGCTCGTTGACAAAGCGACGAATAGTTTGACGATCCGCGACACGACGGAAAATATTCGCATCATCGGCAATTTGATCAATTCGCTCGACAAAGACCGCGCCGAAGTCGTGATGGACGTGCAGATTTACGAAGTTACCAAAACCGATTTGCTGCAGCTCGGTAATCAAATCGGAACGAGAGATTCTTTAGGAAATTTAGGCGGAACACTCGCCAGCACTTTCGGAAACAATGAATTCGGAGTTACTCAAGCCGCGACTTCGACGGCAGCGAGCATCGGTGCCGCGCCGTTTGGCATCGGCTTGATTATTCCGGCGGTTAATCTTGTCGCTTTGCAGGACAAACAAAATACGAAGCTCATCGCTTCGACGCAGATTCACGCCTTTAACAACGAAGATTCATCGGCGCGAATCGGTAAACGTGTTCCCGTCCAGTCGGCGCAAATTCTGGGCTACAACAACGGTTCAACCGGAACAGGCGGAGTCAATAATGGCGGTCTGCTGGGTAACGCCGCTTCGGTTTTCAATTACGAACAAACCGGTTTGACTTTGAAGTTTACGCCGATTGTTTTCCCGAATCAGGACGTGCAGGTGAAAATGGAAATCGAATCGAAAGACGTGACCGGCACGGCTTCGCTCAATCCGACTTTTACCGAACGCACGATCAAAGGAACAGCGCGTATCCAAAACAACAAAACGCTTTTGCTGGCGAGCGTCGCGCAGAATTCGCAGTCAAACGGTCGCACAGGGCTGCCGCTCTTAGGATTGATTCCGATTCTAGGCAGATTTTTCACCGCGCCGAAAAAAGACAATAATCAAACCGATATTGTCATCGCCGTTACGCCGCGCGTGATTCGCGCTCCGGCGATTCTGCCGGAAGACGAAATCGAGCGTCCGACGGGCAGCGTCGCCGTGCCGACGAGCGGATCGCTCGAAGCGATGATTATTCAAGATGAATACGAAGAACAATTAGCTTCCGCGCGTCGCTTGGGTAACAAAGTCGCCGTGCAGTTGCCGGATGAGAAACCCGAAGAGCCGGTTTATGTGAGAACAAATCCGTCGCAAAATTCGGAAACAAACGCCGCAAATAATACGGAAACAAAGAGCGCGGAAACGACGGCGGAAAATAAAACCGAAAATGTTTCGCCCGAAGCCGCGCCGATTTTGGATAGTATAAAACCGATTGATACGAAAGTTAAAACTTTGCAGTTGGCGCAAACCGGTCTGACTTCGGAAAATAAAACTCCGATCACCGCGATGGCAAACGTCGAAGACGCGCCGCGAACAAATGCGCCGGCGGCTGATTTGCAGATTTTGCCGACGCTTTCGGAAATGAAGGCGGGCGAAAAAACGAAAATCGCCGTGATGATTAAAAGCGCGACGGCTTTCCGTTCGGCGACGCTCGGTTTGAAATTCGACCAGACGAAAGTCGCCGTCCGTTCGGTCAGTTACGGCGAAGCGTTCGGCGCGAATCTGGCGCAGACCGCCGCGAAACCATTCGTCAATGAAAATGGCAGAATGTTCGTAACTTTGGCGGCAACGGATGAAAACGCTAAAAATGTTTCCGGCACTTTGGCTTACGTCGAAATCGAAGCCTTAGCCGACGGCAAGCCGGAAATTACGTTCGTTTCGGATATTTTGAGTATGATGACCGCCGACGGAAAAACTTTTGCGGTCAACTATTAATCACTAAACAAGCGTCGAAGTAAAAATGAAATACAAATCGCCAAGCACAAATCGCCAATCGCCAACGGGTTTCACTTTGCTCGAACTGATAATCACTTTATCGGTGCTGGCGATTTTGATGATGGGCGCGATTCCTTTGACGCAGAACGCCGTCAAGCGACAGAAGGAACTGCAACTGCGCGAAACGCTTCGTGAAATCCGCAGCGCGATTGACGAATTTCACCGCGACACAATCGGCGCGTGCAACAGCGGAAATGTCGCCGGAAATTTACCGGGCGGTTTCGGCGCGGGAAATCAAACCGATCCGCGCAGCCGCGTCGTCGTTGACGACTGCAAGATTTTCGATACGGAAAATCTCGACCGTTATCCGCCGAGCCTCGATATTCTGGTCGAAGGCGTAAAAGTTAAACCGCGCGGTTTGAGCATCAACACGAACACCGGTTTAGGCGACAACGCGAAGTCGAATGTATTCAAGGAAACCGAGGACGAAGACAAGCAAAAAGTTTATCTGCGAACGATGCCAATTGACCCGATGACCGGCAAATCGGATTGGAAAGTCAGTTCGTCTTATCAATCCGATAAAGACGGCAGTTGGGACGAAATAAACGTCTTCGACGTGCGTTCCGCGTCGGACGGCGAAGCCTTGAACGGGGAGAAATACAGTGATTGGTAAATTTCAGTCGGCAGTCAGCAATAAGCAGTCAGCAGTTAAAAAGCAGCGGGGATTTTCGCTGCTCGAGCTGGTGATTGCGATGTTTATCATCATCATTCTGCTTTCGGTGGCGATTCCGGCGTATCAGAAATCGGTTGAAATGGCGCGTGAAAATGTTTTGAAGGCGAATCTCGACGCGATGCGGCGCGGCATTAATCAATACGGCGCGGACAAAGGCAAGTTGCCGCAGTCAATAGACGATCTGGTCGAAGGCAAATATCTGCGCGAAAAACCGGTTGATCCGATCACCGAGAAAACCGAATGGACGGAAATTCGCGGCGCGGATGTCAATTCGGTCGAAGGCGACGAAGGTTTGACCGACGTCAAAAGCCTCGCCGAAGGAAACGACAGCGACGGCAAGCCTTTTGCAGATTATTAAATGAATTGAAAACGGAAAGTGGAAAGCGGAAAATTTAGGAATCAGCTCATTTTCCGCTTTCCGCTTTCCGTTTTCCGCTATATAAAAAGATGTTGGAAAGTTTAATAAATCCGAATTACCCGAAAGCCGCACTCGGCTTTGAGAAAGACAATTTGACCGCGCTCGCTTTGCAGAAGGAAGGCAGAGGACGCTTCGGTATCAAGCAAGCCGCGACGGTCGAGTTGCCGCCGCATTTGCTCAACCCGAACTTCATCGAAAAAAATATCGCCAATGGCGAAGAAATGCTCGTTTTGCTCAACGAAGCGACGACAAACGCCGGTTTGCGAAATCAAAAACACTGGTCAATTTCCTTGCCGAGCAACACGGCGCGAACGGCGATTTTGACGCTCGAAAACGAGCCGAATTCAAAAGACGAATTGGCGGAAATTCTGGATTGGAAAGCTGAACACACATTCGGTGTTCCGGCAGGCGAACTGCGCGTCGCGCGTCGCAAAATCAAGCCGGACGCAATTGGCAAACCGCGTTATTTTACGACCGCCGTTAAATTGAGCGTGATTGACGAATACGAAACTTTGTTCGAGCGGCTCGGCTGGCGAGCCGGTTTGATTATGCCCCGCGCGGTCAGCGAAGCGAATTGGCTTTCCGACGCGAAAAAACAAAACGATACGCTTTTAATCAGTTCGCAATCCGACGGTTTCGTCGCGCTTCTTCTGCGCGGCGACGAACCGACCGTCGTGCGTTCCGTGACCTGCACGGAGAGCGAAACCGACGACGAAATTTACCGTCTGTTGATGTTTTACCGCGACCGTTTCGGCAGTGGCGCGACCGAAAACGCGCTCGAAAAACTGCTCGTCGTCGGCAAAAATTTCGCGCCGTCGAGATTAAAGGAGATCGCCGACGAAGCCATCGGCAGACCTTTGAAAATTTTATCTGCCGAAGATGTCGGTTTGAGTTTGCCCGCGCAGACTTTGAGCTTTAACGACCTCGCCGCGCCCGCCGGTTTAGCGACGCTCGGCTGGAATTAAATTTCAAATCGCGGATAAAATCAGATGAAAGTTCCGCTTTGATTTTATTTATCCTGAATCTGAAACTATTCTAAAATTTATCGCGTAACAACTTTGCAAATATGACAACCGAAGCATTTGCAGTTCCGAATATAAAAATTCTGACCGACGGCGAGTTGATCGAAAAAGCGATTGGCGGGCGCGAGGACGGTTTTGAAGAATTGGTGCGTCGTTACCAGCGACCGATCACCGGCTACGTTTATCGAATGCTGAATAATTACGACGCTTCTTTAGACGTAACGCAGGAAGTTTTTATCAAAGTTTATAATTCGCTGGAAAAATACAGCGCGGAATATAAATTTTCGACGTGGCTTTATCGCATCGCGCACAACGCGGCGATTGATTGGATGCGGCGCAATTCGGTCAATCAGCAGAGCCTCGAAGCGCAGAATGAAGACGGGACATTTCAACTGCAAATCGAAAGCTCGCAGCCGAATCCCGAGCAGATGCGCGAGCGCAGCGAATGGCGAGCCGAAATCGAATCGGTCGTCAAATGTCTGCCGACGGTTTACAGGGAATTGATTCTGCTCAGACACACGCGCGATTTGAGCTACGACGAAATCGCCGAGATCACGAATCTGCCGCTCGGAACGGTGAAAAATCGTCTTTTCCGGGCGCGTGAAATGATGCGCGAGATGTTTATCGAACGCGGTTTTACGAGTTTGTAAA
>CAXTMQ010000112.1:11820-13364 GCA_964245305.1 uncultured Pyrinomonadaceae bacterium
GCCGCGCGGGGAACTCGAACTCGAAGCGCACGCGGCGATTTGTCCAAATTGCCGCGAGGAATTAAACGAACAGAAAAAACTTTTGCTCGCGCTCGATTTCGCTCTCGAAAAAGAAAATGAAATCGAACTGCCCGCCAACTTTACGAAAATCGTCGTCGCCAATGCCGAAAGTAAGGTCAGCGGTTTGCGCCGCCCGCAGGAACGCTCGAAGGCTTTGTTTATTTGCGCGGCTTTATTTCTCTTGGGAATTTTGATTTTAGGAAGCGAAACCGAAGCCGTTTTCGGCGCGTTTGCCAAATTCGCCGAAAAGATGCTTGCCGTCGGCGGCTTTGTCGCGCATCTCGTCTACGATGTTTCCATCGGCGTAGCGGTTATTCTGCGTTCTTTAAGTTATCAGTTTGCTTTTAATCCGATTGTGGCGACGGTTTTTTTAATCGGCTTGACGCTCGTCGCGCTGTCGCGTCTGGTCGTTCGTCAAAGCGCGTCAGAATAAAAAATAAAAATTTCGCAGGCTCTGAAAAAGTGATTTACACAGATTCTCGAACAGACAATTTTACGAATTTGCAAATCTTTTTCGGGCGCGTTTTAACCGGCTTGATTTTTCTTTTTCTCGCCGGTTTTACTATTTACGCGCAGGCGACGATTGCGACGCAAACCGACGAACACACGCTCGAAGTGCAGAGATCGCAGGGCGAAATTTATTCGTTCGGCAAAAACGTCATCGTTAAAGAAAGCGCGAAAGGCGTTCTGGTTTTCGGCGGCGACGCGATTATCGAAGGCACGATTGACGGCGACGTGGCGACCATCGGCGGTTCGATTTATCAAAAGGAAAATGCTTCGATCAGCGGCGACGTGATTGTTTTCGGCGGCGCGTATTACCCGGAAAGCAAAACTCCGCTTCGCAACGCCGAAAAAGAAACGATTGTTTTCGCCGTTTTCGAGCAGGAACTTCGCAACGTCTCGCAAAATCCCGCGCTGATTTTTTCGCCGAGTTTGACCGTGGGATTTTTCGCCCAGCGCGTTCTGCTTCTGCTTTTCTGGTTTGTTATTTCCTTGGCTTTAACGACCATCGCGCCCGGCGCGGTCAGTCGCGCGGTCGCCAGATTTCAAGTCTCGACATTAAAAGTCGTTGCTCTCGGATTCACCGGCTTAATCCTGACAATTATCGCGGTATTTGCGAGTTTGAGTTTTCTGCCGAATTACGTCTACGCGATTGTCATTTTGATGTGGTTCGTTTTTCTTTTGACGAGCTTCGTTTTCGGTCGCGTCTATTTTATGTTTAGCGTCGGCAAGCGTCTGCAAAAATTCCTTCTGCCGAACAGCAAACATTCGGAAACGCTCGCGCTTCTGCTCGGCACATTCGTCTGGACGGTTTTTCTTTCGCTTCCGTATCTCTGGGTTTTCGCTCTGATCGCTCTCACCGCCGCGAGTTTCGGACTCGTGCTGACCGCGCGTTCAACAACCAACGATTGGCAGAAAAATTAAATCTTCGCAAATCTTTCCGAATATAAAACAAATTTCAAAACGACGGCGCAAGGACTGAC
>CAXTMQ010000113.1:0-8625 GCA_964245305.1 uncultured Pyrinomonadaceae bacterium
TTATTATTCGGAGATAATAAATGACTCAAGAAGAAATAGACCTAATCGAAGAACTTGTTTATAACTCAATCCAATACCAATTAAGACAACAAGCTCCCAGCCAAGAACTCTACGAAATAGCAAACGATATTAGCGATATAAAAAATAAATTAAAAAGCGTTGGCGAAGCCAACAGCAGCCGATAGGCTGATGAATAAATAAAGGAAAAGCCCCTCAATTACGAGAGGCTTTTTAAAACGCAGCAGACGAACAATCATATAACTAAGGGTATCATCATACGCATTTCACCAGGTATTTTCCCAATTACACCAAGCTCTGCAAATCCCGTATAGGGAAATCCTACTCACTGGCACTTCCAGGCTGTGGAAACGAGGCGAACTTCGTGCGTTTAAAGTCGGCAGGTTCATCTACCCAATAACTATATCAAATCTACAAATCAGCGATAGAGGATACAAGGGTCTGGCTGTCCTAAAATTTATAATTGGTAGGCATAGAGCAAGCATCTTGACAGCGAAGACTGGCTGCTACAATGGGAAAAGTTAGAGTGAAAACTTATATCGAAAAACGGATTCTATCTAAAAATATCTATCAAATAACCGGCAAACATACCCAATAATAAACAAACTAACAAACCAACAAATCTCCAACTAAACTTAACTTTATTCTTAACTCGTAACTCTTTAAACTCCCAATTTGAACCATTCCATTTCTTAACATACAATCCGCTTTCTTTTCTCTTATACATATAATTCCTTTCACTTAATTTCCTCCCGCAAAGCAGCTCAAGGCTGAAGCTGTCACAGGTCTTGCACAAATCGCCTAGCATTTATGCAATTTCTAGGGCTGGTTATATCGTTCATTACTTTTGATTCAAACCTAGACCAACAATCCACAAAAACCACCACCAGCCAACAATCCAAATCAAAATTATAACCAACCCATTTCAGAGAAATAATTATCCTTCCCAAAACAAACTTATATAAAATTAGTCCAACAACTAATTATCAACATTCAACTAATCACCAAACCCCAACACACAACAAAAAAAACGTTCCACACGAAACGTCAATCTCTTACTAACTATCTAACTTTGCTCAATTCTAATTAGCCTTGTAGCGACCGGAAGGGAGCGTAACTGTGAAAGCTATTTTATGCCCTTTATACTATCTTTGTAGAACTTTCCCAGATTCTCTAAACAGCTAGAATTGTAATAACTTAGCGGAATACGAATAAAATACCCGTTATAACATCTGAATACCCCATCGTTATAACATTTCCAAGCTCAAAATCTCATCTCTTGGGGAATATAAAACCTGTCCTTTTGGGTCTTGTAAAAGGTTATTGTGATTAGTTATCAGAAACTGGTCGCCGCGCCTCTTTGACCTGATTAGGGGGATTAAATTATTACCTCGATTCGTTACCAAATTGTCCTCGGCAAGAATGGAAAATACAACGTGGAACCGTTCGCCAGTTTCACGGGCATACCGGATGTAGTTTTCAATTTTCTGTTCAATTATCGGCAATCCTTCTGTGCATCTATCCACCTCGAAATAAATCGTTTTCTCACCGATTTTCATTCCCCTGTCGCCCCTGTCGCCTCCGATTGCCGGCTCAAAACTCCACGCGCTGATATGCGAGTAAAAAGCAACGAACAAATCACCACCTCCGATTTCGTGCTTATACCTGTAATATCCTTTTAGCTTATTCGTGGAATTGAGCATAAAGAAATCAGGAACGGTAAGGTCAAACGACTGCCGTTTAATCTCCGCTCGTTTCTCCATCCGAATCAGCATGTTTCTGGCTGACTGGTAGGTTTTTGGATACAGCTTTCCATTTACCTCCATCACTTCGGTTGTCGGATAGGCGAGTTTTGCGATTTGCTTTGCTGTCAGGCGAGGTTCGAGATTCAGCAGGTCGAGTATCAGTTGTCGTCTCTCTAGCGGGGACATACCAATCTTGTTTTAATAATTCTTGAATATAGCTATCTAACTGTTCTTTGGAAACATTTATAGGCGAAACATCGGGAATACGCACTCGTTTGGGAGATTCTTTGTTCTTCTTAATTATAGCGTATTGCTTGGCAAGGTCTTGGTTGGCAAAAGAAGCGTCAATCGGTTTAATATCCCCGCCGTAACCGAGTAGTTTGGACATCTGTAATCTGTCTTCATAACCGGGAGTGTTGAACATTACTTTAATCCGAGCCGATTGCTCAACCGAATTTCTGACTTTTTCATTTTCAATCTGTTTAAAGTATTGATGAGCTAAAATAAGCCTGAGTCCGGTTTTTCTCGAATGACTCAAAACAGTATCTATCTGTTCTGTGGCGAATCTGCCGACTTCATCCACATACAAATAAGCGACTTTTTTGATGGTGTTTTCGGTCGGTGATTCAAAAAGAATCTCAGCCGCGTTTATCATCTGGGAAATAATTACTATTCCAAGTAATTGGGATTCTGTCTTGGTAAGATGTTTCCCTGGCGAAGCATTAACCAATACTACCCAGCCTTTTGAAATCATCTCCCTGAAATCAATTCCTTTCGGATAGCCAAACATCGTTTTTAGAGGGTCTTCCCAAAACGGGTCTAAGCTGTTAATAGTTGAAGAAAACCAATTTTCAAAATGATACAAACTCCTGTATTCACTTTTAATCAGTCGTTTTTCTCTGGTTTCCGGTGCTGTATCTAAAATGTCCTTCCATTTAGGCTCACCGAACTCGGAGAAATGTTCGGTATCAGAAAATGAATATCCATTGTTCATTAAGATTTTAAGAATAGATTGCAATCGGCGTTTTAAGCGGGGCGTAGCGGTTTCAGACTTACGCCCAAAAAGTATGTTTACAGCCTCCCAGATGCCCTGTAACGAGAGTTTTTGGTATTGAGGGTCGAGGAGTCGTATGGAGGCTACTTTACCGTATTTAGAGAGAGTTTTTGGGTCAATCAAAATAACCTTTTTATGCCCAATTGAGGCGCAGTATTCCAGAACTTTGTAACAAGTATCTCCAGCATCAGAACCGTCAAGCAAACATACGCTTTGCCCAGCGTCTATATCTTTTCGGATTTGGTCTTCAAGGAATTTGGATTTGCCTTCTCCCGGTGCGCCAATAATATGAATATTAGCCACTCTTTCTTCCTCAGAAAGCCAGATAATTTCACTGCCAGTTCCTATCTCCTGAATATCACTTTTACTTCTAATCTGTTTCAGGCGTTTCTTCACTATATCCGTCGCCTTCGGTCTCTGTTGACGGATTACTTCCATTTTCTTGCCCGTTCTCAGATAAAAGAAGTCTGGTTTGTCTGCCATCAATTAATTGCTCCACTACTTTAATATTTTTATCGTGGCGAGCTAAAAGTTGCCCCTTCACATATTCATCTTTTTCCTCTAACTCAATTTTCCTGCGCTCTTTAACAAGCTGATTAAATTGGATTGTTAATTTATTTATAAGTTCGTGTTGTGTTAGCTCGTATCTGTCGGCTCCATCAAGGTCTTGCTGAATCTCATCTCCCCTTTTTTTAAGGTCAATTTGCGTCATGTAATGATGCTTCTGGACGGCTGACCAATCCTCGACTGATAAAAGTTTTTCGGCAGCGACAGCGGCAAGTTCTTTTCGTAATCCGAATTCTTGTTGTTCAGCTTTTTTTAGAGCAAGAAAGGTTTCAGTTTCAGCCGTATCTTTCGCTAGCGTTTGCTCGTGACGTTCTGGTAAGACTTCTTTTTCAAGATTGGCTTTGATAACTGCTGACTCTTGCACAATCGCCTGTGTTACAGCCCGCTTATTTTCATTTACAGCCTCTTGGAATTTTGTTTGAGATTCTACCTTTCTTCGTTTTGTGTAGTTTTCAAATACCCCAGCTTCCGTATCTACCTTTTTCTGTTGTCGTTCGATAATTTCTAAAGGTTTGTCTGCTCCTTTTTCATGGACAAATAACCAGTAGTAAATTGCTACACCGATGCAAAACAATCCAACTAAGATTAGAACCAACCCCATAATTATTTAATCTTTTTGACCGTTACTGTGAAGGCTCCGCTGTTGTTATCTTTATAGCCTTTAGTCGTCTCAATTACCCGCCCAATAAATATACCGTTCGCCTCTGCTTTACCCTGATAATGAGTTCCGGCAAAATATCTGTTTTCCATTAAGTTTCCTATTGCAAACTCCAAACCGCCGACATTCTGATTAAACGGTGAATCAACATGGTTGTCATACCAACCATTCATCCCATTGGCATCCACACACGGATGGTCATCAGAAAACTTAACCTTTCCGGTCGCCGTGATTTCAAATTCCTCTCCAGTATGAAGAATAAATTCTCTGCCTTGCTCATTTCTTGCCGCCAATCCCAAATCAAGATTTGAAGGAATTACTATTTTTGCTTCTGTCCTGTCATTATTAATTGTTACTGACGGAGGGGGAGTCAGTAACTCTCGACAAGGCATATCTGACGGCGGATTGATAGTCCAACCAACTCCAGGAGAATATTCTTTCACTAATTTAGGTGGAGTTGAGTTCTTACTAGGGATTACTGCTTTAGAAGGTTGAGTTTGATTAGTCTGGGTCGGTTGCATAACCGAATAAACTCCGATTACAAGAATCGCCACACCAACCATAAAAAGACCACCTAAAAGTAAAGAATTATTTTTCATAAACAATAACTCCTGGTTTTAATGGAAATCTTAGATACCCAAACGCCTTAACAAATAAGTTACAGAAGCGATTGCTGAAAATAGAACTGAACCGAAGCCAAAGACATAAATTTTAGAACTTGTTGTCCAGCTATCTTCATGAAGTAACCATAAAGGAAAGAGTATTAACAGAGCTATCCAGACATAACAGACGGCAAGATGATACGAAGTCCATTTCTTCTTATTTGCTTCAATTACCTTTCTTGGTTCATTTATGTTCTCCATATTCCCTCCAATTTTTATATGGGCGAATTATACACCCGTTCTTTTGAAAATAACAGGAAGTTTTAATGCGTTTGATTGCAATTGATTCGCTTTTAGAAGGAAATTTGATAAAATAAATTGACCTAATGGTAAAGATATTTAGATAGGCAGAGAATCGGCTAAGTTCCTTATTTACAGCACCAAAAAAGGAAGTGAGATTGAGTTCCTTTTAACCATTGGGTCGAAGGTTCGAGTCCTTCTCGGATCACCATTAAAATCAATAAGTTAGCCCGCCAAGTTTTGACGGGCTTTTGTTTATTTTCTGGAAAGTTTCCTAACATTCTCCTGCCTATTTATTTTCCTGTGAGTTTCCTAAATGTGAATTTGAACTGAGCCTTTCATCGTTCGCAATCCTTAAGAAAGGGAAGCAAGTGTTTCTCTTTCGAGTAAAGAACGCGAAAACCAACGCGGAAAAAGCCGATTTTCTTATCGTTTCGCTTTCTCAGCAATGTCATTCGAGAAATTCCCAAGAATTTCGCTGCTTCGACTTCATTCATCAGTGGCTCACTCAAAACAGGCTGATTCAGTTGATTCACAACAGGCGGGGGAGTTTCGTTGCCCTGCTCGATTTGTTGCTCAAATGCCGCCGTTTTAAGAGAATTCGGCGAATAGACGAATTCGATGGTAATTTCCCGCTCGGCGATGATAATTTTCGCGCAGATTTGTTCGACGATGATTCGTTTTTCCTTTGAACTAAGATCAGACCAATAATCAGATAAATCTAATTGAGAATTATCTTCAAGTTCGATATGAATTTTGCTGAGTTGCGAGACGAAGATTTCTTCCATATCCTCAGCCAGAATTTTACGTCGGCATTCGGGACAGACGTATTTTTCCGTGTTGCTCGGAACGATCATTTTTCCGCCGCACTCGCAAAAGGCGAAATTGGCGAACAAGTGAACGGGTGGCTTGGTTACTTTCTGTCCCAAAAAGTTATTTGCCCGCTGCCACACATCTGCGGAGACGATTGGCTCAACTCGCGTATCCTTGCCGTCAATAATTTTGATGCCTTTGGCGGTCGTATCCCGCAGCAACTGGTCAATAGTCGTGTCGGAAAATAGCGCGCCGCTTCTCGTCCGGTAGCCGAGAGCGTTGAGCAGTTTGGCGACCGTCTTTTTTCTTCGATGTTTGAGGAATAATTCGTAAATGAGTCGGCGCGTCTGCGCTTCGATTTCTTCAATCACCAATGCGCCGTTTCGCCAAGCGTAGCCGAACGGCGCGATGCCGCCCGTTGATTTTAACCTGTTTGATTTTTTCACTTTCTCGGTATCAGCCATCTTTAGCGGATTATTTTCCTTTGCGCCGAATGACATTCTTCAAAATCTCGAACACGGTCTGTTTGCGCGTTTCGGTTTCTGACGTATCAGTTTCTTTGAATCCGGCATTGACCGTATAACCTTTGATTTTGCCGTCGCTCGGCGGTGCGACTGAATCCGCTTGCAGTTTGTCTAAAAACAAATGAAAGTTTTCCGGTTCGAGAAAATGCACTTTAGCGAATTGATCGGTTGAAATTAAAATCTCAATTTTCCTACGGATGCTTGCCAGATGTTTCGCGTCAGTCGAGACTATCACCACTTTATCGAAACCCGAGGCGAGACATTTCTGAATGTTTTGTAACTCATACTCAACCGTGTTGGTCGCGGCAATCTCGCAGGCGATTTTCATTTCCTCGCTTTCGAGCGCGACATCAATTTTACCGATGCCGCCGAAAACTTGTTTTTCAAGCGTGGCGATGAATCCGTAACTTTCCCCGACGCGCTTGACGATGCCTTGCAGATAGCGGTGTTCGTTAGTCGTCGGCGATGCCGTTATATTAGATTGTTCACTCGGCTTAACATTCGCTCTTGGCTTACCCGGATTCTGATACGAAGGCTTTGGGGATTCGGTGGCAATCGTTTCGGCTTCTGCCAAAGGTTGTATATTCAGCGGGAAAAGAGCGGCTTTGACTTCCGCTTTCGCCGCCGCATATTTTCGGCGCGACTCATTGATGATTGCCGCTCTCCGCCGTTCGGCAACTTCGCGCTCTACTTTGGCGGGACGGTTAACTCGCAGATTGAAATCATATTCTGCTCGCTCGACCCTTCCAATGGCTTCGCCGACGCTCAAGTTCTGAAGGTTGGCGGCATCGAAGAACGAAAAGCCGGCGGCGAACCGTTCCGTGTCCGCATCGCCGAGCCGAAAACAGATTCGCGTGTAGCAGTTCGAGAGAACACTCGCCGCGACCTCTGCGCTCCGGCTTTGAATCTGACGGAATTCCTGATGAGCCAGCACCAAGCCGAGATTGTATTTGCGAACGCCGGACAACACAGCTTCCATTGACGGCGTAATGAAGTGGTGGAATTCATCCATATAAAGACTAAAAAACGAGCGATGCGTAGTGTTCTGACGACTCATCGCCGTTTGATACAGTTTCGAGACGAGCAACGTTCCGAGCAGATGCGAGTTTTCTTCACCAATAGCACCTTGGGCGAGCTTAACCAGCAGAATTTTTCGCTCGTCCATCACTTTTCGGAAATCAATTTTATTTTCCTTCTGACAGACGATATGCCGGATCAGTTTCTATCTGAGAAATGCGTCGAGCCGAATCATAATTGACGATTGCGGCTTGCCTGAAATCTGCGGAAACTCGTTTTGCCAGAAGTAAAGCACTCCGTCGTCTTTAACAGTTTTGAGAAATTCATTTCTGAAATCTTTGTCTACCAGAAAGCGTTTTAGATCGAACAGCGTTCCACCTATATCGCTTTCCGCAAATGCCAAAATTGCATTCGCTAAAACCGAATCCATCACATCGCCCCAACTCGTTGACAGGCGGCGGAATGCAGCAACCAAATCCGACGACAAAAGCGTTTTCTCCAATTCCGAATTCGCTTGCAGAATGTTAAAGCCGACTGGGTATTCGCTGTCCGATGGGTCGAATAAAATCACGTCTTGAATTCTGTTTTCGGGAACATTTTCCAGCACCGCATCAATCAGATCGCCGTGCGGATCAATGACACACAATCCCTGACCGTTTTCCAAATCTTGCGCGATGAGATTGAGCATCAGCGTTGATTTGCCGCTGCCCGACGCGCCGATCAGATGAATATGCTTGGCGCGGTGCTCGTCGGACAGCGAGACTTCCGATATTTCGTCCTGATGGAAATTCTCGCCCAGAATGAGCGCGTTATGCAGTGCTAAAGCGGGCGCGGCTTTTGTGTATTCGCTGTCTCTTTGCAATTTTTCAGATCGTACCGCGCTTGAGGGCGGATGAACAAGGCAGGCGAGTTCTTCCGAGTTCAGGAGCATCCCCGAACGAAATGCCTTTCTTTCAATTAACGCTTCTTCACGGCGTTCTTCCGGGTAATCGTCATTCGAGAGCGGGATCAACTCATTGCCAATCGGATCGGCGAGCGCGGTCAAGGCGGCTCCGAGTGCTTTGATGGTCTGCCAGTTTCTTTGCTCATTAGAACTGCCGCCCGCTATACGGAGGCAGACGGCGTAGAGCGGCGTTCTAAATTTCTCTTTGACCAACGTGGTCGCGCCGCTTGTTTTCGCATACGCGCCGGTTTCGGTCAAATATCCGACGGCATTGATCGTGTCCTCCGCCCACTCGTTCCGCGTCTTTTGAAACAGCACTTGAAAAACGGCGACTTCCTCATCCTTCAAATCGGACATCGCGCCGACGACTGCCACGAACAAATC
>CAXTMQ010000113.1:8635-13276 GCA_964245305.1 uncultured Pyrinomonadaceae bacterium
TTTCGTTTTCAGAGGCAGAAAAAAGTCGTTTGAGAGACCGAACTCGACGATTGCGCTTTTCGCTCCTGCGTCGAACCAAGCGTCGAACAGAAGGTTGGAAGTCTCTTTGATGATCGCCTCCGGCAGATACGCTTTGATCTGACTTCTAATCCGCGCCGCGTCCGCCTCAACGCAGGCGAACTGACAAACGATTGCCGCGCTCGTCCCGATGATTTCAAACGAAACGGGTGAGGACAGATAACTGAAACTTGCGAGCAGATTTTCGGCGACGGTTTTCGCCAATCTCAAATCTTTCGGCAGAACAAATTGCAATTCGACGAATTCCGTGTCCAGATTACGGTGCGGAATCGGTTCAAATGCTTTAGCGAGCGTCTCCTGATATTCGGCTAACTGATGACGATAGGCTGTCAGAGCGGAACCGTGGTCGGCAGGGTTGCCGCTTATTCCGTTCGACAACTTGCTCCAAAACGTCTGTTGTCTGCCGTCGTCAAAAACGGGCGGCTCGGGCGCGTCGAGCAAGCGATAAAACGGGCAGAACGGCGGCTCCAGCTCGACTGAGAAATCGTGCAGCGTCCAGCCTCTGCCGCCAATTCTCCAATGCGAAAAGGCGGCAGAAAGCAAGTCATCGGCGGACATACCGGAATCATCAGCCACCGGCAAGTTTCGCTCGTATGGCACTAAAGCGTCGTTCATTAGTTACTTGTTTGCTTTGTTTCGTCTCAAGCGAGTTACTACGGAAAGAATTCGCGCAAAATCGGCTTCCTCTCGGCTTCGGGCAAAGCTTTGACGTTCGGCTGCGAAGTTGTGATCTGGTCAACAACTTCGAGAACTGCCTGATGCGTCGCCGTTCGGAACATCGTCGCCGTGTCTATCCGGTAATACGTCCAAGGTTTCACCATCGCCCGCGCTAAAGCCGACAGAACGGGAAAGCCAGAAAACATCGTCGCAAGGCAGCCGTCGGGCGGCTGCAAGAGCCACCACGAGACGAAAAAGCCCGTCCCGAACGGCGCGCCGCAGATGGCGAAGTAAAAGTCGTTCTTGCACGAGATCCGCAAGTATTCGCGCTTCGCCGACAATAGATGACTTTCCTTAAATGCAATGCGGTCAATGCGGGCGTTCGGCATCTGCCGCTTAGTTAATGCTTTGGTTACTTCCGCATAGAATGCTTGCGGGGACGCTTGAAAATTCTCGATCAGAGTACACCAGCTCGACAGCACTTCGGTCGTTGAAGACATAAATTGTTTTCTCCTTTTCGGGTGGTTTATGGATAAAGCCGAATAGACGAAAAGATACGCCCGAAATTATGGAAATATAGCTGTTTGAAAGCGAACAGCCGTTATTGATGTGGAAGAGAAAACCCTCGGCTCGATTGAGTTACCGCAAATGATTATGAATGAGGGAGAATTGTAAGAGATTTTATTTTGCGAGTCAAGATTTTTTACCGTTCAAATTCCAATCGAGAAAAATTAAAGTTTTCATAAATAAAAAGTCAGCCGGGCGGCACTTTGTTGATAACTATTCTCTATCAGACCAAAGCGTCTAAATTTTCCCGCTATTGCCTGTCTGTGAAGATTGTTACATTTCATAAGTAATGCTCCTTAATCATTCACCTCTCGACCAGAAACTAAATGAAAACCGAAACAAAAATAAACAATCGCTTGTGGCAGGCTCGCCATCGGGCGGGACTCGAACAAAAGCAAGTCGCCAGATTGTTAGGACATAAGAACTGCGATCAGATTTCACGTTACGAGCGTGGCGCAAGGCTGCCAAG
Source organism: uncultured Pyrinomonadaceae bacterium (assembly GCA_964245305.1). Taxonomy (GTDB): domain Bacteria; phylum Acidobacteriota; class Blastocatellia; order Pyrinomonadales; family Pyrinomonadaceae. The sequence continues at coordinate 10,407 of CAXTMQ010000113.1, forward strand.
TTTGCGGATCGCGCTCAAACTCGAACTCATTTACCACACTCCAATCAGCAACTTGTTTCCCGAGCATTATCAGAAATATCGCGCTGAAATCGCCGCTACCGACACTCAATCGGATCAATCAAACGAATTGGTGAGCGGCAATGAAGACGAAAAATTGCCGGACGCGCACATTTGCACTTACGACAACTTGCTGCTCAGGAAAAAGCCGACCGCTGTTGAAATAAATGCGGCAAGAAAGCACAGCATCCGCCTGATTCAAACCATATCCGATGTTATCCGTCGCCGCCAGCCAACCGAGTAGAGGAACTAACTCCAAGAAACATCAAATATTCTATCAATCGGAACCTCAATTACTTCAACCCGCTCAGGGGCTTTTTAATTATCTCTAAATAACCATATGTTAAACAAAACTATTCTCGCTGTTGATCCCGGTTGCCGCGAATTCGAAATTGCCGTCTTGCGCGGCGGCGAATTGCTTTTCTATGGCGTGAAAACAGTTACTAATCGAAAGAATCCGCAAACGACTCTTGAAACGGTCAGCAGTCATATTCGCAATCTGATCAGAAAATATCGTCCGTCGCATCTGGCAATTAAAAAGGTATTCATTCGACAGAATAACTACGCACTTTTGGCGGTTGTCGCCGAACAAATTAAAGCGATTGCCAAAGAATCAAATCTTCCGGTTGACGAATACGCATCCGCGAGCGTCAGACAACGAATATGCCGAACCCTAAGAGCGACCAGGCGCGGGACGGCTGAACTTCTTGCTGAGCGTTTTCCCGAACTCAAACGTTATTATCTTCGCATAACCAAATGGGAACGCGATTACTATGGCAATTTGTTCGATGCCGTCGCCTTCGCCGCGGTGTGTGAAGAAAATTTAAAGGCAAGCGAAATGGCCCAAGCTCAAAAAACTGTTTGAAAATAAATCTGATTCTAATGAATAAGCAAATCGAAAACTCGCTTGCAAAACCTGAAGAATCTTCGTCGGAACGATTGCTGAACTTTATCCCGAACTTACTTCCGAACAACAAGAGGAAGCCGCCTATTTTCTCAATCGCTACCTCGACTTGATCGAGCGCATTTATGATCGAACGCATCCCTGAATCTTAGGGAAAATTTGACGAATATCCCTTTAAACGCTAGGTTTAAACGTCCCCGACTGCATCATTAATTTCCTTCTATTTTGCCCGGTAAAAAGTACTTCTCGTACGTTCGTGTCTCGACGCAGCGACAGGGCGAATCCGGCACGTCACTTCTTGAGCAACAGGCGGCAATCGAACGCTATGCTGCCCGTTTTGACCTACCGATCATTAAAAAATATGAAGAGCGAGAAACTGCCGCCAAAGCCGGCAGACCCGTCTTTTTAGAGATGCTCAAACAACTGCGGCGCGGCTTTATCAATGGTGTGATTATTCACAAGATTGACCGCAGTGCGAGAAATTTGAAGGACTGGGCTGATCTCGGTTCATTGATAGATTCGGGTCTCGAAGTGCATTTCGCCGCCGAGAGTCTCGATCTCAATTCGCGCGGCGGCAGGCTCAGTGCCGACATTCAGGCGGTCGTCGCGGCGGACTATATCAGAAACTTGCGCGAGGAAGTCAAAAAGGGATTTTACGGTAGACTCAAACAAGGGCTTTACCCGATGCCCGCTCCGCTCGGCTATGTTAATAATGGTCAGGGGCAGCCGAAAACGCCGCATCCGATCTATGCTCCGCTCATCAGAAAATCTTTCGAGTTATACGCTACCGGCGGTTACAGCATCAGCACATTGCTCAAGGAAATGACGAGACGCGGACTGCGAAATAAAAACGACAACCGAGTATCTAAAAATACTTTCAACGATTTGCTCAAAAACCAGTTCTACACGGGATTGATTAAAATCTCCAAAACCGGCGAAGTTTATCGCGGAAAGCACGAGCCGCTTGTTTCGATGAAAATATTCGAGCGGGTGCAGATTGTAATGAGCGGCAAAACAAACGACAAACAAAACGCGCGTTTCTTCGTTTTTCGTGGTTGTGCGGTCTGCGCTTCCTGCAGTCACAAACTGATTCCCGAACGGCAGAAAGGCAATACCTATTACCGCTGTCAGAAGAAGCATTGTCCGCAGAAGACCGTGCGTGAAGAATTGCTGACTGAAGGTTTTTGTTACCTTCTCAAGGATTTGCGATTTGATGAACGTGAAAACGAATATCTCAAACGCCTCATTAATGAGCGGCGCGGGGTGATCGAATCGTTCGCCCAAACTCGTCGGCAGACGCTTCATTTACAACTTGAGAAATGTCGTGAGCGACTCTCAAAATTGACCGACGCGCTGATTGACGGAACGCTTGAAAAGGAATTATTCGTCAGCAAAAAGAATAGTCTGATTCTCGAAGAACACAGACTGCAAGAAGAATTAAGAAACTGCGGTGGAACGGAAAGCGACGCGCTCGAACGAACGGTGAAAATCCTCGAACTGGCAAATCAGGCTTATTTAAGCTACGAAACTGGGAATGAGCAAGAAAAGCGCGAAATGGTCAAAACAATCGTCTCGAACTTTTTTGTGGAAGGCAAATCGGTTGTAATTAAGCCAAATTTGCCGTTTAAAGTGATAGTAAATCGGGTGAAAAACCTGAATGGTGGAGCGCGTCGGGTCACACTTCGAACTTTTGAGATACTTTTGACTAATTTAGTCGAGCATTTTAAACAATAATCCATAATCAAAACGCCCTTGTAAAATTTCCCTAGTGGTTTTGGGCAACCTGTTGATGAGCCGTAAGCTCTCCTCATTAAAATTGTTTTGCGATTCCTCATATGGCAAATTAGCTGAATTGAAATACTTTAAATATACTGAAAATTTAGACACTTTAGTCTGGTCTGTCTAACAA
>CAXTMQ010000114.1:0-13218 GCA_964245305.1 uncultured Pyrinomonadaceae bacterium
TCCTTGGACTTCAAAAGCGTAAAAAACTTTTGAAGTCCGTTTTTTTTTGTCCGGTTTATTTTGCCTTAAAGTCCAGCGTAATCGCATCGTGGTCGGAAAGCGGAATTTTTTCCGCGTCAATCAGATTGCCGACGGTATTCGGCTTGCCGATTTTTTCAATATTTTTTCCCGCGAACCAATCTAATCTGGCGGAAACGCGACCGCCGACGCGCCCCGCCGCCCAAAAAATAAACGGAAAACACCATCGCGGCACCCAATCGCTCAAATTCGTGTTGTAAGCGGCGTTTTCCATATCGTAATGCAGCGTCCCGACTCCGATTTCATTGAGATTTTTATAATCAAAACCGCGCCGTTCCAACTCGCGGAAAAGATTTTTTTCAAAATAACGGTCGGGATGCGGATAGTGATTTTTGACGACGTTTTTAACGCCCATCAACACGCGGCGAAAATATCCGGCAATCGCGCGGTTCGCGGTTTGCGCGTTGTAAGTCGTCGTGTTCCAATCGCCGCCGATAATTGTCGGCAACGGCGTTAAAGTTTCCAGATGATCGAGGATGATCTTCATTTGCAGATGGCGATGTTTGCGCGAAGAATGCGCGTCGAGATGAACGGTAACGGCGCGAAAATCTCCGCGCGGATGTTCGATGTCGGCGACAAGAGCGCGTAAATAACCGAGCCGTTTTTCCTTGCCCCACATTTTGTCTTTGCCGTTCGGCAAAGGAATCGCGTGAACATTATTCAGAGGAAATTTTGAAAACATCGCCAATCCGTGCAGCGATTCGCGGTTTTCGCCCGCCGTCGCCGCTTCCACGCCGCTTCCTTTTTGCAGAGCGATATAAACCGGCGCGAAGGCGTAATTTAATTTTAATTTCTGCGCCAATTCGCGGGCGACGAAACGATTGCCGCTTCGCGCCATTCCGAAATCCAGTTCGGTTAGAAGAAGCAAATCTTTATTCTTTAATTGCGGATTCGTTTCGAGCGCGCGAGCAATTCCGTCAAAGCGATTGCCGCGTTCGAGGTTCCACGCCAGAGCGCGAACGACTTCGGAATTTTCAGGATTCGTGGAAAGCGGCGGCGCGAAGTTTTCCCGCGCGATTAAATTTAAGATTCTTTCGACTTCGGGTTTTATCAGTTGATAAACGGCGGATTTTTCCATCTCCGCCGTTGATTCAAACTTTAACAATTCGGGGAAAAAAGGTTTTAGTTGATGTTTTAAAACGGCGGGCGAATCGCTCTGTAAAACAATTTCGTCGGTCATATTCGGAAGTTGTCAGAATAATTGAAAAGCGCGGCGAAAGACAAAGGCGCGATCCGAATTTCAGATTTTATTTTACTCGTCGTGGCGTTCCTTGATCGGCACGACGGCGAGAAAATCCCGCGCCATTCGTTCTGTATAAGTTGTTAAAAGCTCTTCGATTCGCTCGCGGCGCGGCGAATGAAAAATCAAGCCGACGTGATTCGGTTTGCTGACGCGATAGACGATTTCCTGTTCGGTGTAATGCGAAGTGTCGGGTTTTTCCCGATTCGCCAGACAGAGGGCGACCGCCGCGTAATCTTTGCGAAGTTTCGGCGGCTGATACGGATTTTCCGGCGTGGCGATTTCGAGTTTCGCCCATTCGCGCCAGAGGCTCATTCCGCTCGCCTGTTCCAAAACGTCGGCGATATACGCGCCGCCGACCCGCGCCGCGACTTCCAACAGATAAAATTTTCCGTCCGTCGCGCCTTGCAAAAACTCGGCGTGAGCCACGCCGCGCTCGTATTCAAAACTTTTCAGAAGCTGTTTGTTCAAACGCTCTAATTCTTTTCTTTCTTTTGATTTATAAGGAACGATGCCGGTCGTAAAAACGCCGCCCTGATGCGAGACATTAAACGGCGGAACGCCGTATTCGCTCACGCCGACCGCGACGATTTTGCCGTCGGCGACGACCGAATCAACGTGAAAAACCTTGCCTTCGACGAATCTTTCGATCAAAAACTGCGACGGATGATCGCGCCACGTATCACGCGCGTCAAACTTGCTCAAAGTTTCCCAAATTTGTTCTTTCGTTTCGCATTTGCGGATGCCGAAAGCATTGACTTCCGTTCGCGGCTTGATAATCCAGGGCGCGGGAACGCGGTCTAAAAATTCATTTATGTCTTCGGGATTAAACGCGCCGACGAATTCGGGACACGGTAAACCGGCTGCGCTCGCCATATTTCGCATTCTGAGTTTGTCGCGGAAACGCAGCGCGAACGAACCGCTCATTCCGTCCAACTGCAAATGCTCGCGCGTTTTGGCGGCGGTCAAAACGTCAAATTCGTCAATGCCGACCACGCGGTCAATCGATTGTTTTCCGGCGAGATTGGCGACGATTCTGATGTAATCTTCAGCCTTCGCATCGCCGCCCGCATATTTCACCTGATTCAAACTCGCCCACGCCCAAGGCTCGTCGAGCAAACTTTCGTGCGTCACGAGCGTTACCTGCCAGCCGCGCTCGTGGCATTCTTCGTAAAATTCGTTGCCTTTGAAGTAAGTGGCGATGCAAACGATGTGTTTTCGCATATTCAAAATAATAGTTCTTCGCCCGACAAATGCCGTTTTGCTCGATTGCTGAATCAAAAATCAATCTTGCGGCATCAAAATTTTCGTCTCTGATTTTCTTTTGAGATAAAAGAATGGCACAATTTATGTGCAAAAACAACATTATTAGTTTGTTTCGATAGTTTAAAATTAATCATTAAAAGAATCGCGGATTTGGATTTCGTGCAGTAATTACGGAGCAACAATGGACGATATTAATTTATTAAATTTAGTCAGTCATCTTTTGATTTATATGGTCGTTCTGCTTCTGGCGATTTCCGCGCACGAAGCCGGACACGCCTGGATGTCGTATAAATTCGGCGACGACACGGCTTACCTGCTCGGGCGCGTAACCTTGAATCCAATCGCGCACACCGACCCGATCGGAACGCTTCTGATTCCGATAATTTCATTCGTTTTCGGCGCGATTGGCGGCGCATTGGGCGCGATTCCGCTGATCGGTTGGGGCAAGCCAACGCCGGTTAATCCGCGCAAATGGACAAATTATAAATGGGGCAATGTGATGGTTTCCATCGCGGGAGTTTTAGCGAATTTGATTTTGCTGATTATCGGCATCGTGCTGGCGAAAATTTTGATGACGCAAGGGTTCACGGTTCGTGATTTCTTCAACGGCAGCGAAAATCCGCTGGTGATTTTTGTCGGCGATTTGATGCTGCTTAATATGTCGCTTTTCGTTTTCAATCTGCTGCCTTTTCCGCCGCTCGACGGAAGCAAAATTCTTTCGACGTTTTTGCCCGCGAGCTTTGAGCCGGTCTTAAATCTTTTAGAGCAATACGGCTTTTTGATTTTGATGGCACTCATTTATATCGGAGTTTTCCGCCTTATTATCACGCCGTTTCGTATCGGACTGATTTATTTACTTTCCTAAAAATTTATGAAAAAAAGAATTTTCAGCGGCGCGCAGCCGACCGGCGAGCTTCACATCGGCAATTATCTCGGCGCGTTGAAGAATTGGGTCGCGCTGCAAAACGAATACGAAAGTTTTTTCTGCATCGTCAATCTGCACGCTTTGACTTTGCCGCAGAATCCTGAAATTTTGCGGCAGAAAACACTCGATTTGGCGCGAATTTATCTCGCTTCGGGCATTGATCCCGAAATTTCGACGATTTTTATTCAGTCGGATGTTGCCGAACACACCGAACTGACGTGGATTTTGTCGTGCATTGCTCGAATGGGTGAACTCGAACGAATGACGCAGTTTAAAGACAAAGGCAAAGGCAACCGTGAACGCTCCGGTGTCGGGCTTTTCGCTTATCCGGTTTTGATGGCTTCGGATATTTTGCTTTATAAAACGAATCTCGTTCCCGTCGGTCAAGACCAGAAACAGCATCTCGAACTTTCGCGCGATTTGGCGATGCGTTTTAACCGCGATTTCGGCGAAACTTTCGTCGTTCCCGAACCGTTCATTCCGCCTGTCGGCGCGAAAATCCAATCGCTGCAAGACCCTTTGAAAAAAATGTCGAAGTCGGACGAAAACCAGATGAGCGCGATTTTTTTGATGGACGATGCCGACACGATTCTGAAGAAATTCAAAAAAGCCGTCACCGATTCGGGAACGGAAATAAAATTCGACGAATCGCGTCCGGCGATCACGAATCTTTTGACGATTTATCAATTGATGACCGGCAAAACGACGGAAGAATGCGAAGCGAATTTCGCGGATAAAGGCTACGGGCATTTTAAAACCGAAACTGCCGAAGCCGTCATCGAATTCTTAAAACCGTTTCAGGAAAAAATCAAAAATTATTCGGACGAGGATTTGAAAACGATTCTCAAAAACGGCGCGGAAAAAGCCAGAGCGATTGCGCGTGAAACTCTGAAAGACGTTTACGCCAAAACGGGCATCGTCAGCGCGATGAATTGATTTTAATTGAATAATTAGCGCACATTCCAAGCAATGTTTGAGAGCAATTTGCATTTTTTACACATAAAGTCGAATTTGTTGTGCAGAGGCTTTTTCAGAAGCCAACCGTCTTGACAACTCGGACATTTTCTTAACAATTCGCTTTCAGATGTTTTCCCACTACCTTTATACAAATAGTAAAAGACTTTTTTGCCCGTAACTTTTTCGATAGATCGGCAAACTTTCAATCCTTGTTTGGTTAGTTGGCTGTCATATTTTGAAAGCTGATTGGTTCCAAATCTTTCTCCGACCACACAGTTCATTTGCAAACTGTCGCAAGATTGATAATCGCTCTGCCAACAGATAATGTTGTAATACTCCTCATCAGCCGTTTTCGGAATTTTATATAAAGGCACAATTCCGAAACAGTCGAAGCATTTTAGAGGCGATTCCAGAGAGAGATAAGTCGTGAATAATATGTAACTTTTTATTTCGACGCATTCACATAGCACTGCTGAATCCGGCTCGTTTCCCAAAACCGCGATTTTTGGAATAATTCCCTGTTCTCCGATTTCCGAAAGACGTTCATTGACATATTTGTTATTGAATTTTTCAGCAAGCGAATCGGGTTCGGACGCATCAACATAAACTTCCAAACCATTTTTAGTCTGAGCAATTAAAAATTGATTGCCCATAATTTGCCCGTTCATTCGCCACGCGCCCAACAAACAATTTACCGAATCGTTGAGAGTTTCAAAATTTCCGTTTTTTGACAACTCAAAATTGATTTTTATCGTGTGCATAATTTCTTATTCTAAAACTTTTTAGAGATTTAATTGTTGTAGTGATAAAATAATTTTCACCAAAAAGTTAATGCAAAAGGTTGAATATTCTATTCGACTGAAATTCTATTTTTTCTAAGGAGCAAAAAATTTATGGACGGAACACAAAAATCATACGACATACCGAAATTTAAAGAACAATACAACAATTTCATCGGCGGCGAATTTGTCGCGCCGAAAGGCGGCGAATATTTCGACGTGATTTCGCCGGTTGACGGCAAAGTTTTTACGAAAGTGGCGCGTTCCACTGCCGAAGACATTGAGTTGGCGTTAGACGCGGCGCACAAAGCCGCGCCCGAATGGAATAATTCTTCGGCGACGACGCGCAGTAATCTTTTGTGGAAGATTGCCGACACGATTGAAGCGAATCTCGAGCTGCTCGCCCGCGCCGAAACTTGGGACAACGGCAAGCCGATTCGGGAGACGATGGCAGCGGATTTGCCGTTGGCGGTTGATCATTTCCGGTATTTCGCGGGCGTGATTCGCGCCGAAACGGGCGAAGCGACGGAGCTTGACGCGAACACGGTTTCGATGAATATTCACGAACCTTTGGGCGTGGTCGCGCAGATTATTCCGTGGAATTTTCCGCTGCTGATGGCGACGTGGAAAATCGCGCCCGCGCTTGCTGCCGGAAACTGCACAATCGTCAAACCTGCCGAACAAACTCCGGCTTCGATTATGGTTTTGATGGAATTGATTCAGGATATTTTGCCGCCGGGAGTTTTAAATATCGTCAACGGTTTCGGTCCCGAAGCCGGAAAACCGCTCGCAACTTCCGAGCGCGTGGCGAAAGTCGCGTTCACGGGCGAAACGACGACCGGACGACTTATTATGCAGTATGCGTCGCAGAATCTCATTCCCGTGACTTTGGAATTGGGCGGCAAATCGCCGAACATTTTCTTTGAAAGCGTGATGGATGCCGACGACGAATTTTTTAATAAATGTCTCGAAGGCGCGGCACTTTTCGCGCTCAATCAAGGCGAAGTCTGCACTTGCCCGTCGCGCATTTTAGTGCAGGAATCAATTGCCGACAAGTTTATCGAGCGCGTCGTCGAACGCACGAAAAAAATCAAAATGGGACATCCGCTCGACCCCGAAACGATGATCGGCGCGCAGGCGAGTCAAGACCAATTTGAAAAGATTATGAACTATATTCAAATCGGCAAAGACGAAGGCGCGGAAGTTTTAACCGGCGGCGAAGCGCAGAAAAACGAAGGCGTGGAAGAGGGCTTTTACGTCCAGCCGACGCTGCTCAAAGGCAGCAACAAAATGCGCGTTTTTCAGGAAGAAATTTTCGGTCCCGTGACATCAATCACGACCTTTAAAGACGAAGCGGAAGCCATCGAAATCGCCAACGACACGCTTTACGGTCTTGGCGCGGGCGTGTGGACGCGCGACGCGCACCAGCTTTACCAAGTTCCGCGCGCCATCAAAGCCGGTCGCGTCTGGGTCAACTGCTATCACAATTACCCGGCACATGCCCCGTTCGGCGGCTACAAAAAATCCGGCTTCGGACGCGAGAACCATAAAATGATGCTCGACCATTACCGCAACAACAAAAATATGCTCATCTCTTATGACAAAAAAGCGATGGGATTTTTCTAGGAAACGATTAACCGCAGATGAATGCGGATGAACGCTGATTTTTTGTGATTTGCGTTCATCCGCGTAAATACTAAAAATAACTGCTGCCGCAAAAAAGTAATCGAACAGCTTCGCGCCGAATACGGTGCGATTAAAGGTGAACTAAAGGAAAAAGATGCAAGAGCCTATCAGATATTTTTTAGACCACGCGACCGCGACTGTGGATTTGACTTTGACCGACGGACGATTGATTGCCCGAACGCAGGGAAAAGGCGCGCTCGATAAACTCCGGGTTATCGACATCGCGTTTTCGGATTTGAAGAATTTTTGTTTAGTTCCGACGATTGCGTCCCAAAATCTTGTCAGCTATACATCCGAAGGCGATAGGTCGTATGATTCCGAATTTATCTTTTCATATCGTGAAGGTGAAAAAACAAAGGTGAAAAGAGTTTTCGTTAACAGTCGGGATCAATCTTTTGCGATGTTTTTAAACGGTTTGAAGGAAAAATGTCCGAACGCGAGTCTACTGCATCTCGCGCCTGCCGAAGCGCAAAAACAAATCGGAGCAACTTCTGCAAGCAAAGTCATTTATATTTTTTTAGGTTTAATTATCGGTGTGCCGATTCTTATCGCGCTGTTGGTCATAATTTTCAAATCGTTATGAAAAACATTCCGCGAGTAAAGATTACCGACGAAGCGAAAAAAGTTATCGCCGAGCTTCGCGCCAAACACGGCGCGTTGATGTTTCATCAATCGGGCGGCTGCTGCGACGGTTCTTCGCCGATGTGTTACGCGGACGGCGATTTTCTGGTTGGGGCGGCAGACGTTTGGCTCGGAGCGATTGACGGCTGCGATTTTTGGATGGCGAAAGATCAGTTTGAATTTTGGAAACACACGGAATTGACGATTGACGTTACGCCCGGACGCGGCGCGTCGTTTTCGCTGGAAATTCCGCTCGGGCTGAGATTCGTGACTAAATCGAGAGTTTTTTCATTGGAAGAATCGGAAAATTTAATCGAAACGCGGCTCGGCGATATGGTATGAAAGTCCGCGAAATTATTAAAATTATTGAAAATGACGGTTGGCTTTTAAATCGAACTAAGGGCGGTCACCGGCAATTCAAACATCCGATCAAAAACGGAACGGTCACGATTGCCGGACACGAGCGCGATAAGCTTCATCCGAAGACTGCAAATAGCATTTTGAAACAGGCAGGATTAAAATAAGGAAATGAAATTTTTAATCATTATCGAAAAAGGCGCGAACAATTATTCGGCTTATTCGCCGGACGTGACGGGCTGTGCGGCGACAGGCAAATCAATCGAAGAGACTTTGGAAAATATGCGCGAAGCGTTGGAGTTTCATTTTGAAGGAATGCGGGAAAACGGTGAAGCGATTCCCGCGCCGAAAAGTTTGAATTACTACATCGAGAAAACCGACGAAATTTCCAGCGAAGACATTCTCGCGCACGTCGAAATAGAAATTTCCGAACCGGCTTTCGTCTAAAAATCTATGTCAGAGAAAATCACGGTTTATGAAAAACCGACCTGCACGACTTGCCGGAATCTGAATAAATTGTTTGAAGAAAACGGCGTTGATTATACGGAAGTGAATTATTTTATCGAGCCTTTGACCGAAGAAAAGTTAAGCAAACTGCTCGGAAAAGCGAATCTTTCGGCGTTCGATGTTGTGCGAAAAAACGAACCGGTTTATAAAGATTTGAAGATTGCGGAAGTTATTGACGAAGACGAGTTGATACGATTGATTATCGAGAATCCGTCAATTCTACAGCGTCCGATTGTCGAAGTCGGTGACAGAGCGGTTTTAGCCAGACCGGTTGAGAAAGCGATTGAATTGATCAAGGACGAAAATAAATTATGAGCTATACAAACGGAAACGGCAATGGGAACGGGCATCGTCCGAAACCGAAAAATGTTTTGGGCGGCGAATTAAAATGCTGCTGTTTGAAGCCCTTGACGGGATTTTACCGCGACGGGTTTTGCCGAACGGGCGCGGACGACACGGGCAGACACACGGTTTGTGTCAGAGTTACCGGTGATTTTTTAGAATTTTCAAAAGCCGTCGGCAATGATTTGTCCACGCCGCGACCGGAATTCGCTTTTCCGGGTTTGGTTGACGGCGACAAATGGTGTTTGTGCGTTCTGCGCTGGCGCGAGGCTCTGGAAAACGGAGTTGCGCCGCAGATTGTTTTAGAATCTTGTCACGAATCGGCGTTGAAAGTTGTCAGTCTTGAAGACCTGCGAAGTCACGCGCTTTGAATAATTTGAACTGATGGAAATCGTCGAACATTTGCGCGAAATTTTTGAATACAATGAGTGGGCGAATCGCCAAATTATCGTCGCGCTGAAATTTAACGAGAGCGAACGGGCGCGGCAAATCTTGGCGCATCTGCTCATCACCGAAACCGAATATTACGAGCGACTTTACGGCAAAGATTCGACGGGATTTGATTTCTGGCAGAAATTGACTTTAACGGAATGCGCCGATTTAGCGCGGGAAAATAATCGAAAATTTGAACGATTACTACAGCGGTTTGACGACGAAGGACTCGGGCAAGCCGCCGAATACAAAACGAGTGAAGGCGTTGCTTACACGAACACATTCCGCGAGCTTTTAACGCATGTTCTTTTTCATTCTTCGATTCATCGCGGCAATATTATTGTTCAACTGCGCGAAGAAAATATCGCGCCGCCGAAGATTGATTATATCGTTTATCTGCGCGAGAATAAGCGATAAAAAATATTTTCCGAACCACTCAAAACATCCGATGGAACAAGCGCAAGTCGAACAATTAACATTTGATTTTGAAACGGTCGAACCGCGCATCGTCGCCGAACCGCGCGAAGATATAAAATTAAATTTGGGCGAATTTTCCGGTCCGCTCGACCTTTTGCTTTTTCTCATCAAGCAGGAACAGGCGAATATTTTCGACATTCCGATTGCCAGAATCACCGACGAATACCTGAAATATATTCGCCTGATGAAATCGCTCGACATTGCGCTCGCGGCTGATTTTCTGGTGATGGCGGCGACTTTGATTGAAATCAAATCGAAGATGCTTCTGCCGCGCGAAATCACGAACGACGCGGCGGAAGAAGAATTTGAAGACCCGCGACAAGAATTGGTTGACCGTCTGCTCGAACATCAAAAATTCAAAAACGCGGCGGAAATGCTTTACGAAAAAAATACGATTGAGCAGGCGGTTTTCCGGCGCGGCGCAATCGAATCGGATGAAAATAACGCCGAAACGAGCGCGACGGTTTTTGATTTACTGAATGTGTTTCAAAAAATTCTCGCGCGTCATAAAGAAGAAGTTCAGATGGAAATTCACCGCGAAGAAATCAGTTTGACGGAGATGATTAAAAATTTGAAAAAACGAATTTTCGCGGTGAAAGAATTAAATCTGCTGAAATTTTTCGAGGAAATGCACACGCGCCGCGAACTCGTCACGGCGTTCATCGCCGTTCTCGAAATCGTCAGAATCGAAAGCGTCAAATTAACGCAGAGCGCGACTTTCGGCGAAATTATTTTGAAAAAAGTCTAAAAATGGAATTGGAAATCGAAGAAAAACAATCGCGCGGCATCGCCGAAATCGTTTCGATTGTCGAGGCTCTGATTTTCGTCGCCGACGAACCGATCACCGCTAAACTTTTGGCGGAAGTTTTGGAAGAAGATAAAGAAACTATTCAGGCGGCAGTCGAAGAATTACAGAGCGAATACGAACAGCGAAACAGCGGTTTGCAAATCCGCGAAATCGCGGGCGGTTGGCAAATCTCGACGCGCACGGAATTTCACGACGAAGTTCGTCGTTTTTTAAAAACGCGACCGAACGCGAAATTATCGCTCGCCGCGCTCGAAACGCTCGCCGTTATCGCCTATAAACAACCGGCGACCGTTCCTGAAATTTTAGAAATTCGCGGCGTGCAGTCGGCTTCGGCGATCAAAACTTTGCTCGACAAAAAACTCATCGTCGCCAAAGGCAGAAAGGAAACCGTCGGACGACCGATGCAATACGGCACGTCGAAGGATTTTTTGATTCAATTCGGTTTGAAAGATTTATCAGAACTGCCGAGCATCGAAGATTTTGAAGACTTAACTGCCGGAGTTTGATTGAGTGAAAAACTAAAAACGAAGAGTGAAAAATTATTTTCGGTTTTTAGTTTTTAGTTTTTCACTAAACCGCGTTTGCACATCGGCGAAGCGTTTGTCGAGCAGATTTGCGCCGATAAAAAATTCGTCGCTTGTAACTTCAGCGACGGCGAACGACGGCGGCGAAAAAAAATTTAATTCCTCCGAAGCGTCGAAAAAAACCCTTCCCAGAACCAAGCCCCAAAGCTCGCCTAAAAATAAATCTATTTCGATTTGTTTGTTGTTAAATTCGTAAAAATAACGGTTTTTACGAATTTCGTTGGTTTCGACGCGCTCGTTTTTTTTGACTTCCCTGCCCTCGAAAATTTCAAATTGTTGATGCTCGATTTCGTTTAAATTCATTTCCGTAATTTTCCATTCGGATAAATTTTCGAGCGGTTCGCGCTGCTGCAAAATCCATTGCCACATTTTTGTTTCCGGCGCGCGAATCGAACGCAGGCGCAGGCGCGTGTTCTCAATGTAATTGTCGAAGATTTGCAGATGACGGCTGGCGCGCGTTAAAGGCGCGGGCAGATTTTCCAGCAAAAAAACGCGCCGTCGTTCGATTCGGTAAGTTTTGTTCATCTCGGTCGAATGTTTTATACTCGTTAATTTTAATATATCTGAAATTTTTTGGAGCGAAACAAATGCGATATTTTTTAATTTTATTTTCAGCGATTTTTATCATCAGTTGCGGCGGCAATTCTGAAAACGCGAACCAACCGGCGAACGCCAAATCTGCGAATACAAATTCGCCGAACGCGAATGCAAACGCGAATAATCCTTTAGCCACGACGCGCACGCCCGATGCGCCGATGAACAACAACGCGCCGACGCTCGCGCCGGTTTTGAACGCTTATTACGAAGCCTTAAACAAAAAAGACGAAGCGGGCGTGAAACGATTTCTTTCGCAGTCGGCGGTAAAATATTTTGAGGATGAAGCGAAATCCGAAAAGAAATCTCTGCTCGCATACTTGCTCGAAGCCGAAGAACCTTTGAACGAAAAACGCGAAATCCGCAATGAAAAAATCGAAGGCGATTCTGCCGTCGCCGAAATCAAAGGCGGCAGTCTCGGTAATTGGACACCGAACAAATTCGTCAAAGAAAACGGCGAATGGAAGTTCGCTTCACCGAAAGAGAGTCTGGCTTTGCAGGATATTCCGAAAACAAACGCGCCGGCGAACGAGGCAAAATAGCGGATTGCTTTTCTGCTTTACCGTTTGTTTCATTAACCTTTAAACTTTACAGTTTTGTTGTTTGCGTTTAGTATCACGGTTTATTTGGGTGTAATGTTAATTCGCCCGAATATGTCTTAACAAACTTTAGAAAATCAAAAAATTTTAAGATTATAAAACTAAAAGTTATTTTAACTTTGGTTACCACTTCGTTAATGTTTGCGGCTTGCAGCGGCGCGGGAACGGCGAATGTCGCCAAGAAAACCGGCAATACCGTCAACACGATGGCGAATTCGACGGGCAACGCCGTCAACACGATCAGCAATGCAATATCGAATACGACAAATGCAAATACGAATTCAAACTCGAATTCGACGGCGATGACGGGCGACGTTTTGAAAACTGACGAAGCCGGAATTCAGATGACTGTTCCGAAAGGCTTTAAATTCAGCAAAGACGGCGAAGACACGATTGTTCAGAGCGAAGACGAAGGCGTTGACATCCGTTTCACTGTTCCGAAAGACGGCGATTATAACAAAGCTATAACAGATGCCGCCGGAGAAGTTGACGATTATCTGAAAGACGTAAAAGTTACGGATAAAGGTTCGAAGGTTGACGTGAATGGAATGGAAGGCACTCAGTTGGAAGGAACGGCAAAAAATGAAGGCGAAGATGTTGTTTGGAATTTAACCATTATCAAGGCTCCCAAAAAGCTGGTTTTAGCAAACTTCTACGGTGAAAAAGCAAGTATGGAAAAATATTCATCGCAGGTCGAGCAGTTCTTCAAAAGCATCAAAAAACAATAGTTTTTTGTTTTTAATCAAAAATAAAAGGCGGCTTGAATTTTCTCGCTCAAGCCGCCTTTTATTTTCAGTTTTTGATATTTTACGCTTTCGCTTCCTTCGCGTCCGACGATTGATAAGCCGGGAGCGTGACCCGCGCCTTCGGTTCTTTTTTCAATCCCAAAGCCCAATCCGCCTGCATCAGCGTGTGAATGTCGCGCGTTCCTTCGTAAATAACGGCGGCTTTGCAGTTTCGCAGATA
>CAXTMQ010000115.1:0-13160 GCA_964245305.1 uncultured Pyrinomonadaceae bacterium
ACAATAAGGAGCGTGTCCGTATGTTCACACTTGCCCCTGACAAGCGACGAAAAATCATCGTCGCCTCTGCCGCTTTCTTGCTCTTGAGTTTCATTGCCCTCGGCGCGATGGCGCGCAACGGCTGGCTGCCGCAGACCGATCCGCTGACCGGCAAAAAGACCGGCTGGTTCGGACGACCCGCGCTGAACAATTCTGCCGGCAACGCATTGGTCGAGCCGCCGCTGCCGACTTCCACGCCGCAATTATCGAAAGAATATTTATACGCCGGATCAAGAATGCTCGCCGTCGAAGACGCGAACGCCTCGGCTTCGCCGCCGTATGATTTGGCAGTCTGGCGACCTTCGACCGGCTATTGGTATGTGATGGGCGGGCAAGGCTCGCAAGCGACCAGCGTCCAGTGGGGTAGTTCAACCGATAGAGCCGTTCCCGGCGACTACGATGGCGACGGCAAAACCGACTTCTCGGTGTTTCGTCCGACAGCCGGAGCGTGGTATGTGCAGAGAAGCAGCGACAACACTTTTCTTTCATACAGCTTCGGACAAAACGGCGATGAGCCGGCGGCAGCCGATTACGACGGCGACGGGAAAACCGACGCGGCAATCACACGCCCGAATTATCCGTCTAACGGGCAACTCACCTTTTTCATTCAGTTCAGCTCGACCGGCAATTACACTGGCTATCAGTTCGGGTTGAGCGGCGATAAAGCGACTTCGGCGGATTTCGACGGCGACGGGAAAGCCGACTTGGGCGTGTGGCGAGACGCGGACGCGACGTTCTACTTCGCCAAGAGCAGCGGCAATTACCAGACCTACGGCGGCATCGCCTGCGGCTCATCGGGCGACACGCCCGTTCCGGCGGATTATGACGGCGACGGCAAAGCGGATGCGGCAGTCAGAAACGGCAGCACCTGGAAGATTATGCAAAGCTCGACCAACACGCTGGCAACTATCACTTGGAATTACACGGGCAGCGAGAATGTGCCGAACGACTACGACGGCGACGGGAAAGTGGACATCGCGGTGTGGGACGGCGGCACGGGCAACTGGTCAATTCGGCAGAGCGCGTCGCTCTCTACTAACGGCGGACTGCGGCAGGTGGCGTGGGGACAGATGTATGACAAACCCGTTCCCGCTTTTTACAGAAGGTAAAAATTAAAATGATTTCGGCGAAATAGACTTCAGAAATTTAACTGCTTCTTTTAACAAAAATTAAATAGAGTTATGAGAAAAAATATCTTGAATGGCGGCATATTGACCTTAACCGGAAGAACGATTCTAAGCGGATATTTATTGATTTTAATATCGGGAATTATTGCGCCGTCAATACAAGCGCAGGATTTGACAGGGCGACCCGACCGTGGCACGGGCGGCAAAGGGACGGAAACCACGTCGGGAATTGACAACATCAATTTGCAGAACGGCAATGTCTCTCTGCAAATTCCGCTGGCTTCCTTGCCGCCGGTAGCAGGCGGAAAACTCTCCTATTCTCTGACCGCTTATTACAACAGCAGCTTATGGAACGCTTATCGAAACGAAGCGCGCGGGCATCTCCAAAACAGCGGCTGCGATGCTTTGTACACGACCGAAGTCGTCCTCCCGGCGGACAACGGCGGCTGGCGCATCGGCGGGCAATATGAAATCGAATTCCGGGATGCCCGCGCCGATTTTGATTATCTCGATCCTGACAGCACGACGTGCTACGACAGCGAGTTTTATCTGATGGCGGGACGATTCTTCAAGCCGATTCTCAAAATGCCGGACGGCTCGGAACACGAAATGCGAATTGACGGATATTTTCCGACTTATACCGGAAACCGCCAGCATCTTTACAATTATTACCGTTATCAGGGAACAAACGCGGTTCCGTTCGGTTCGCCGATTCGCCTTTACACGGTTGACGGAACATATGTGACGGCGACTTACGATCCTTCGGGAAGCTACACGATTTATTTGAAAGACGGAACGCAGATTTCGCCGGCAACCGGCGGGCAGCGTATTAAAGATACAAACGGCAATACGATTCTCAACGGCACTCGGACGGTCGGCGGAAATTCGGAAAATTTTATTAAGGACGAGCAGACCGGGCGTGAAATAAAATGGTCGGCGGCAACTTACAACAGCAGTCCGGCGACGAAGGTGGAGTATCAAACCGTCGGCGGAGTGTGGCAGACGGTGTGGGCGGTTTGGGGAACAACGACTCCGCAGGGCATTCTTTACACGACGAAAGACTGGAATCCGACCGCGCAGGTCAATGGAGCCGAGTGTTCTAAGCAACGGTTAATCAACGCCGGCGCGCTAAGCGTCATCCGCGAAATTATTCTTCCGGCGACCGAGCAGAGCGTCGCACCGCAGCAGTATTCGTTCGACTACAACTCGGACACCAGCACTCAAGTGACGAGCAACAACGTCAGATTTCAATGCAGCGCGACGAATCCGCCGCCCGCTTCCTACACCAGAAATGTGTCGGGACTCGGCGAGGTCAGCCGGATCACGACACCGACCGGATTGCAGTTGAAATATACCTACGTTCACGACACGTTCAACCTGACCGGATTTTATTTAAACAGCGATAACGCGATCAAAAACGGCATCACGAAAAAGGAAGCCGTTCATGACGGTGTAACCGACGTATGGACATACGACACGCCTTTTAGCTCTCTAGATAATCAAGCGGCGATGACCAGCCCGGACGGCTCTTCCTACAGCGAAGCGTTTTATCCGACCGATCCGCTCAGAACCGCGCAGGGCGGAACGGACGGACTCGGCGGATTGACTTACCGGACTTTTCAATCGGGAAAAATTATGACCGAGCGGCACTGGACGCTGCTCGGCGGCGCGAATCTAACGGCGTTCGCTTCGGGCGATAAAGTAACTTTTAATCCGGTCGTTGATACGGAATACACCAGCCTGCTCGACGACAGCGGCAACCGGCTGAAAATGACCGCCAAAAAGTTTCAATACGATTATAACGGCGAGTTGACGCAGACCGTCGAATACGATTGGTTCGATCCGAGCGCAGTTACTTTTTCCAGCGATTCATACGCGCTGCCGACCGGCGTTCCGGCAGGCGCGACCGCCTTACGAACCGTTAATACGAGCTTTTACAATCAGGCGGCGAACGCCTCCTCGACAAACGCTTATCAAAAGCGCACGGTCGGCACTTCGACAATTATTCTAGGAGCGGTGCAGGAAACGAGCGTCGGCGCGAGCATTACGCGAATGAGTTACGACAGCCAGACTTACGGCACGGCTCCGACCAAAGGCAATTTGACGCAGGCGAGCGTCTGGAACGATACCAACAGTACTTGGCTCAACTCAAGTATGACCTACGACACCTACGGCAACGTCATCACGAAAACCGATCCGAAGGGCTACACGACGCAAATCTTTTACGAAGATTTGACGCACGCGCTGCCAACCAAAACAATCGTTGATCCGCAGAACGGCAGCGGACAGCAGATTGCGACGATGACCTATGACTTTTCGACCGGCGCGGTTTTAACGACGACCGATATTAACGGCAATACATCCTCAGTTGATTACACGAATCTGCTGCTCGGCGCGGTTGATCCGTTCGGCAGACCCGGAACGACTTACAGCCCGTATGTCAGCATCAACGGCACGAATCAGCGGCTGACTTCAAAAACTTATTATGAAGATGCCGCCCGCAAAACCAGAGTCGAAGCGGATGTCAACGCGGAAAACGATGCGGTCAGCAAAGCCAGAGAAAGCCGCGACCAGTTGGGCAGAACCGTTTTGACCGAGAGAAACGAGAACGGCGCGAATGCTTACACGATTTCTTCAGAAACGATTTACAACACACCGCTCGACCGAACGGTAATGACCTCGAATCCGCACCGCAGCGCGGCAGCCGCGACGGACGGCTGGACGCGAGTAAAAAGCGACATTTTAGGACGCGGAATAGAAGCGGCGACGTTTTCGGGAACCACCGCGCCGCCGATTACGCTAACGAACTCGAACTGGACGGGCAGCGTGACGACCGCTTATGCGACAAACGCGACGACTGTGACCGATCAAGCCGGCAAGCTACGACGTTCGGTAGTCAACGCGCTCGGACAATTAATCAGAGTGGATGAGCCAAACGCGCAGGGACAGCTCGATGTCAGCGGTTCGCCCGTCCAATCCACCAATTACAGTTACGACGCGCTGGGGAACTTAAAGACCGTTTCGCAAGGCGTTCAGACCAGAACATTCGTTTATGATTCGCTGTCGAGATTAAAAAGCGCGACGAATCCCGAATCGGGAACGATCAATTACACCTATGATAACAACGGCAATCTGGCGACTAAGATTGATGCCAACACGATCACGACTACTTATACTTATGATGCGTTGAATCGCGTCACCTTGAGGGATTATTCGGACACGACACCGGATGTAACTTACACTTATGAAAATGCGACGATAACTTCACGAAAGGGAGTTCTGACGAAAGTTGCGAATAATACTTCGACAACCGAATACGTCGCTTTTGATACACTCGGCAGAGTCACGCAAAGCCGACAGACAACCGATGGCGTGGTTTACGGAGACAATACAAATCCGATGACCTACACCTACAATCTCGGCGGCGCGCTCATCGAACAAAAATATCCGTCAGGCAGAGTCGTGAAAAATGTGCTGGACACGGACGGCGATTTATCGCTCGTGCAGTCGAAGAAGAACAGTAATGCCGGTTATTGGAATTATGCCAAGAGTTTTACTTACACGGCGGCGGGCGCGGTCTCGTCAATGCAACTCGGCAACGGACGCTGGGAATCAACTGCATTCAATTCCCGATTGCAGCCGACCAACATCAATCTCGGCACTACGCAGGGCGCGGCGGACAAGTTGAATCTCGCCTTTACCTACGGCACGACGCAGAACAACGGCAATGTCTTGACGCAGACGATCACCACGCCGGCAGAAACACGGGGAAGCACTACTTATGCGGCGTTTACGGCGACGCAGACTTATAATTACGACGAATTAAATCGGTTAAAAGACGCGACCGAAACGATTTCCTCGCAGACCGGCTGGAAACAGACCTTTACTTACGACCGCTACGGCAATCGCAGCTTTGACGAAGGCAGCATTAGTAGCAACAACTATCTGACGACGACTTTGACGAGAAACTGCCAGACTTCGACTTATAATCCGAACGGCATCTGCGACAAGAAGAAAGTGAATCCAACGTTTGCCGCCTCGAACCGCATCAACCAAAATCAGGACGGCACGAATGATTATTTATTAGATTCGGCGGGCAACACGACAAAGGACGCAGACGGGCGGACATTCATCTACGACGCGGAGAACAAGCAGATTGAGGTCAAGAACGCGAGCAATGTTTCTATCGGACAATACTTTTATGATGGCGACGGCAAGCGCGTCAAGAAAGTAGCCGGCACGGAAACAACGATCTTCGTGTATGACGCATCAGGGAAAATGGTGGCGGAGTATGCGACGACGGTTGCATCTCAATCAGCGGCACAGGTCAGTTATTTGACATCGGATCATTTGGGCAGTCCGCGCATCAACACGGACGCGAACGGCGCAGTAACGGCGAGACACGATTATCAGCCGTTTGGCGAGGAGATTGCTGTCATCGGCGGCAACATGGCGCGGACGGGTTACAGCAGCGATGCAGTCAGACAGAAATTTACGGGATATGAACGTGATGATGAAATAGAAGAAGATTTTGCTGAAGCCAGATATTATAATTATAAACTTGGAAAGTTTAATTCATCTGATCCTTTAATGGCTTCAGCAGTGGTTAATGATCCTCAAAGTTGGAATAGATATTCTTACGTTGGAAATAATCCATTAAATTTTACCGATTCTACTGGAATGAGGAAAGATGATAATGATAATTGTCCTGACGGAAAAATTTGTAATTATGATGAGAACGGTAAAATAACAGACATTCAAGATGATACAAATCCGATAAGAGTTTTTATTTCCGTTGTTGGAGCGGTAGTTTACGAAATTCCAAAAAGAACAACATATGTAATTGAATGGACAATTAGATTCCCTAAACAAATTCCTGATCCCACTCCATTAGTTAAGGAAGCTCCATCAATCATACCTCGTTTGATTTCAGTCCCATTTTTAATTCATGCTATGGGAACTACCATTGCATGTTCTGGTTATAGAGAAATTTCCGATGGGAACGGAGGGTGTCGAAGAATGACACCTGAAGAGATAACGAAGATATACGGAAATCCTGATATTGATACGTCAGCCAACCCAAATCCTGCTGATAATCAGCCAACCACTAACAATGATACAGAGTCTCCAACTCTATCTAATGAGGATAACAGTGATAAAAATAATGAACCTAAACCGAGAGAACATACGAAAAATAAAAGTAAGGCAAGACACGATAAACATACAAAACCTAGGTCAGGAAGACCAACCACGAAAGATAGACAAAAATGGGATAAGGTTTGGCGACCTAAAAAAAAGAGGTAAAAAACAATATGTTAAAAAATAATAAAGAAATTATTTCCAACGAAATCGGACAAAAATATTTCTACGGTGATTCTGTAAGGAAGAATTACAAAAAAGCGTTTCCTTTTCTTTTGGATGCTGCAAATAAGGGAGACATTCATTGTCAAAATCTCGTCGGTTATTGTTATGAACTAGGCTTAGGAACAGAGAAAAATGCTTCTTCTGCTTTCAAATGGTATAAAAGAGCATCAGAGGCAAATCATTTAGAAGCAACCGCTAACTTAGCGTTATTATACGAAAAAGGAAAAGGGGTTAAAAAAAATATACAACAGGCTTTTCTTCTTTATAAAAAAGCGGCTGAGGCGGGAGATGTTTGGTCGCAGTGTAACCTAGCTGTTGCTTATCTCAATGGTATCGGGACAGAAAAGGATGAGAGACAGGGAGTAAAATGGCTTCGTAAATCTGCCCAATCTGGTGATTCAAAATCACAGTATAATTTAGGATTGGAATATCTCGAAGGAGCTATTCTAAACAAAAATAAAAGAAACGCTCTTATTTGGTTACATAAAGCTGCGAATCAAGGACACAAAAAAGCAGAAGAAAAAGTAAAATCAATAACTTAAAAGGTTTTATTTCTGGTGGTGCGATAATTTTAAATTCTGTATGAATACTGTTTCATTATAAAACCGCCTTGAAAGGCGGTTTTATTTCTTCAATCTCTCTTCCCACAACTGGAACATACTGCCCGCTTCCAATCCCAAACATTCAGTTCAGCACCGCAGCAGGTTGATTTGCCGAGAAGCAACCACCACCATTGTTTAATTTTCATCGAACAATGGATTACCTTCATCACTCTGCATTTGATCCGCCATTTCCTGTATATCGTCCGCTACTGGCTGATTCGCTCCGGGCAGGTTATTTGCTGCGTCTGCGAACTTCTGGAAGCCGGACGAGCTGTTTTGAGCGTCTGGCGAGGTTTGAGAAGATACGCCATTGCTAGAGAATGGATCAGCACCGTCAAACAATGCTTCGAGGTTGATTTTCTTTGCCTTCAAAGCCATCACCGCGTCATTCGGCACCGGCGAGGCTTCGGCAACATCAATGTCGTATTCGGTGTCAAAGCCCTGACCGGATCGGGAAATGATGAAGTCATTTTCAGTCGCCTTGCCTTCACGGTTATCAATCTTGATCTTTAATCCGCGCTGAATTGTGCCTTGCGTGATTTCCAAAATCTGCACCATTTTCAGGTCGTAATTCCAAACAAGAAATGCCCAGAAATGTTTGATTTGGGAATATGTGCCGTCGTCTTTCAATTTAATATCTAGAGGGATTGTCTTGAATTCTTCGCGCTGGCGCACCGGCTTATTGTCTTTGTTCCAATACGACCATCCTGTTATAGCCGGAGTTAATATGCGAAAGCGGTTAGAACCATCTTTGAACTTGAAATATCCACTTTTTGAATCCGGTATTTTATAAGAATTTGGTAGGAATGAATTTGTCATATTTTTTAATTAAGGGTGTGGTTAAAATTTGTTCGTGTGTCCAGTTAAATCTGTGAAATCGTTTTATAATTGTGTCTGCTTTTATTCCAACTATTTTACTCCTTTGGGTAGCGTTTTTAGTTATGCCGTTATGAGTTAGTAAGATGTTAGACCGGCGATTATTACCTTGCATTTTTCTATCCGCCCATCTGCAATTTTTGGGATAATAACCTTTATTGTTATTAATCCGATCCAGTGTTAAACCTTTCTTATATGTTGATGACATATCTTTTTGAAAGTTTTGAAAACTGTCCCATTGTTTGCAGACCTTAATTCCTCGTCCTCCATAATCTTTATAGTTTTGATTATTAGGATTATTACAACGATTTCTCATACCTTTCCAAATGTAATAAATATTGGATTTAGGCATAACTATTCTGCTAAAAATTTGAGATTATAAACGATATTCATTGAACCATCTTGTTGATCGAGATGATCAATTTTCACACAATTTGCAATAAAAGATTTGCCCTCGATAATCAGCGTGATGTCGTCGCCGAGTGCAATGTCCTTATCGAACGGCAAACGCGATGAGAGTTTAATAAAGCGTTCTGAAACTTCCATTTAATTGAGATTAAAATTTAGTTGTTCGTAGAGTTTTTTATCAGCCTTTTTGACTGACTGGTGAAATCTGAGCAGGTAGTTAAGTCCGGCATCTTGGGTTTTGCGGTTCTCGACCGTAAACTGCATAAACTTTTCGTGAGTTTCCGGCTCAACAATAACGTGCTTTCTATTGTCGGGCATTTGGTTTTGGTTACTGATTGATAAGTTAAGCATAACAAACTGGTATGTTTTTACAAGCGATTTTCCGCCGTTTTTTATCTCTTAAACAAGGCGACAAATAGACTTATCCACCAAAAACGATTGCGGCGTTTTTAATTCTCTTCTATGATTCAGACAGTAGAGAACAAACGACCAAAACACCCGACTAATCATAGCCTCGTTTCTCCTTTAGTCGGGTGGACGGGGTTTTTGATTTACTGTCTACAATTCAGTTACACGCCGCAGTTAGCGTTTGCCGGCGATAAATAGCAAATACTACAACATTCTGTGTATCGTTCCCTCTGCGCTGCTGGCTTAAGTGCCTTGTCTGATCAATAAGGAGTTTACGCTTACCGGCAGCGTGGAACGAATGATAACCGCCCCACAGAATGAAACAGGCTGAACAGAGCAGCTTGAGATTAACTGATACATAGCTTCCAATTAATTCTGTATAGGTATTAGCAGAGAAAGGGGCGGAGTATATCCAAGTAAATAAAAACGGCGATTAAGATATGGCACATACCTTGCACTCTACCAAATCAATAATGTTTTTATGTCCGAAGTTAATGCAGTTCAAATAAATCGGAATTTGCATAAAAAACATTAGCGACAGCAAAAAAAGGAGATAAAAATTATGAGTGAAACAACAGGACGCACGGTATCAGGACTTTTTAACGATAGAGCAAGCACGGAACGAGCTTACTCAGCATTGGAAAGCCGCGGTTATACTAAAGATGATGTCAATTTATTGATGTCCGATGAAACTCGCAACAAACATTTCGGCGAAGGAACAGTCGCAACCGAACTCGGCAGTAAAGCCCTTGAAGGCGCGGGAACTGGTTCAGCCATCGGTGGAACGCTCGGTGCGATCATTGCCGGCATCGCAGCCATCGGAACAAGCGTTTTAATTCCGGGACTCGGATTAGTTATCGCCGGACCGATTGCGGCGGCTTTGGCTGGCGCGGGAGCAGGCGGATTGACGGGCGGCTTAATCGGAGCGTTAGTGGGTTCCGGCATCCCTGAAGAACATGCTGCCGAGTATGAATCGGGAATTAAAAACGGCGGTGTTTATATGGGCGTGAATGCGCGAAATGATGAGGACGCGCAATACTTCCATGATGAGTTCAGCAAAAACGGCGGTTCGCATGTATTTGGAACTGGCGTTGGTATCGCCGGCGGAGCAGTTGCAGGCGCAGCAGTCGGCTCGGTAGTTCCGGTTGTCGGAACGGCGGTCGGCGGCGTTGTTGGCGGAATTGCTGGCGGAGTTGCCGGTCACGAAGTAGCCGAACACACGAATCCTGACGACAAACTAACCGATAGATAGATGTTCCCAAGTTAACCTTGAATAACTTGAACAAGTAGATAGGGGGAGTTCCAATAGGGGCTTCCCTTATTTATTTTCCTACGAACCGATTTAAGATTATTAACTTCCAGTGTATAATGCAGTTACGAGTAACGATACTGTTTTGTCATCATCACGCCAGCCAAACCAAGACGAGTTAGATTCTTCCTGCTTTCATCATCCGCAGAAAAAATGCGCGATAGTTTGGTATCCCGTGCCGAAAAAAGATGAGCAGGGCAGAAATGTATTTGATGAAGCCGGCAAAAGGGTATTCAAGAATATAGTGATGTGCAAGACCCACAAAGTCCGCATCTGTTACGCGCAGAAAGAATGTTTCTTCGAGATCGGAACGCACTTTAATCAGTTAAGCCTCGGTTATCAAGCTCCGTATTCTCTCGACAATTATCCATATGATGAAGCAAATGAAAATCCAATCGAATCGTTAGTTTGAATGTGCTGGTCAGGCGGTAGAGCCAAAGCCGTTAATGTGAAGTGGTATCTTTCACGCCAGCACTTTTAAGCCAATGATTATGGACGCAATACTTTTCTCAACATTTTTCACCGCTCCAGTTGGTTATCTTTACTGGCGATTCACACGCCGCAGACAGCCGGTTTACGATGATCACGAACCGAGCAGTCGGGAGATTAGAGAGTCGCCCGAATACCGGCAGCTTAGAATTACCGTTCTCAAAAGGGATAACTTTCAATGCATCTGGTGTCATTCGGAACATAATCTCGAAGTGCATCACCTGTATTCATTCAACAGTTTTCCTGAAATGCGATTTGACTCTCGAAATTGCATAACGCTCTGCCATCGCTGCCACACTCAAACCCCGAATTATGGCAGTAAAGAAAAAGCCTTTTCCAAGCAATTAAAATTACAGTAATTAATCCCTATTTCTTTCTTTGTGCTAATGCGCTGCCCGCCGCACTTTTTGAAGCCTTACTGGTTCGACCGTCACGTAAAACTTGAGAAGCCGCTTTTGCCGCTGGCGCAGATGTTCGTTCTTTAGGTGCTTTACTTTGCGTTAACGCGCTTCCCGCTGCCTTTTTGGAATTTTTCCCAGATGACGGATTATCTAAAACTTTCGCTGCCGCTTTTGCTACCTTTGGACTTGTTCCCTTTTTCATATTTAACCTCCAATCAAATTTATTTTATTTCAATAATGAAATATAACGAAGTCAAAAAAATAAAGTTCGGAAACTACTACTCACAGTGAATAAAATTATTATCACCGGCGATACGGTTTCCAAAAAGAATTCCAAACAACTTATTCACGTCCGCGGCAGAACGCTCATAATTTCCTCGAAAGCATACAAAAAATGGCACGACCGAGCTATCAGTCAGCTTACGGAAAAACAAGCCGTGGCGGGGCAAATAAGCGGTGTAGAATTGATTTTCTATCCTTCCACAAGGCGCAAATTCGACCTTTCAAATCACACCGAATCAATTATGGATTTGTTGGTAGATGCCGGAGTTATTGAAGATGATAATTACTCAATCGTGCCGGAATTAACAATCAAATTCGGCGGACAAGACAAAGAAAATCCAAGATGTGAAATCACGATTTATGAAAC
The DNA here is from genome assembly GCA_964245305.1 of uncultured Pyrinomonadaceae bacterium. Lineage (GTDB taxonomy): Bacteria > Acidobacteriota > Blastocatellia > Pyrinomonadales > Pyrinomonadaceae. Next base: position 11,673 of record CAXTMQ010000115.1, read on the forward strand.
AAATTCAACTCACTAAAAATCAGTTCGCCATTGTCGATGATGATTTATTCGATTATTTGAACCGCTTGAAATGGCATTACAATAACGGCTATGCCAAAACGTATCAAAACGGCAGGCATATTAGGATGCACCGGCTGATTATGAAAGCCGAACCAAGCCAGCAGATTGACCATCGCAACGGCAATAAGCTCGACAACCGGCGCGAGAATTTGCGCTTTTGCACGACGCAGCAAAACAATCGCAACGCCAAAATAAGAAAGGATAATACTTCCGGCTACAAGGGAGTTTCGCTCGATAAAAGCACCGGTCATTGGAAACCCCTTATTTACGTTGATGGAAAGGCTAAAACGTGCGGTCAATTCAAAAGTAAACGCCACGCCGCCTTAGCCTATGATATGTGGTCTGTTTTCTTTTACGGCGAGTTTGCCAATACGAATTTCACCTCGATTTATTCAAAATAGACGTTCGGCTTTGCTCTCTTTGTATATCTTCCGTCACCAGCTTGACGTATTCGTTCGTCATCGCCATCGTGGTATGTCCGAGCATTCTTTGCAGCATAAACGTATTGCCCGATTGCCTGACGTAATTGGTCGCAAAGAATCTTCTGAAAGCGTGGAACGAACCGTCAAAGCCGGTAATGCCTAACTTTTCAATCAAGACGTTGAAATCCCGCCGCATATTGTTATATCCGATTTTGCCGCCGTATCTGGTGCAGAACACCAGATGATGTTTATGGCTGGAAATCTGCGCGAACAGATACTTGCGAAGCTCGACGCTGAACGGAACGATCCGCTGTTTGTTGCCCTTGCCGGAAACGGTGATTAAAAGATTGTCAAAATCCACATTGACGCGATCTAAGGTTAAAGCCTCGTTAATCCTGATGCCCGTATCGGCGAGCGTTAATAGCAGCGCGTGCGTTCGCTTTTGGTATTTGTTTTTCGGCTTGTAATTGATGATCGCCTTAATTTGCGCTTCGGAAAACGTTTTCATGACTCGTTTTTCAAATTTAATCCGGGCAATCTTAAAATGAATTTTCGTCAATTCGTTTCTGAACAGCCACGTTAAAAACGAATTGAAAGACCGGATATGCGCGTCGGCGCAGCTTGCCGACATTCCGCCCTCGCGCATTTTCGTGACGCGCTCAATCAAATGCGTTTTGGAGATTAACTCCAAATCAAATCCGTGCCGGGTAAACATAGCAAAGCCCCGCTGGTAAAATTCAATCGTATGTTTTGATACGTTCTGGACGTATGTTTTTTCTCTGATAAACAATTCAAATTCCTTCATTTATCTTTCCTCCGTTTGATTTATGAAGGATGAATTGCTATATTTTTCTGTCGACGAGCCGAATCTAATTCATCCGCTCTGAAAAGAGGGTAAAATCGGCTAAATCGTTGAAAACAAAGGGGTCGTAGCTCAGCTGGGAGAGCGCATGACTGGCAGTCATGAGGTCAGGGGTTCGATCCCCCTCGACTCCACCAATAAAAT
>CAXTMQ010000116.1:0-441 GCA_964245305.1 uncultured Pyrinomonadaceae bacterium
GATTTTTTCGACTTCCGCGTTCAGTAAAATCTCGCCGCCGTGATATTCCAGACATTTTGCCATTGCCTGCGTCAACGCGCCGCTTCCGCCTCGCGGACGTTTCACGCCGCTTTTGTGAATCATCGAATGCCAGCCTAAAAAATCGCCCGTCGCCGCAGCCTGCGGCGGCGGACCCGACTGCGCCGCGAGCCACGCCATCGCGGCGCGCAAGCCTTCGTGTTTGAAAGTTTGCTTGACCAACGCGCCGTATGAAGTCATCAATTTGCGAACCATGTCCGCCGGATTTTTCGACTTTGTACCGAAAACCATATAGCGACCGAGATTCATCACCGTCGGCGGTTTTAAGAATGCTTTGAATACGCCTTCGTTTAGATTCTCCCATTCGGTAACGAATCTTTTATACCTGTCTGCATCTTCCGGCGAAATCTTGGCGATTGATTC
>CAXTMQ010000116.1:451-13142 GCA_964245305.1 uncultured Pyrinomonadaceae bacterium
TTCACAGGTTTTATCAACATCCTTCCAAAAATAAATCGCGCCTTTCCCGTCAGGCAAAGGCGCGAACGCGAACGGGTCGCAGTCAATATATTCCAACCCGAACTTTTCAAGCTCCAAATCTTTGACGACCGGCGTGAGATGAATCATTATGTGCGCGCTCGATCCGACATCAATCTTATAACCTCCGATCAAATCGTCCTCGGTGCAAACCGCGCCGCCGACGATATGCCGCCGCTCTAAAACGACGACTTTCAATCCGGCTTTCGCCAGATAACAAGCGCACGTCAAACCGTTATGCCCGCCGCCGATGACGGCGACATCGTATTTTTGATTCATTTTTTGATTTTAATTCCAAAATTTCAAACTTTGCCAAATTTCCGGCAGAGGCTTTTTCGTGCTGCGGCAGACGAGAATATAATATTTTTCGTAGCTTTCGGCGTAAGGAGCGTTGACTTCGGCTTTTTCTTCGACCGAGTTGCAGCTTTTTTCCGCTTTTTCTTTCGACGCGCCGAGAATAATTAAAATTTCGCCCGTATATTCTCCGGGTCCCCAGAGAAAATAACTCTGGTGCGGGCTGATCGCTTTCGGTAAATTATATTTTCCGCCGTAAAAATCTATCGCGCCTGCTTCGCCGTAATTTCCGGCGAAAATTCCGGCTTTGGCGCGGTCTTCGGGCGGCAAAGAATTATAAACATCGGCGACTTTTTCAACCATTTCCTGCCAGCCGAGTTGATCGCTGAAAATCTGCTGTAACGGGCTGTCGTGTCCGACCTCTGATTTCGGCGGTTTGAATCCGATTGTTTCCTGATAATTTACCAAAGTTTCAATCGGCAAAATCGGCATCACGAGCGGCGCGACAAAAATCGTCGGCACGAAAATCAAAACCGGCAGAGCGTATTTTAGAAAGCGAACGGCGCGAAATTTTTCGATTAACTGTTCCCAGAAAATCGCGCCGCCCGCGAACAGCATCGGATAAACGGGAACGAGATAATAATCTTTCGCTTTGAGATAAATCATCAGCGCGAGCAGAACGAGATAACAAATTCCGAGAAAGCGAAATCGCCTGCCGTTTTTGTCGGCGAGAAAACACCAAATCCCTGCGAGCCAGACGGGAAAGCTCGTCGGCTGTAAACCCATAATCTGCGAAACGAAAAATTGAATCGGCGACATCACGACGTTTTTGCCTGACGTTTGGACGTTCCGAAGAAGTTCGAGCGTGGCGAAATCGTTTTGAAATTGCCAGATAATATTCGGCAGAAAAATCAGAAATGCAATCGCGCCGCCGAGCCAGAAATATTTATCGAGAAAAACTTTTCTGTCTTTCGTCAAAAGCAAACCGATGACTAAGGAAAATCCGAAAAACAACATCGAATGTTTATTCATGAAGCCTAAGCCTGCAAATATTCCGAACAAAATCCAGTTAATTGATGGATTTTGGATTTTAGATTTCGGCTTTCGGCTTTCCGAAAGCTCGTCGGTTTTTCCTTTGACGGCGCGAACGGCAAAGTAAACGCAGAGCATCCAGAAAACGGGTTCAAGCGCGTTCATCGAGAATAAATCATCGAGCGCGAGATAAATCGGCGCGCACAAAACGCATAGACACGCGAGAAAAGTCGCAAATCTTTTGCCGCCGAATTCTTTTACTAAAAGCGCGGTCAGAAAAATTTTGAACGCGCCCGCCGCCGCCGGAACGAATCGCAGCGCGAACAGCGAATCGCCCAACAAAACGCGGCTTGCCTTCGCCGTCAGCGCGACCAACGGCGCGTGGTCGGGATAACCCCAGGCGAGATGTTCGCCGCAGGCAATGAAATAAAGTTCGTCGCGGAAATAGCCATAGTTCGAATTGAATGTGAAATGCAGAAGAAGTTTGAAAACGGCGAAATACGCGCCGACGGCGAGCGGCGAAAGCCATCCGTTTTTCGTCTGGAAATCATTATTAATTTCGTTCATATTTCTACCGGCGCGACCGAGTTAATAATTTAAAGTGTAACGAAATTGCTGTCTAAATTTCAGAAGGTTTTTCGTTCGCAACGAGTTTTTTAATTTCATCGATTTTTTCGAGCGCGGCTTCTTCGCCGGCTTTGACGAATTCGTCCATCCGGCGGATTTCGTCGGGTCTGAGGTGCGCGATGTTTGGAATAATAACCGCGTCGGCGCGGTAATGCTGGCTTTTTCCGGCGGTTCTCAAGAGCAGCATCGCCGATTGAAAAAACACGCCGAGAAACGTCGAAGGCGTTCCCCAATACGTTGCGCCGCAGGCGTTGACATCAACGGCGATGACGATTTCCGCGCCCAAATCGCGGACGGCTTCGGTCGGCACGAGCGACGTTACGCCGCCGTCAATCAACCATTTTCCTTCGTATTGAATTGGCGCGAAAACGCCCGGAACGGTGCAGCTCGCGCGAACTGCCAAAGCCAAATCTCCCGTTTCTTTTAAGACAACTTCGTCGCCCGTTTCCAAATCGCAGGCGACCGCCGCGAACGGAATCCGCAAACCTTCAAAGCGTTTGACAGGGAAATTTTGTTCGAGAAATGCGCCGAGCGGCGCGGTCGAGAGCAAGCCTTTCGGCGAATACGAAAATCCGGTCATCCGAAACCAGCTCATCTTTTTGCCGAACGCGATGATTTCTTCGACGCTCAAACCGGCGGCAAATGCCGCGCCCGCAATCGAACCGGCAGATGTTCCGGCGATAAAATCAACGGGAATTTCGTGTTCGGCGAGAACCTTTAAAACGCCGAGATGCGCGAATCCGCGCGCCGCGCCGCCCGATAACGCCAAGCCGATTTTTTTTCGCGCCATAAGCCAATAGTTTCGGATTTCAGACAGTAAGTTTCAAGTTAGAAATCGAAATATCGGAAACCCGAGATCGTCAAAATCGAATTTTAGGTTCGCCGGCAAAAAAGAAAAGAGCCGCCGTTAAGCTGCTCTTTTCTTTCAGGTGAAAAATTTTATTCTGCTTACTGCGGAGTGAAAACGATGCCCGCCAGATTTTCGTTCGGGCTGACGATTTGCGGCGCGTAAGTATTGCGTTTCGCTCTGGCTTGCAGAACGTAAGTTTCGCCCGCCGGAACGTCTGCAAATTCAAAATTGCCCCATCTGTCTGCGATGGTCTGACGAGCGTTGCCCTGCGAATCGGTCAAAGTAACAAATATTATTGTCCTTCCCAAAGTTTGCCGCGCCTCCACTCGTCCGCTGATCGAAATCGCGGCGGCGGTCGGACCCGCGCAGCTTTGACAAACTAACGATCCCGTAACCTGCACATCGTCAACCCAGTGTCCGGGCGTTCCGCTTGCCACTATCGAACTGTCGGAGGCTGTCCGCCATCTGAACCGCACCGATTGTCCGTTGAACGCTGCCGGAAGATTAACCGTCGCATCAATATAGCCGGAAGAGTTACCAGACCACGCCTGTCGCCCGCCAATCGGACTCCCGTAGGTCGTTGGAATTGCAGCCGTATATCCGCCCGAAGCGAACGAACCACCGCCCGTCACAATATCGGTCCAAGTTGTGCCGCCGTCGGTTGAAAATTCCAGAACCGTGCCGTCGAACCCATCCTCGAGATTGTAGCGGTTCTTGAACTTGAGCTGCGCGGTCGAACTACTGATTGTTATCGCCGGAGACACCAAAGCCGCCGCGTTGACCGCTGCGGTTTCGTTGGCATACGCCGCGTTCGGAGCTGAATTCGGCGTGGTCGTCGAAGTCGTCCAATTTATTCCCGTGCCGCTTGTTTGCGCGCTCGACCAACCGCCCGGCAGAGCCGGAGCCGTTACGCCGTCGAAATTTTGCGACAAACTTATGCCGGTCGTGCCGGTCGAATAAGTCTGCGAAAAGTTCGGGAACGTCGTCGCGCCGTCAACCAGCACGAAAGTTAAAGTAACGCTGCTGCCGCACGTTAATCCCGAATTGACGGTGAAGGTAAAGTTGCGCGTTACCGCCGCGCCGCCCGCCGTCAAGACACCGTAGGTTTGCGAACTCGAGTTTGTTACGCCGCCGCTTGCCTGCAAGGTTGCGACGAGATTTGTCGTGTCAGCGTTGCCGATGTTGGAAAGCGGTAGGCTGATGGTTAGAGTTTCGCCCGGATCGGGCTGCATATTGGGAATGCCGCAACTTTCCGATGTTATTGAAATTGTTCCGGCACTAATCGCCGGTCCCGCCGTTCCGTTGACGATGGTGAAATTCACATCGTTGATGTCGAAGAAGATGTTGCCGACCGCTTCGACTTTGATACGCGCCTGCGTCGTCGGCGTGTTCGGAACGAGAACCGGCTCCGAACCGTCGTTCGGAGTCGAAGCCGCCAGCACGATAGGAAAAGTTAATCCGCCATCGGTTGACAGCGAAATTTTGACGTTCGCCGCGCTGATCGGCGCGGCGGTCGTGCCGCTGACATTCCAAGTAACGGTCGGAGTGGTATTGCCCGTCCAAGTAGATGCAGTATTCTGCGTCGTTACGCGAAACGGCGCGGTTGTGTTGACGACATTGACTGCCATTCCGGCATCTGCCGAACCGCCCTGCCCGTCGCGCACCGCCACGCGAAAATTCATCGTGCGGGCAATCGAGGGCAAATCTTCGCCCGTTACGCAAGTTCCCGACGAGCAGACGATGCCCGTCGGCGATGTGCCGGTGAAATAAACCGGCGGTTCGTTAGAATTGTTCAGGATAAACGGCAGAGCCGGAAAGTTTCTAAAATTTGCCGTCGAAGGAACGTAGCTGCGGAACAGCGGTCGCGCCGTCAAATTCGTGTCGTCGTCATCGGTAACGGTCGTGTAATTGGAAGCGGCGAGATTAGCATCCAGTTCTTCCCACGAATAAGTCAGCGGATTGCCGTCAGCATCGGTCGCGCTCGCCGTCAGCACGAACGGTGTGTTGAACGGAATCGAGTAACTGGTCAGCGGCGAAATGACCGGAATCGCATTCGAGCCGCTCACCGTGCCGCAGGTCGCGCCCGTGCCGTTTCGATAAGCGACGATTTCGGTCAGACTGCCGATGTGGAAAGTGTCAATGCTGTTTTTCTGCAAATCACCCGGATTGCAAATGCCCGCGTAGCCCATAATCGTCGCCGCGCTGCCGGGTTCAAAAGCCGTCGCCGCGTTGCGGTTGCCGCCGCCGCAACTGCCGTTAGTTCCTTCATTAAACGTATGATTCGCGCCCATCTGATGTCCCATCTCGTGCGCGACGTAATCAATGTCAAACGCATCGCCGACCGGCGCGGGCGAACCGGTCAAGCCGCGTCCTTTGCTTGATGTCGAACAAGTTACGCCGAGTCCGGCAACGCCGCCGCCGCCCGTGCCGACCAAATGACCGAGATCGTAACTGCCGTTACCGATAACCGCATCAATTTTCGATGTGATAGTATTCAAATCGCCCGACGTATTTGCCCACGGATCGGTTGAGGCGTTCGGATAAACGAGATTCGTGCCGGAGACAAGGTTCAGACTGACGGCAAAATCGCGGCGGTAAATGCCGCTGACGCGGTTAACGGTAACGACAATCGCGTTCAAGGCTCTGGTTTGCGCCTGCGCGTCGGTGTCGCCCGCCTGCCGGAAGAAGTTTGTATATTCGCCGGTCGCCGCCATCGCCAAACGATACGTGCGAATCTGCGTTCCGCTGCTGAACTCCGGCGCGTCGGGCGATTCGACCGCGCTTTTATCGCTGCGGATTTCGCCGTCAAAGTCACAGTGAAAATTCTCGTTGCGGCTCGGCAAATCGTGTTTGTAATAAACAATGTAATTGCCCGGATCATTTTCCTGAACCGGATCAATCAACATCGTTCCCTGCGAACTGAGAACATAGCCGTGAAAGCCGGTCGGCGTGAAATCGAAACGCGCCGTCGCGGTCGGATCGTCAACGCCGAAACCTTGAAAAGTTTTCCAATCGGGAAACTGCGCGGCGATTTCCGGCGACAACACCGGCGAATCTACAATGCGAAACCGCTGAAAAGTTCCGTCGGGCGCGGGAATTTCCAAAACGACTCGTTCCATCCGCGACGCGACGGAAAATTCGAGCGGCGCGTCGTCGAGGATACGCTTCATCGCCGCGCGATCCAAACCATAAACCAAAAATTTATCGGGCGCGATAAACCGCCTGCCGCGATTCTGCACGTCATCGCCCGTTTTCAAATCCCACATCGAAGATTTTTCTTGGGCAAAACTAACCGCTTGAAAAAAGCCCAGCAGCATTGCCAGACAAACCGCCAAACGCCGCGAACAAATTAAAAATCCTGAAACTTTCATTGTTAACATCTCCTCGAAAACATAAAAATTAGAACTGTTAGATTTCTGCTTTGAACAACGAATGTTGTTTCGCACCGGAAGCATTTATCATAGATTTATCGCTTAATTGATTAAACGAAAAAACTATTTGAAACGGGTCATCGGCTGGTAAGAAATTAAGTTGCAGCAATTTATAAATACCATTTTTCTATTCGCGGTTCAAATATTTATTGTTATGATTATGAGCGCGGCGATTTTCTTTGCGGAGAATCCGGCGGCGATTGAGCGAATATTTATGACACCAGCCGAATCTTTCTCTTTACAGCGTCTGACGACCGGCGCGGATTTAGCGGCGGGCGCGCAGACTTGTCCGGTTTGTTCGCGCGAAGCCCGCGACGAATTCGTGCCGCTTCTGGTTTTGCCCGAAGATTTGCAGAATCTGATTCACGCCAACGCGCCCGACACGCGGGAATTTCAAGCCGTCTGCGCCCGCTGCGTCCGCCTTTTTGAACGCGCCAAAACGCAGATTCTAAGCGACGCGGCGATGAATAAAGACGGTTCGTTCGTGCTGTCCACGCCGTTGCGCTTGGATTCGGACGAACGATTCACGGGCAAAAATATTACAATTGCTTTTTTAGATTCGGGATTTTTTCCGCATAAGGATTTAACCGAGCCATCGAACCGCATTTTGGCGTATCAAAATATGAATGCGACCGACGGCGAGGTCGCGTCGCTCTGGCATTCTGATGTCGCAAGCTGGCACGGAATGATGACTTCGGTCGTCGCGGCGGGAAACGGCAATTTGTCGAACGGTTTTTATCGCGGTATCGCGCCGGAAGCGAATGTAGTTTTGGTGAAATTAGCAAGAACGGGACGCATTACCGAACAGAATATTCAAGACGGTTTGGAATGGATTATGGCGCACCGCGAACAGTTCAATATCCGAATCGTCAATATTTCGGCGGGCGGCGATTTTGAACATTCTTATCTGCACGATTCTTTGTCGCAGACGGTCGAGGATTGCGTTTCGCTCGGTTTGACGATTATCTGCGCGGTCGGCAATGCCGGACATTTGCCGAATCATCCGGTTTTTCCGCCCGCGTCCGCGCCGTCGGCGATTTCGGTCGGCGGGCTGGACGATAATAATTCGATCAATCGCGCCCGTCGCGGAATGTATCGTTCGAGCTACGGTCCGACGCTCGACGGTTTGCAGAAACCGGAAATTATCGCGCCTTCGATTTGGGTTCCCGCGCCGATTCTGCCCGATACGCCGACCGCGCAGCAAGCCGCTCTGCTTGATGTTTTGGACAAAGCGAACGACGCGGAACTTTACGGAATTATCGAAGCCAATCCAAATCTCGAACCCGAACTCGATGCCGCGCTCGACCGTCCGGTTCACGTTCTGCGCCAGATCATCGCCCTCAAACGGCGCGATGAAAACGTGATTACGCGCCATTACAAATACGTTGACGGCACGAGCTTCGCCGCGCCGATTGTCTCTTCGGTCGCCGCGCAAATGCTCGAAGCCAACCCGAATTTAACGCCGCAGCAAATCAAAAAAATCCTGATCTCAACCGCCGAACGTCTGCCGCATTACGAAGTTGACCGCCAAGGCTGGGGCGTGATTGATCCGCGCCGCGCCGTCGAAATGGCGGTATCTCTTTTCGATAGTTGAAAATTGATAATTAAATTCCAAAAATATTCCATTATCAATTTTCAACTATCCATTGTTTTACTGCATCGCAAATTTATAAACGATCAGACCGGTTACTTTGATCGGTTGATTGCTCAGTAAAGTCGGCTTGAATTTGCTGGCGCGCGCCGCTTGTTCGGAGACTTGACGAAGCATCGGATGACCGCTGACGGCGTTTGCGGCGATGATATTTCCCTGCTCGTCAATCGTTACCTGCACACTGACTTCACCGCTCGCGCGAACGGCTTTTGCCGCCGCCGTATAATTCGGTTTAATTAAATTGATCGCCATTCCGTTAACCACGCCGAGCGATTTTTTCAACGCGACCGGCGGCTTCGGATTTTCCTTTTTGACAACGGGCGGCGGCGGCGGAACTTCGATTGGCTTGTAGTTTTCCGACGATGAAGTTTCGCCGCCGCCAATCAAACCGCTTCCACTTGGGCTACCGTTTCGATTATACGCGCCGGACATCGCGCCCGGATCAACTTCGATTCCGTCTTTTGTCAAAAAGTCGCCGATTGGACGCGCTTTCAGTTTGTTCGGCGTGGTCGAAACGCCTTTCGGAACGAACTGTGATTCTTCAACTCGTGCCATATTTGTTTGGCGCGTCGGCAAATTCGTGGTTTGCAGAGCGGCTTTTTCAATTTTCGGCGCGGGCGGCGGAGGCGGCGCGTCGTCCGGCATCGGCACGGGCGCGACTATCGTTGAAAGCTCGAAATCGCTCGCGTTCATCGTTAAATCTTTGGCGAACAAGCTCCATAAAATTCCGCTCGCAAAAATCGCTCCAACGACCAGCAATGTGGACAGCAAAAAGCCGCCGCGCCGCTGATTTTCTTTTGAATGTCCGCTTGATTCAACTAATCTGTCTAACATAATTTTTTTCTCCTTGTGCCGGTGCCAATCGAACTGTCGGGAAAAATTTTCCGTTTGCTTAGACACCGCGATTTTCGATTTGTTCCGACGCGCTTGAAAATATTTTTTTGAAGAATGATTTGCTGATCCGAATTTTTCGCGCGATTGAGACGAAAGATGAAATATGCTAAGGTTTGACTTTGAAATTTCGGAACAAGTTTCGATTTCAAATTTTTATTTGTGAGCAATTTCGATTCAGAAAATATTTCCGCCGAAAACTCCCTGAAAATCCAAAATCCAAAATCCAAAATCCAAAATCTCCCAATCGGAATTTTCGATTCGGGCGTTGGCGGTTTGACCGTTTACCGCGCTCTGCACGAATGTTTGCCGAACGAGCGATTCGTTTACTTGGGCGACACGGCGCGCGTGCCTTACGGAACGAAATCTCTAGCGACGGTCGAGCGTTACGCGATTGAAAATTCGCAGTTTTTAGCCAAACGCGGAATTAAACTTTTGGTCGTCGCCTGCAATACAGCTTCCGCGCTCGCGCTGCCGAAAATCCGCGAACGAATCGGTCTCGATGTCGTCGGCGTAATCGGTCCCGGCGCGCGCCGCGCGGTTGAAATTGCGAAGGAAAAACCGAATCCCAAAATCGGCGTGATTGCGACCGAAGCGACGATTGCGAGCCGCGCTTACGCCGAAGCGATTCAACGCGCGTCCGCGACGGCGGAAATCGTCGAAGCGGCTTGCCCTCTGTTTGTTCCGCTCGCCGAAGAAAATTGGACGAGCGAACCGGAAACGCTTTCTATCGCCGCGAAATATTTGCAAAATATCGTCGAGAAAAAAGTTGACGCGCTCGTTCTCGGCTGTACGCATTATCCGATTTTGCGCGAAGTTATTCAGCAAATTGTCGGTGTGAATGTCGCGTTGATTGATTCGGGGGAAGCGACCGCTTTTGAAACGAAAATTCTGCTCGAAGAAAAGAATTTAGCGAATCAAACGCCGCCGTCGCGCGAAACGGAAAGGCGATTGTGCGACGATTTGGATCATTTTTACGTAACCGACGCGGCGGAACGCTTCGCCCGCGTCGCCGAAAGATTTTTGGGTGTCAAACCCGCCAAACTCGAAGCCGTCGAGGTTTTCGGAAAAGACGAATTAAAAGGCAAAAAGTGAAAAGTGAAAAAGTTTGCGAAAATTACTCAAACAATTTCACTTTTTCGCTCTTCCGCTTTTTCACTTTTATGAATTACACAAGAATTGACAATCGAACATACGAACAAATCAGAGATACAAAAATCACGCCGCATTTCGCGCCGTATGCCGAAGGCTCGGCATTAATCGAAATCGGCAATACGAAAGTTATCTGCACGGCGACGGTCGAAGAAAGAGTGCCGCCGTTTTTGCGAAACAAAGGCATCGGCTGGGTGACGGCGGAATACGCGATGCTGCCGCGAGCGACGCAAACCAGAACGAACCGCGAAACCTTGCGACCGTCGGGCAGAACGCAGGAGATTCAACGTCTGATCGGTCGAAGTCTCCGCGCCGTCGTGGACACGAAAATTTTGGGCGAGCGGCAGATTTTTATTGACTGCGACGTTCTTCAAGCCGACGGCGGAACTAGGTGCGCTTCGATTACGGGCGCGTGCGTCGCGCTCGGTTTGGCAATTAAAAAAATGCTGATTGACGGCAAGCTGAAAAAAAATCCGATGCTTTCGGAAGTCGCCGCCGTCAGCGTCGGCATCGTCGAAAACACGCCTGTTTTAGATTTGTGCTACGCGGAAGATTCGACCGCCGAAGTTGATATGAACATCGTCTGCACCGGCGCGGGAAAGTTTATCGAAATCCAAGGGACGGCAGAACGCGCGCCGTTCGACCGCGAACAAATGAATCAAATGCTCGCGCTCGCTGAAATTGGAATTGGGCAGCTTTTTACTTTGCAGCGCAACGCTTTAAACAGTTAGGCGATTTGCAACGTATAATTTCTAAAAGCAGCGCGGTTAAGTCAAAACTAACGCAAAAGTTTTTCCCTGTTTATCAGTGAACAGTTAATAGTGAACAGCGAATAGTTGCTGAAATATGATCGTTTGTTTTCGAAGAAGGAATTTATTGCAACTCGACATTTTCCTTTTTATTCGCACAGCTTTTACTTTGCAAAAATTAAATTTTCGGAGAAGAAATGAAAAATTTGAAGATTGTTAAAACGGCGGTGATGCTGTTTCTGTTATTAAGTTTTTGTCTGCAAAATCCGGCGTTTATTTTCGCGCAAACCGCGCAGACGCAGACCGACATCAACGAGCGGATTCGCAAGGAAGGAATGGAAAATTCGCAGATTATGCGAACCTTGCATTTTCTCGCGGACGTTTACGGTCCGCGTTTGACCGGCTCGCCGAATCATAAAGCGGCGGCGGATTGGGCGGTCAAACAAATGACGATTTGGGGAATGGACAACGCGCATCTCGAACCCTGGGATTTCGGTCATCCGGGCTGGCTCAACGAACGCGCTTCGGGATTTATGACCGCGCCGAATAACGATTCGCTGACGTTTGAAGTTTTAGCCTGGACACCTTCGACCAAAGGCGCGGTCAGCGGTCAAGCGTTTCAACTCATTATTCCGACACAGCCCTCAAAAGACGATCCGAAAGTTACGGTCAATCCGACGCAAGCCGAATTGACCGCATATTTCGACGGCATCAAATCGCAAATCAAAGGCAAAATGGTTTTAATCGGCAAACCGGCGGTTATTCCGGTTAATTTCGATCCGCCGAACAAACGCCTTGATGACGAAACCTTACGCAAACGCCTCGACCCGAACGCGCCGCAAACCTTCCCGACACCGCGCCCGACTCCGACACCGCGCGAAGGAGAATTGAATGCGCGACAAATTAACGAGCAATTGGACAAATTTCTGGTGGACAATGACGCGGCGGTCCGCATCAACGATGCGGGGCGCGAACACGGACAGATTCGCGCTTTTAACAACCGCACGTTCGATCTTACAAAAACCGTTCCGACCGTCGTTCTGCGTAACGAAGATTTCGGCAGAATTTCAAGACTTTTAGCTGATGGAACGACGGTTTCGCTCGAATTCGACATTCGCAACAAATCGTTTCCCGAAGGCGTTACGTCATACAACACCATCGGTGAAATCGCCGGAACAGATAAAAAAGACGAAGTGATAATGCTCGGCGGACATCTCGATTCGTGGCATTCGGCGACCGGCGCGACCGACAACGCTATCGGCTGCGCGATTATGTTGGAAGCCGCGAGAATCTTGAAAACGCTCGGCGTGAAACCGCGTCGCACGATTCGCGTCGCGCTCTGGTCGGGCGAGGAACAAGGGCTTTTAGGTTCGCAGGCTTACGTCAAAGAACATTTCGGTTCGGCTGAAAATCCGAAACCCGATTTTGCCAAATTCGGCGGCTATTTCAACATTGATTCGGGAACCGGCAAACCGCGCGCGTTTACCGTTTTCGGACCGCCCGAAGCCGGAAATATTCTGCGCGAAATCGTTAAACCGTTTGCCGATTACGGCATCGTCGGCGCGATCAGCACGACGAGCCGCGGGCTTGGCGGTTCGGACAACACATCGTTTAATCAAGCCGGACTTCCCGGCATCGGCTCGCTGCAAGACCCGATTGAATATCAATCGCACACTTGGCACACGAATCTCGATACTTACGAGCGAATCGTCGAAGACGACGTGAAAAAAGCCGCCGTCATTATCGCCGCGTCAATTTACGCGCTCTCGATGCGCAACGAAATGCTGCCGCGTTTGCCGAAATCGGAAATGCCGCCGCTGCCCAATCCAACGCCGAGTCCGTCGCCAACCCCGCGACCGTCAAAATAATCGAAGAACCGGAAATTTTATTCTCAGGAGAAATTTTTAAGTTATGAAATCAAACAAAAAATTGTTCGCAAAATCAATCGCTTTCGCAT
>CAXTMQ010000117.1:0-13087 GCA_964245305.1 uncultured Pyrinomonadaceae bacterium
TTGACGAATTCGACGAGATAATAATCGTCGGCGAGCATAAACGTATTTATCATTATATTTCCTTTGCGACACGCTTGAACTTCCTTCATCGTTTCCGCCATCACGAACGGATCGCCGCCCATCGAATTTTTATACAAAAGGCGTTTGTCGTTTTGGACTTGCGAATAGCGGCGGTAATTGAAATACGCGGCGTTGTTCGGGTCAATAAAAGCGGCGGTCGGTTTGCCGTCCGTAACCATCACGATTTGTTTCATCTCTTTGCCTTGCGCGTTTAAAATTCGGCGAGCAAGTTTTAAGCCTTCGGCGGTGTTTGTGTGATACGGTCCAACCTGAGTCGTCGCCAATTTCGCAATCGGCAATTCTTCCGCGCCGTCGTGAAACAAAACGATTTTCAAAGAATCGCCCGGATATTGCGTTCGGATAAGATGCGCGAGCGCGAGCGCGACTTTTTTGGCGGGCGTAAAGCGATCTTCGCCGTATAAAATCATCGAATGCGAGCAGTCGAGCATCACGACCGTCGCGCACGATGATTGATAATCCTGCTGATGAACGTATAAATCTCTGTATTCCAAATTGAGCGGTACTCCCAAACCTTCGCGCGAGATCGCGCTCAATAAAGTCGCGTTGACATCGAGATTTATCGTGTCGCCGAATTCGTATTGTTTGGAACTCAGAGCGGCTTCGATGCCCGTGTCTAATTGCGGCGTTTCATGCCGACCGATGGAAGATTTGCCCATCGAACCCAAGAGTTTTTGCAGAGTTTTATAACCGAGAAAATCAAGTCCTTTTTCGGTGATTTCAAAACGCACGTCGCGCGGCTGCGCCGTTCCGATTTCGCCTTGTCCGCCTTCGCCGTTTTGATTTTGCTGCATCTGCGGGCGTTCGATTTCTTTGAGATTCAAATAACCTTCTTCGACCAATCTTTCGATCAGATTATTTAAAAGTTCTTCGAGCAGCGAGCCTTTAAATTTGCCGTCGTTTTCGTCGAGCATCTGCTGCGCGTCTTGCTGCGATAAAATGCCTTGTTCCATCAACGCTCTGAGCAACGCCTCGCGCAAACCGTCGAGCGAATCGTCGGGTTCGTTGCGCTGGCGCGTCCAGTAATAATCTTCGTTGTAGCCCGAATCTAAAAGCGAATCGGAAAGCGATTGCATCAGATCGCCTAAATTAACGTCGGAAACATTGAAACCTTTAAATTTTGAATAGCGAATAAACTTCATTGCCGTGGTAAAACTCCTTGTTTAAAAACCGCCCTTGCCAAGAGACGCAAAAGTTTTGTAAATTGAATTTACAAATCAGCGCGCGCTTTTTTGCTCTCCCAAAAACTTAACACATTTCTCTCTCCGTTTTGAAATAAATTAGAGGAAGGTACAAGAAAAATGAAAAAGTTTTTGGTTCTGTTCATCGCTCTGTTCGTCTTTACGATTTCCGTCCCGCTCGGCGCGGACGCGCAAACTTGCCGTTATCGAAATAATTATTCGAGCCGCCGTTACAACCGCAACGTGAGCCGTTATAACAATGTTCGTTATGACAATCGCTCCGGCTACGGCAATCGTTATAATAATCGTTACGGTAATTACAATAACGGTTACGGCTATAACAACGGCTATCAAAATTATTCATCGCGCAGTAACAGATACGACCGTCCGAATTTTTACCGGCGGCATCGCAACGTAATTAATTTGGGAATCGGAACGGGCGGCGGCGCGATTCTCGGCGGCATCATCGGCGGAAGACGCGGCGCGGGTGTCGGCGCATTGATCGGCGCGGGCGGCGGCGCGCTTTACACTTATGTTTTGAACAAGAAAAGACCGCGCTATTATCGCCGTTAATTTCTGGCTTTTTGATACAAAAGCCACGCTGTTTTCCCGAAAACAGCGTGGCTTTTTCTTTCGCGCCAATCTAAACTTTACCTTATACCAAATTGTTTAATCGTAGCCGATATAGTATTTTCAAAAGCCCGCGAAAAATCGAAATGCTGCCGTAAACTGTTGAAAAATATAGAAATCCGTTTTTGGCACGGACATTGCCATGTCAAATAGCAACGAAAGGCAAAAGCCTTCAAAATTAATAAGGAGAATTTGAAGCAATGAAAAAATTTATAGCAACATTAATGATGATGGCGATGATCGCGGTGATGTTACCTTTAGCGGCGAACGCGCAGACGAGAAATTCGCGCAATTACAACAGAAGCCGCAGTTACCCAACGCGCAATTACGACCGCAATTATGACCGGGAAAATGTTTACGACAGACATCGTAACTTGATCAACATCGGTATCGGAACAGCCGCCGGCGCGATTTTGGGCGGATTGATCGGCGGTAAAAAAGGCGCGTTAATCGGCACGGCAGCCGGCGCGGGCGGTTCGGCACTCTACACCTACAAGATCAATCCGAAAGACGGCAGGCGTTATCGCGTTTATCGTTAATTGGTAAATAAAAAGCAAATGAAAAAGCGTCGCGGAATTTTTATTAAATTCCGCGACGCTTTTTCATTTGCTGCGGTTCAAATTTTCGTCGTAAAGCGTCTGGTACATTCGATAATTCGCCATCACTTTATAAACGTAATCCTTCGACTGCGAAAAGGCGATTTCGGGAACAGAGCGGTTCGGATCGTCGGATTTGGCGCGGGCAAGCCAACGCGCCATATTGTCTTCGCCGCCGTTATAACTCGCGGCGACTGCCGCCGGTTGATTCGGGAAAATTTTGAATAAATCGGCGAGATACTGCGAACCGAAAAGTATCGCGGTCGGCGGATTGTAAAGCTCGTCCTGATCGAAATTTTCCCTTAATAATTCGGCGGCGATCTTGTCGGAAGTCGTCGAGATAAACTGCATCAAACCGCGCGCCGCCGCGTTCGATTTAACGTTGGGACGAAAGCGCGATTCCTGCCGCATAATCGCCAAAAGAAATCGCGGATCAACTTTTCTCGACGGCGCGGACTGCAAAAGCGCGTCAATATAAGGCGCGGGGTAAAGAATCTCGATTTGCTCGCGCGGAATCAATTCGATTTCATAATCGGCGGGCATATTTTTCCAGAGCGGTTCGACAAAAACGCTGGCGCGATTTGCCCAGTTGCCGCGCTTGTAGAAAACAGCCAGCGTAAAATCAAAATCCGAGATTGATTTTGGGATTTTGGAGTTTGAATTTTCAATCTGAATTTTGTCGCCTGATGCCTGCCGACTTGTTTGAAGTTCCGGCGTTGCTTCATCGTAAAGTCCGAGAAACAAAAGTTCGTCGGCTAAATTTTGATGCGAATTAATCGAATCTTTATCGCGCTTGGCTGTTAAAACTTCCGTTCGTCCGAGTTCGAGCAACTTCGCGTTC
Source organism: uncultured Pyrinomonadaceae bacterium (assembly GCA_964245305.1). GTDB lineage: Bacteria > Acidobacteriota > Blastocatellia > Pyrinomonadales > Pyrinomonadaceae. Next base: position 3,327 of record CAXTMQ010000117.1, read on the forward strand.
GGAACTTTTTGATAATCGGGCAGAACAGCGTAAGCCTGTCGCAAAATGTTCAATAAAGTTTCTCGGCTTGCTGCGTTTGCCGGAATTTCATTCATAACTTCCGTGTTGATAAAGAGGCGAAGACAAGATTGTGTCGCTTGAATAATCACTCTGGCATTATCGGCGGAAATATTCTGCTTGGTAATTTCGCGTAAGTTTTTGAACTTCTCGAGGCTGACCGGAATTGTTCTTTCGTCATTTGCCAACGCCTTTAATCTTAGTGTTGCTCGCCAACCGTAATACTCATTGCGTCCGTCCGGGATAGAAAGATAAACGTCTATCGCTTTGGCAAATTGATTGAGATTTTCCAAAACAAAGCCTTTCAAAAACGCGACTTCATTTTTATTTGTGTCGCCTGCAACAGTTGCGCCGCCGAGATCGGATTTTGTTTCGAGTTCGTTCAAATCGGCGAGTGCGTTTGTCCAATCATTTTGCGCGATGTGAATTCTCGTTTGAGCGAATAAAGCAGTCGCTTCAGGTAATTTTCCGCGAAAATTTTCGCGCGTTTTGTTAATCCATTTCAGCGCGTCGTCATTTCTATTTGCGTCGCGCAGAACGTCAACGATGTTCAAATACGCGCGTTCGAGGTTGTCGGCGTTCGGATATTTTTCGATAAATTGCTGATAACGCGCAATCGCTTCGTTCGGCTGATTGAGCCGCGCAAACGCGCTTGCCGTTTGATTGAGGGCGTCGGCGGCAATCGGCGCGTTCGGAAAATCAGTCTGAACGCGCTCGAACCATTTTATCGCTTCGGCAAAATTTCTTTCCTGCGCGTAGCCGCGACCGATTTGGTAAACGGCGTTCGGCGCGAAACTGCTTGCGGGAAATTTTTCGACGAGCTGGTTGAAATGAAGCCGCGCAGAAGCGAAATCGCGGTTGAATTGATAAATCTGCGCGCGTCGAAAATATTCCGCGTCGGAAAGCGGCGGCGCGATTTTGCTGAGATTTTCCGCGCCGACGGCGATTTCGTCCAAGCCTTTGGCGGCGGCGAGCGCGAAATCATCGGGCTGAACGGGACTCGCTAAATTGGTGGTTAATTTCGTAAAAATTTCCCGCGCTTTATCCGTGTTGCCGAGCCGCAAATAAGCCTTTCCCAAAAGCGTCAAACTCTCGCGCGATAATTCGGCGTTCGGCATTTTAGTTGTCGTTGTCTGCGACGAAAAATCGGCGGGCGAATTTTCCAGCAAACGAACAAGTTGCGCGTAATCTTTACTTTCAAAAAAACTTCGCGCCAAACGTATCCGCGCCGCGCTCGCCGTTAAATTTTCGGGCGCGGCGACGAGCATTTTTTGCAGATAAAGTCTCTCCAGAAACAAATTTCCCGACGCGCGAAAAATTTGCGACAAATGAAAAAGCGCGTAGCCTTCTAAAATCGAATGGCGATTCGCAACCACCTGATAATTTGCCGTCGCCTTTGCAAAATCGCCGTTTTTCTCCGCCATTCGCGCGAGCAGGTAATCGTAATTGTTGAGCGCGAAAATTTTCCGGTCGCTTTTCTCAAGACTTTCAAGTTCGGAGATTGCCGTTTTATAATCGCGCGTTTCGACGGCGTTGATTATTTTCGCGTGAATCTCCGGCAAATTTTGCGTGGAAATCGAAAAACAGGCGGCGAATAAAATTAAAAAAGACGCGAGCGTTTTGGCGTGTAGCATAATTAGACGAAAACGGTATAAACTAAAAGAAATTCGCCAATTATGATAGCAGAAACTACAAAGAAAACCGCCAATATTTTGAGCGGCGCGGCAATCGCCGAACAGATCAAAGCGGAAGTCGCCGAAGAAATAAAAAAACTGCCGTTTCAGCCGGGCTTAACGGTCGTGCGCGTCGGCGACGACGCGGCGTCGGAAGTTTACGTCGGCGGCAAAGTCAAAACCAGCCGCGAACTCGGCATTCGTTCCGAACACATTCATCTTCCGGCGGAAACTTCGCACGAAGAACTTCTGCGCGTCGTCGAAGAATTAAATTCGCGCGACGATGTGGACGGAATTCTCGTGCAGTTGCCGCTTCCGAAACAAATCAATGAAAACGAGATTCTCGAACGTATCAATCCCGAAAAAGACGTTGACGGTTTTCATCCCGTCAACGCCGGACGACTTTTTCAGGGACAAAAAATGCTCGCGCCCTGCACACCCGCCGGAATCATCGAAATGCTGAAGCGTTCGGGAATCGAAATCGCGGGCAAAAACGCCGTCGTCATCGGGCGCAGCAATATCGTCGGCAAGCCGACGGCTTTATTGCTTTTGCAGGAAAACGCGACCGTCACGATTTGCCATTCGCGCACGAAAAATCTTGCCGAAATCGCCGCCAACGCCGATATTTTAGTCGCGGCAATCGGACGCGCCGGATTTGTTCGCGCCGATTTTATAAAGGAAGGCGCGACCGTCGTTGATGTCGGAATGAACAAAATTTCCGACGCGGACGAGGCGCGTGAAATGTTCGACGAAACGGAACTCGAAAAGCGTCTGAAAACAATCAAAAAACGCGGCGCTACGCTCGTCGGCGATGTTAACCCGAAAGAAGCCAAAACCAAAGCCGCCAATTTCACGCCCGTTCCCGGCGGAGTCGGTTTATTAACGATTGCGATGCTGATGAAAAATACGGTCGAAGCGGGGAAAAGGCGGAGAGGGACGAGGGAATAGGGACAAGGGACGAGAGATTTAAAACCATTTATCTCTCGTCCCTTGTTCCTATTCCCTTAAAAAACTATGGATTTCAAAGAATATCAATCAAACGCCAAACAGACGGCTTTGTATCCGAACCGTTTGAAAAATCTCGAATATCCGACGCTCGGATTGGCGGGCGAAGCGGGCGAGGTGGCGAATATCGTCAAAAAAATTCAGCGCGATTTCAACGGCGTAATTAACGACGACATTCGCGCGGAATTGAAAGACGAACTCGGCGACGTGCTTTGGTATATTTCCGCCTGCGCCGACGAACTCGCTCTGACGCTCGACGAAATCGCTGAGTATAACATTGAAAAATTAGCGAAACGACACAATCGCTGATTTAAAGTCGAGAATGTTGAAAGTCGGACTCACAGGTTCAATTGCCGTCGGCAAATCTTATGTTTGCGAAATTCTGCGCGAACTCGGGGCGTTCGTGATTGATGCCGACCAAACCGCCCGCGAAGTCGTCGCGGCGCGAACGAAAGGATTAGAAAAAATCGTCGAAGAATTCGGCGCGGAAATTTTGCTCGAAAACGGCGAACTCGACCGCGCGAAATTGGGCGCTATTGTCTTTGCCGACGAAACGAAACGCCAACTTTTGAATCGGATAGTGCATCCATTAGTTATCGAAAATCAAGATGCGTGGCTGAACGAAACGGCGTTGAAAAGTCCCGACGGAATTGCTGTTATTGACGCGGCTCTGATGATAGAATCGGGCAGTTATCGGCGTTTCGATAAAATAATTGTCGTTTGGTGCGCGGCGGAAATTCAAATCGAGCGGTTGATGGCGCGAAACGATTTGAGCCGCGAGCAAGCGGTTTTGCGAACAAAGGCGCAGATGCCGCAAGACGAAAAAAAACTTTACGCGGATTTTTTGATTGATACGAGCGACGGATTCGCGGCGACGCGCGAGCAGACTGTTAAAATTTACGAGCGATTGAAACTTTTACAAAGAGAATGAATTTACGAACGAACAGAAACGAACCCCGGGAGAAAATGAAAAAGTTTTCGGCGTTCGTCCGCGTTTGTTCGGCGTTGATTTTCGCGGCTTTGTTTTTGAGCGCGTGTAATCAACTCGACGCGCCGAAAAGCGAGCCTTTTTACGCGCAGACCACGCCGCCGCCCATTAAAGAATTTCGCTGGAGCAACGGCAAAATGCCGAAAAGTTTCGATCCGGCGTTAGCGTTCGCGCCGCCCGCGAGCGATGTCGTTCGCGCGATTTACGAAGGCTTGACCGATCTCGACCCGAAAATTTTAAAACCGATTCCGGCAATCGCCGCCGATTGGAAATCTTCGGAAGATTTTAAAATCTGGACGTTCGATTTGCGAAAAGACGCGCGTTGGTCGAACGGCGAGCGCATCTCGGCGAAAGATTTCGTGCGTTCGTGGAAACGGCTTGCCGAGATGAAGGAACGTCTCGCGCATCCGGAGCTTTTGCAAAATATCGTCGGTTTGAAAGTTCTCCACAAAGAAGTTTTTTCGAGCGATGGAAGCGAGGAATTAACTATTTTGCCGAAACCTGCCGCAACGCGAGATTTGCCTTTTTTGCAAAATCAAACGAATTCCGATTCGGCAATCGCGCCCGCCAAAACGCCGGAAAAAGAAACGATTCAGGAAACGAAAAAGGAAGCTGAAAAACCCGCCGAGCCGCCGTTCGGCGTGGAAGCGATTGACAATTTTACGTTGAAAGTTTCGCTGGTTAATCCCGACAAAGATTTTCCGGCTTTGGTCGCGCATCCGATTTTTCGACCGATTTACGGCGACGGTAAGGAATTTGAAAGCGGCAAGCTCGATGCCGGAATCGTCACGAGCGGCGCGTTTCGGATTTTTTCAATCGGGCAGGACGGCATCACGCTCGACCGCGCCGAAAATTATTGGAACAGGGAAGCGGTCGAACTCGAAAGAGTTCGTTTTATTCCAATTGACAATGCCGAAAAAGCTCTCGCGGCATATCGCGCCGGTGAAATTGACGCGGTAACGAATATTAATTTCGAGCCGCTCGCATTAAAATTGCTCACGCCGTTTGAAGATTTCGAGCGCGCGCCGCACGCCGCGCTCAATTATTACGAATTCAAACGCGGCTTGCCGCCATTTGATGATAAGCGAGTGCGTGAGGCTCTGGCGATTTCCATCGAGCGCGAGCGCATCACCGAAGACGAAATGGACGGCGCGAGTCAACCGGCGTTGAGTTTTCTGCCTTTTGCCGCCGATCAAAATAAACTCGCGCAGAACATCGAACGCGCCAAAAAACTTCTCGCGGAAACAGGATTTCCGAACGGCGAAAATTTTCCCGTCGTGAAATTGCTCGTCAATCGCAACAACTTGCAGCAGCGCGTCGCCCGCCGCGTGGCGCAGATGTGGAAGCAGAATCTGAACATCGAAACCGAAATCGTCGTTAAAGACGCGGACGAAATCGAAACCGCCTGGTCGAACGAAGATTTCGCGCTCGTGCGGCGCAATGTTGTTTTCCCGACGATTGACGAAGAATCGAATATGGCGGTAATTTTCGCCGCCGGAGACGAGTCGCTGATGCCAATCGCGGATAATAAAATCGAAGGCGCGAATGAAATTTTTCGGCAAAACGGAAACTCGAATATCACAAGCTCCGTAATACCTTCGCCAACACCGGAAAATTTGACGGAAACCGAAACCGGAACGAGCGAAAACGCGGATGCCGAAATAAGCGTCGAGAAAAAAACGATTTCGACCGAACATCAAGCGTTTGAGGAACTTAATGCCATTCCGCTTTATTTCCCGACATCCTATTCGCTGGTCAAACCGTATATTAAAAATTTCGACATCAATGTTTTGGACGCGCCGTCGCTGAAGAACGTAAAGATAGATAATAACTGGCAACCGCCCGCGCCGAAAAGCGAATCGTAAAATCGTTCTTCCCAGATAATTTTCCGGCGGAAAAGGTTAAGGAAAAGTTCTTGTCTCAAGTCTTTCGACCGTGTTAAATTTAAGGCGGTCAAGGATTAAATTTTTAACGTCTCCCAAGCCGAACGAACAGCGGTTTATTAATCGGAAGTTTTACAATTGAGGTGTTTTATTATGGCGCGAATCAATTTCAGTAAAAATTGTTTAGGCACGGCAATTATCGCCGTGTCTTTGTTTTTTACCGGCTGTCTGAGTTCGGCGAAAAATCAGTATTGGGGGAAAACCACTCCGCCCGCCGAAAATAATTTGCGTTATATTTCAGGCAGCGAACCGGAATCGCTCGATCCGGTGATCGGCACGGGACAGCCGGAAGCGCGTATTTATATGGCTCTTTACGACGGTCTTCTGGAATATCATCCGAAAACGATGGAGCCGATTCCGGCGATTGCCGAAAGCTGGGAAATCAGTCCCGACGGCACGGAATATATTTTTCATTTACGGAAGAACGCGAAATTTTCTAACGGCGAGCCGATTATCGCTAAAGATGTCGTTTATACTTTCCGCCGCGCTCTCGCGCCGGAAACAGCTTCGCGCAATGCCAATCTCGGTTATTACATCAAAAATGCCGAAGCCTTTAATTCAGCCGCGATGTTCGTTCGTGATTCAAACGGGCAATTTCTCCTGAAAAAAGATTTTGCGGCAACGGACGAGAAAAAAGCCTCGGACGCGCCCGAAGAAAAATCCGACGGCAAAACGGACGCGCCCGAAAACACGACTTTCGGAACGGCGACCGAGTTTGAAAAATTGATGAACGCGCCCGACCGTGTTGTTGTCAAGGGCGACGAGAAGGAACGCGCCAAGGATTTGGAAAAAAATCCGAAATTAAAAGTCGCGCTCGAAGGCAAACAGCTCGTGCCGGTTACGAAGGAAGACCTCGGCGTTGAAGCAATTGACGATTACACGTTTCGGATGAAACTTTATCAGCCCGCGCCGTATTTCATCCAGTTGATTCCGCATCAGTTGTTTCGCATCGTCAACCAGAGCGCGATTGAAAAATACGGCAAAGATTGGACGCGCGCCGAAAATATCGTCACTTCCGGCACATTTAAATTATCGGTTCATCGTCCGTATGACGTTTTGACGGTCGTTAAAAATCCCGATTACTGGGACGCGGCGAACGTGCATCTCGACCGCATCGAATTTTATCCGCTCGAAGAATCAACGACGATGATGAATCTTTATAAAGCCGGAAGCGTGGACGCGATTTACAATCATACCGTGCCGCCCGCTTGGTTGGACGAACTGAAACCTTACTTGAGCGAGTATCAAAATCTGCCCGAAGTGGCAAACGAATATTACAGTATCAGCGTGAAAAAGCCGCCGATGGACAATCTCAAAGTGCGTCAGGCGTTCAGCCTTGCGATTGACCGCAACGCGCTCGCCGAATTTCGCCAAACGCCGAAACCGCTTTCAAATTTCACGCCCGACGGGATTTTTCCGAGATATGACGAAGCCAGAAGAAAAGTCTTCGGCGAAAAACTGAAAGCCGAAAATACGACTTACGATGAATGGTCGAAAGACAGGATTTTCGACGCGGAAAAAGCGCGAAAATTGATGACCGAAGCCGGTTATCCGGTGCAGAAATCGGGCAGCGGCTGGAGCTGCCCGACGTTTCCGGTTGATCAGATTATTCTGAGTTATAACACTATAGAATCGAATAAAGCCATCGCCGAATTTAATCAGGCGCAGTGGAAACAAAATTTGGGAATTACCGTTTCGCTGCAAAATCAGGAGTGGAAAACATTTCTGCCGTATCGTTCCGGCGTTCAGTATAAAGGCTTTGCCCGCAACGCCTGGAGCGGCGATTATATGGACCCGTTCACGTTTTTGAATCTTTTTTATTCGCCGACCAACGACGGCGCGACCGGATTTTGGGATCCAAAGTATGATAAACAGCTTGATGACGCGAACAGGGAATTGGATTCGCAGAAACGTCTCGAAATGCTCGCCGCCGCCGAATTTGAAATCCTGCACGAACAGCTCGTTATTCCGCTTTTGACGCAGGCGACTAACTGGATTAAAAAACCATATGTCAAAGGAATGTATGCCAATCCGGGAACGCTTCACGCCTGGAAATTCGTTTATATCGAGCGCGACCCGAACAAGTGGGACACGAGCGCGGAAAACGCGATGAAACAGAACGATCCGCAAGTCGAAAATCAAATTAATCAACTGAAAGCGACGATGATTACTCAAAAATGAAATCTTATGGGCGACAAAAAGCTGGAAAAAACAATCGAGTTTATTTTGAATAATCAAGCACAGTTCAGTATTGATATTCAGAAATTACAGGAAGCGCAGAAAGAAGGCGAAAAGCGCGTGAATGTTTTGGAGCGCGTTTGCTCGAATTTGTATAATACGACGGTTGAGCAAGGCAAGAACATCGCGCAAATCAGCGAAGATATAAAGCGAACGAGCGAAGATATAAAGCAGCTTCGGGAAGCGCAAAAGGAAACCGACGAGCGGCTAAATGCAGTAATTTTAATGGCTGAGAAATTTTTCAGCGGTGAAAACGGCAACTCGAAAAAGAAAAAATAACCAGAACGAAAATTTATGCTTAGTTACATCATTCGCCGCCTTTTAATCATAATTCCGATGGCTCTGCTCGTCGTGACGGTAACGTGGGTTTTGATTCGGATGGCACCGGGCAATTTTTATTCGGCGGAGAAAAAACTGCCGCCCGCCGTCGAAGCTAATATCAGGAAAAAATACGGACTCGACAAGCCGATTATTCAGCAATACGCGATTATGATGGGCAATGTTTTGCGCGGCGATTTCGGCGATTCGCTCAAATACGAAGGACAGTCGGTCAACGAAATCATCGCCCGCCATTTTCCGTATTCGGCGACTATCGGAATTTTAGCTTACATTCTGGCGTTGATAATCGGTTTAGCCGCCGGAATCGTCGCCGCCCTCAAACAGAATTCGGCGATTGATTACGGTTCGATGTCTTTGGCGATGCTCGGACTTTCCGTGCCGAATTTCGTTTTAGGTCCGATTTTGGTTTTGATTTTTTCGCTCTGGCTCTACTGGTTTCCGCCCGCGCGTCTCGGCGGCGCGTCGAGTTATGTTTTGCCGGTCATCACATTATCGGCGATTTACGCCGCCTACATCGCGCGTCTGACACGCGCCGGAATGCTCGAAGTGATGCGTTCGGATTACATTCGCACGGCGCGCGCGAAAGGTTTGAGCGAATGGAAAGTTTTGATGAAACACGCCGTTCGCGGCGGCTTGATTCCGGTCGTTTCGTTCACCGGTCCCGCGCTCGCCGCGCTTTTGGCGGGAACGGTCGTCGTCGAAAAAGTTTTCGCCATTCCGGGCTTGGGCAATATTTTTATCCAGTCAATTTTCAACCGCGACGAGCCTTTAACGCTCGGCATTGTCGCTTTTCTTTCGATTTTGATTATGATTTTCAATCTTTTGGTTGATATTTCATACGCATTTTTAGACCCGCGAATTCGCTACGAATAAATTTATGGAACAACAGGAAATCGTCAAAAGCGCATCGCTCTGGCGGGATGCTTGGAAGCGTCTTTTGAAGAATAAACTCGCCGTTTTCGGGTTGGTTATCGTCGTTTTAATGACCGTTGCGGTCATCGTCGGTCCGGCGATTATCAAATGGGCGATTGGTTTTGAATACGATACTATTCCGCCGGACGGCGATTTGATTAAATCTTTTCCGCCGTCTTTGCAGCATCCGATGGGAACAGACGATTCGGGGCGCGATATTTTAGCGAGAGTTTTGCAGGGCGGCAGAATTTCTTTGATGGTCGGCGTTATTTCGACCATCGTTTCGTTAATCGTCGGCGTTTCCTACGGCGCGACCGCCGGTTATTTGGGCGGCAAAACGGATAATTTTATGATGCGCGTCGTGGATATTATTTACGCGATTCCTTATATCCTGCTCGTCATCGTTTTGCTTTCGGTTTTCGGCGGACAAAACGCGCCCGAATGGATCAAAGCGATTTCCGACGCGCTCGGCAGCGGACAGGGCTTGAGTCAGATTATTTTGCTGTTCTTCGCGCTTGGACTCGTTTCGTGGCTGACGATGGCGCGGGTCGTGCGCGGGCAAATTCTTTCATTGAAAAATCAGGAATTCGTGATGGCGGCGCGGGC
>CAXTMQ010000118.1:0-13084 GCA_964245305.1 uncultured Pyrinomonadaceae bacterium
ACCTCATGACTGCCAGTCATGCGCTCTCCCAGCTGAGCTACGACCCCTTGATTTTTTAGGAACTCTTTGAAGAATCAGGATTTTCTCGCGCGTTCTTCAATAAGGAGACACTATATCAATCACTCGTTTCTAAATCAAATTGAAAAATCCAGCGAACGGCGCAGCCAAGGGAAAATCGGCGTTTGGTAAATAATTTTTCAACAAAATCATCAACTGCAAATATCTGCGAGTTTTTGTTTTTCCGCGCTTGATTATGACGCGCTTGACAAAGTATCTTTGGACATCGAAATGATTTTGTAACACTTGATTAACGAAGCAAGAGAAGCTGAAGTAAATCAAAAAATATCTATGAACATTGAAAAATTTCTTGTCGGCGAAAATAAAAAGTTGAATCTGAAAAATTATTCGACGGATTTTACGGACGATTATGTTGATAAGAAAAAAGCGGTCGAAGATTTGCAGAAGAATGTCGCTCGGCTGGCAGAATTGCAGGACGTTTTGTATGCCGAAAACAAACACGCGCTACTCATTATTTTTCAGGCGATGGACGCTGCCGGGAAAGACGGAGCGATCAAGCACGTAATGTCGGGTTTGAATCCGCAGGGCTGCGAAGTTACTTCGTTCAAACAGCCTTCGGCGGAAGAACTCGATCACGATTATCTTTGGCGTTCGATGCGCCGCATTCCCGAACGCGGGCGCATCGGGATTTTCAATCGTTCGTATTACGAAGACGTTTTGGTCGTGCGCGTTCATCCCGAAATTTTACAGATGCAGTCGCTGCCCGAAAAAATCAAAAACGACCGCAGCCTTTGGAAAAAACGCTTTGAGCAGATTCGCAATTTTGAAGAATATTTGACCGAAAACAGTATTCACGTCGTCAAATTTTTTCTCAATGTTTCCAAAGAAGAACAAAAAGAACGCTTTCTCGCGCGGATTGACACGCCGGAGAAAAACTGGAAATTTTCCGCCGGCGACGCGAAAGAGCGCGGATTTTGGAACGATTATATGCGAGCCTTTGAAGACGCGATGCAAAATACAAGCGCAAAAGATGCGCCCTGGTATATCATTCCCGCCGACAAAAAATGGTTCACGCGGCTTGCGGTTTCCGAAATTATTATCAGGAAAATGGAATCGTTAAATTTGCAGTATCCGAAAATCAGCGAAGCGCAAAGGCAGAGTCTTTTAGAAGCGAAAAAAATCTTGGAAAGTGAGTAAAAGTGAAAATGTGAAAAAGTTGAGAGTATGTTTCATCAACTTTTTCACATTTTCACATTTTCACTTTTCCACTTTTTAAACTTCGCTTAAAACAATAATTTCACTTCGCCGTTTGGAGAAATCGAGAAATCGTTCGATGTCGCTTGCCACTTTTTCTTCGGTTAGAACTTTATTTATTTCGGCGCGTTTTTCGTCGAGCGACGGGAGAATTCGTCCCGGATTTCTTCGCCGGAATTCGGGCGTGTAAACTTCTCGGTAATATTTTTCTTCATCAACCGACGTAATCACGACAAAAGAACGAAAACGAAATTCGAGATATTTTTCGATAGCGACGCGCTGTGCCATTATGCGGACGAAATTGTCGTCTTTGACCGAATCGAAGCCGACCGAGCGCAGGCGTTTTTCAAATTCGGCGGTTGACGGGAAAAGTGCTAAAACGCGCTTGATTTCCGCGTCGGTTTCCGATTCGGTCGACGTGGCTTGCGGAACTCGTTCGGCTTCAAGCGCGAAAAGTCGCTGGTTGATCAACAGTTGCAGGGCGCGATTTAAATCTTCCGAAGTCGGCGGATCGAGCGGAATGCCGGGCTGCAAGGCAAGCTGCCAGAGCAAATCCGAATAAGTGATCAGTTCGGGATTGCCAACGCCGTCGCCGACACTTGCTACCGTTTTATCTACGACTGTTTGCGCGTTTGCCTTCTGAGCAATCGTCGTGAGGCTCAATGTAAATAATGCGAGCAAAAAAAGAATCGTTTTTAGCCGAAAGATTTCTATTTTCATACCGTTATTGATTTTTGTTTAGTTCACAAAGTCTGTCAATCTCGCTCATCAAACAACCGTTAAACTTATTGACAAAATGTTAAAAATCTTTTTTAATTGAATGGGAAGTTTACAAACTTTCCAATTCAGAAAGCCTTCCTGTTTCTCAGATGACAAATCTCCGAAAGCGGTTTGTCCGACAGCAATCAGAAATTAAATGTTAGCCCCGAAACGAGCCAGACGCGAGACAGATTCGTTTTCCGCCGCCGAGAAAATTACGGATTCGTCGCGCGAATTAAAATTTATCACCGAACTCGGTCGGAGTTTGTTGGTCGCCGTGCATCCGAAAAAAGTCGCTCTACGCGTTTCCGAAGCGATTCAGACGGAAACGGGCGCGGAATGCTGCGCGGTCGTCGTCGAACTCGAACATATCGGTTTGGTCGCTTCGGTTTTCACGCGCGCGCAGGGCGAAGATTCGACATTTTTTCATAAGGATTTATTTAAACACCGCATCGAATTTTTACCGTCGCAAGTTTCGTATCTGATTGAAACGGAAGAAGATTTACTGCTGAGAGAAAAAACTCACCGGCTCGAATACGTTTCGCCGCTTCATATCAACGGTGAGGTGAAAGGCGCGATCATCGTCGGTTTTAAAAACAAAAAAGATTGTCCGCCGGCGACGCAAAAAATGATTGACGCGGCGGCGCAGATGACGGCGATGTCCGTTAATCTTTCGGCGCATTACGAAGCAACTTTCGACAATTCGATGAATCAGGCGCGCGAAGAACACAGGCGTTTTACCGAGTCGGTTTTAGACGCTTTGCCCGTTTCGATTTACGTGATTGACCGCGAATTTCGCATCGTAACGTGGAATCGGCATCGTGAAATCGGCGTACAGGGAATTCCGCGCGATTCGGTCATCGGTCGCAATGTTTTCGAGGTTTTAGCCAAGCAGCCGAAGGGAAAACTGCGGCAGGAATTCGAGCGCGCGTTTCGCACCGGAAAAATCGAGCGCATCGAGCAGCGCACGACTGACGACGACGGCACGACGACGCATTGGCTGGTCAGCAAAGTTCCGATGCGCGACCGCGAAACCAATGAAATCACGCACGTTATCACGGTCGGCGAAGACGTGACGATTCGCGTCGAAGCGATTCACGCCGTCGGACGCGCCGAAAAGCTCGCCGCTATCGGCAGACTCGCGGCGGGCGTGGTTCACGAAATTAATAATCCTTTGGCGACGATTTCCGCCTGCGCCGAATCTCTGGAATCGAGAGTAGAAGAAGGAATTTTCGGCGCGAACACGCCCGATGTCGAGGATTTGCAGGAATATCTCGGCTTGATTCGCAGCGAAGCGTTTCGCTGTAAAAACATCACGAACGGCTTGCTCGATTTCAGCCGGATGCGAACCGGCGAACGCTTTCCGATTGACATCGCCGCGGTTATCAGATCTTCGGCGCGGCTTATCGCGCATCAGAAACGCGGCGGTAACAGCGTCAAAATTGATTTTAATATTGAGGAAAATCTGCCGCTCGTCAACGCCGACGAAGGACAGATGCAGCAAGCGATCATCGCGCTTTCGACGAACGCGATTGACGCGATGCCCGACGGCGGAACGCTGACTTTTCGCGCCTTCGCGCAAAACAATCGGCTGGTCGTCGAAGTGCAGGACAGCGGGCACGGCATCGCGCCCGAAGATCTGTCGAAGATTTTCGAGCCGTTTTTCACGACCAAAGAAGTCGGCAAAGGCACGGGACTCGGTTTGGCGGTTTGTTACGGCGTGATCAGCGAGCATCAAGGTCGCCTGAGCGTTCGTTCGAGTCTCGGCTTGGGAACGACTTTTTCAATTTATCTGCCGATTCCGAAACCTGAAACTTCCGAAACCGAATCTTGAATCGGGGCAATTAAAGCCCGCCAATCCAATTAAAACTCAAACCTAAAATTTATGCCCAAACTCCTTGTAGTTGACGACGAAAATAATTTGCGTCTGGTCGTGCAGAAAGAAATGACGCGACAGGGACACGACGTTGAGACGGCTTCGGACGGCGAAGCGGCGTGGGAAGTGCTTGAAAGGCAAGACTTTGACGTGCTTTTGTGCGACATCAATATGCCGCGTCTCGACGGCATCGGACTTCTGCGTCGTCTGCGTGAAAAATCGCAAAATCCGCCGGAAGTAATAATGCTGACCGGACAGGCGACCGTCGAATCAGCCATCGAAGCGATGAAACTCGGCGCGTATGATTATTTGACGAAACCTTACCGTATCACCGAACTCGCCGCGCTCGTCACGCAGGCGGCGGAAAAACAAAAGCTCAAAATTGACAATCAGAGACTGCGCGCTCAGGTCGAGCGAACGAATCAGAATATGCCCGAAATCATCGGCGAATCGGCGCAGATGAAAGAAGTTTTACGGCTTGTCTCGCGCGTCGCGCCGTCGGACACATCGGTTTTGATTACCGGCGAATCCGGCACAGGCAAAGAATTGATCGCGCAGGCGATTCACCGGCTTTCGCGCCGCAAAGACAAAACTTTTATTGATTTAAACTGCGCGGCTTTGCAGGATTCATTGTTAGAATCCGAACTTTTCGGACACGAAGCCGGCGCGTTTTCCGGCGCGCGTGCGAGAAAATTAGGACTTTTCGAAATCGCCGACGGCGGAACTTTGTTTTTGGACGAAGTGATGGAAATGCCCGGACAGTTGCAGTCGAAATTGCTTCGCGCCCTGGAAACGCGCACGTTTTTTCGCGTCGGCGGTGTGAAAAAAGTCGAGGTTGACGTGCGGCTCGTCGCGGCGACTAACCGCAACACGACGCAGGCGGTCAACGAAAATATTTTCCGCGCCGATCTGCTTTATCGCATCAACAGCTTTGAAATTCATATTCCGCCGCTGCGTGAACGCCGCGAAGACATCGAAATTTTATCGCGCCATATTTTGAACAAAATCGCCGGCGCGAACGCGCCCGAACTCGCGCCGAACGCCGTTGACGCGCTCAGTTCGTTTAATTGGACGGGCAACGTCCGGCAACTGAGAAATTGTCTGGAACGGGCGATTTTGCTGGCTGACGACGGTATGATTACGCCGAAGGAATTGCCGCCCGAAGTCGTTTATCGAACAAACGAGCCGACCGTTTCCGTCAGCTATAATACGCCGAAGGAAAGCAGCACGAACTCATTTCAAAACGCAACCGCGCCGACGGCTCTGCACGAAATCGAAAAACAGCAAATTCTTCGCGCTTTAGAGCAAACCGGCTGGCATCGCGGCAAAACGGCGGAACTTCTCGGCATTTCATCTTCGACGCTTTATCGCCGCCTGCGCGAATACGATTTGGACGCGCGATAATTAAGGTTTTTTGCGTTTGCGTATTTTCAATTCTTTGTAAGTCGTTTCGGAATCAGTCTCGCGCGTAAAACTGATTTCGTCGCTCGCGCCGATAACGATTTCGGCGGTCGTGTAGATTTTGCAGCCTTCCGTAAGATGTCCGCCGACAGTTTTGCCAGTTTTGTCGGATAAGGAAATGTGCAGGTGAACGCCGTCGGGCGCGAGCGTTCCGACGAGCGAAACGATTTCGTATCTGCCTTCAAAAACGGTTGAATCGGATTGATCGGCAAGCCTGATGCGTGTTTCTTTCAAACTTCCGACCGCCGTGATAATAAAACCCGCGCTGATTTTATTTTCCTTTGTAAATCTTTCCAATTCCGCCCGCAAATCCTGATTCGGTTTCAAACGAATGGCGTAAATTTTAATTTTATCGGCTTTGGCAAAGTCAAGGATTTGGGCTTTAATCGAAAAAGCGACGCTCAAAACGATGAACGCCGCGCTCAACAAAATTTTCATAGAAATTATTTAACCAACTCTTTTTCGAGCATTCGGGTCGTATTTTCCGTAACGCTCGTTACAGGTCGGCGCGGTTCTTCGAGCTGCGCGGTTTCCGGCGCATTCAACTGCGGATTTTCAAACTGGCTTTTTTGAGAAATTCGTGCGGCATTCGTCATCTGCGAGATTTGCCGGATCATTAAAAAACTGATGCCGAAAACCGTAGCGAGAAACGCCAGCGCGAGCATTACGACGACTTCCGATTTAACGCCGAAATTTAAAAGAATAGCAATCAATCCGACGGTCAAACCCAAACCGCCGAGACCGACAAAGCTCGTTCCCGCTGAAAGAACTCCGATAGCCCTCGATGATTTTTCAGTCGTCGCTAATTTATCAACCCGCGCGCCGCAACGGCTGCAAAAATTGAGTCCGGCTTTGATTTCAGCCGCGCAGGTCGAACAATACATTTTCATTTCTCCGGTTCTAAAAAATTATCTCTGCGGCTTGATTTTATCTTCGAGCCATTCGGTCAAATCGTCCACCGATTCGATATGCACGGGTTTACCCTGCCACGCTTTGATGGCGAAGATGATCAACATTACCATCGTAACGACTTGAAAAATCGCGTTACCGACGTTGGCGAAATCCGTAACGTGACCGATTCCGCCGAGAATCGCGCTGACGATTAAAATCGCCAGATGCGCCGCCATTCCCTGCGCGGCGTGAAAGCGCACTTTCGTTTCGCTTTTCGGCACGATCAGCAGAATGACAAGGCTCGCAATCAAGCCGATATACCAGGGAATATAAGGCAAACCGCACAGCCATTTTTCAGGAATCCCGACGCTCGGCACATTGCGCGAACTCGTCCGATTCATATCGGCAAGATTCGCCGTTTTAAAGTTCGCCGGAACATTCTGCCCGTTATACGTGGATTGATATTCGCCGAACGGCTGCGTTTCAAACCGGCGCGTTTGCTCTTCGGTGACGGACGGCGGCGGAAATTCTGCTGTTCTGAATTGATTTTTCGGTAAAGAAACAGTTTCCGCTTCCTCTTGAATTCTTTCGGGAAACGTCGGATCGAGCGGATTGGTGTCGAATTTTTTCTTTGCCATTGTTTTTTGATTTTACGACATCGCGGCTGATTTGTTCAGAGAAAATCAATCAAAAATCTTTGCGCTATTATCCGCCGGCTTACGCGGATTTCTTATTGCGAAAATAAAGAAAGGCAGAAAAATCAAGCCGACTCCTAATCCGGCGGCGACCGTAGCGACTGAAGCCATTCTTCTATCTTGGCAACCGCAAGGTTCGATAGGAATATTTGGATTAAAACCATCGCATTCAAAACCACCAGGTATGTTATCGCTGAATAAATGACATCTTTCCGGTAAGATAGCGAGTGATGTAAAGATGCAAAGAGCGGCTAAAGAGAAAGAGATCAAAACAATAGACAGTTTTTCAACTTCACTTTGAGTTAAATTTAAAGCATCTTTTAATACTCTGTTCATCGTATTTTGATAATAATTTAAGGCAAGAAAAACCCTTACCTTAAATTTATTCAACGATTTTTATTCCCAATTCCTTCAACTGCGAAACGTCAACTTCGCCCGGCGAATCCATCATCAAATCCTGCGCCGACGCGGTTTTCGGAAAGGCGATCAGGTCGCGGATATTGTCGGTTTGAAGCAATGCCATCAGCGTCCGCTCGATTCCGGCGGCGAAACCTCCGTGCGGCGGCGTTCCGTATTCGAGTGCTTCGAGAAAAAAACCAAATCTTTCTTTGGCTTTTTCCGGCGATAAGCCCAACGCTTTGAAATTCAAAGCCTGCACTTCGCTCTGATGAATACGGATTGAGCCGCCCGCGACTTCGATGCCGTTGATGACGGCATCATAGGCTTTGGCGCGAATTTGTCCGAGCAGTTCGCGCTGTGATTTGTCTTCGACCGCCGTTTTGAAAAGCTGCAAATCTTCGTCCATCGGCGACGTAAACGGATGATGCGCGGCGGTGTAGTTTCCCGAATCTTCATCGCATTCAAACATCGGAAATTCAGTGACGAGCAACGGTTTGAAAACATCTTTCGGAATCAAATTTTCACGTTTGGCGATTTCCAAACGTAATGCGCCGAGGCTTGCCGCAACTGACGATTTTTTTCCGGCGACGATCAAAACCAAATCGCCTTTTTCAGCTTGCGCCGCATTTGCCAATTCCGCAATTTTTTCGGCTCCGAGAACTTTTAACAATGAAGAAGTTGTTTCCGCTTCGCTCAATTTTATCCAAGCCAAAGCATTCGCGCCGTAGCGTTTGGCAAATTCCTGTAATTCATCGAGCTGTTTGCGCGAATAATCGGCTTTGCCCTTGACGACAACGCATTTGATTTCGCCTTTTTGTTCTAAAACATTCGCAAACGGCGCAAAATCATTTCCGCGCAAATTTTCCGACAAATCCTGCAACTCCATTTCAAAACGCACGTCGGGTTTGTCGCTTCCGTAACGACGCAACGCCTCCGCATAAGTCATTCGCGGAAATTTTTCAGGCAGTTCGACATCAATCAGACGGAAAACGTGGCGAAACAAACCTTCGAGTAATCTATAGACAACCTCCTGATTCGTGAACGACATTTCAACGTCCAACTGCGTAAATTCCGGCTGGCGGTCGGCGCGCAAATCTTCGTCGCGGAAACAGCGGGCGATTTGATAGTATTTGTCGAATGCCGCAATCATACAAAGCTGTTTCAAAATCTGCGGCGACTGCGGCAGGGCGAAAAATTTTCCGGCGTGGATGCGCGACGGCACAACGAAATCTCTCGCGCCTTCGGGCGTAGATTTGAGCAGAATCGGCGTTTCGATTTCGATAAAATCCTGCGCGTCCATAAACTCGCGGATTTTTGAAACGGTTTTCGCCCGCATCAGAATATTGCGCTGAAGACGCGGACGGCGCAAATCCAAATAACGATATTTCAGGCGCAAATCTTCGCTCGCAAGATTTTGCGAACCGGCTTTTTCGAGTTCAAACGGCAAAGTTTTCGCGTCGTTCAAAATCAAAATTTCGGAAACGTGAACCTCGATCTCGCCCGTTTCGAGTTTCTGGTTGCGCGTTCCTTCATCGCGCCGAAAAACTTCGCCTTTAACGGCAACGACATATTCGCCGCGCACGTTTTTCGCCTTCGCGTGAGCATCTTTCGCCGTTTCCTCGCTGACGACGATTTGCGTCAAACCGTAACGGTCGCGCAGATCAATAAACGTAAAAACACCGAAGTCGCGCTTTTTCGCCGCCCAACCCGTTAAAACAACCTGCTCGCCGACATTTTCCGCGCGAAGCTCGCCGCAATTATGCGTTCGCTCTAAATTTCCTAAAACGTCTAACATAAATTAAATTAATGGTTAATTGTTAATGGATAATTGAATTCTCTCTTTCGATTAACAATTAACCATTAACTATCAACACTTTTTCACAAAATAAAAAACGCCTTTCGATTTGGCGATAAACGAAAGGCTTTCCGGCAAAAATTATTTGTCCGAAAGCCGCTTCAATTATTATCGTCGTTAAATCGAACTGCGTTCATAAATCAGACTCGTGGAAAATCATACAAGATATTTCGTTTCGATTGCAAATCTTAATTTCAGTCTCGTGAAAACAGAAAGCCAAACATTGTTGAGCAATGCAAAAACAACTTGCCTTTTGTCGGCGCAAAAGTTCATAATAAACGAATAGAAGTTCGTTAATTCTGGTAATTAAAACGAGAATTTTGTAAATTTACAGATAAATATATGTCGGATTTTATTCAGTCGCGCCGTTTGTTTTTCGGTTTCGGAATACTGTTTTTACTTGCCTGTTCAATTGCTAAAGCGCAAACGAATCAGGCGATTTATACGGATTCTTTGCAAAACAGTTGGGAAAATTACAGTTGGGCGCAGGTTAATTTCAACAACGCGAATCCGACGCACGGCGGTTCGGCTGCGGCGAGCGTCAACGCGGCAGCTTATCAGGCGATCTACTTGCATCACGCCGCGTTTTCGACCGCAAATTTCACGTCGCTTTCGTTTTGGATTCACGGCGGCGCGAACGGCGGACAGCTTTTGCAGGTCAATGCGACTTCGGGCGGTTCGCCGCAAACGGCGGTTAATCTGCAACCGCTCGTCGCAAATTCGTGGCAGCAAATCACGATTCAGCTTTCCGCGCTCGGAATGAATTCGAGTTCAGCGATGGACGGTTTTTGGATTCAGGACAGAAGCGGCGTGACGCAAACCGCGTTTTATGTTGACGACGTTACTTTGATCGGCGGTACGACGACCGCGCCGACGACTTCGGTCACGATTGCGGTTGACGCGGCGGCGAATCGACATTCGATCAGTCCTCTAATTTACGGCACGGCTTACGCGACGACCGCGCAGCTTTTGGATTTGAACGCGCCGCTCAACCGGCAAGGCGGCAACAACACTTCGCGTTATAATTGGCAGTTAAACGCCGACAACCGCGCCAACGATTTTTATTTTGAAAGCATTCCGTTTGCCAATCAGCCGGGCGAAGTCGGCGATACATTCGTGCAGGACGCGAAAAACGGTAACGCGCTGCCGATGCTGACCGTGCCGATCATTGATTGGATTGCGAAAGTCGGCGCGAACCGCACGAAATTGGCGAGCTTTTCCATCGCCAAATACGGTGCGCAAACCGGCAACGACGCGCAGTATTTTCCCGACGCGGGCAACGGCATTCGCACGAACGGGCAGAATGTTACCGGCAACGATCCGAACGACGCGAACTTGCCGAATTCGGTCGCGTTCGAGCAAAGTTGGATTCAGCATTTGATCAGCCGATGGGGAAATTCAACCAATAACGGCGTTCGTTATTACATACTCGACAATGAACATTCGATTTGGTTTTCGACGCACCGTGATGTCAAACCGACCGGCGCGAATATGGAAGAAATTTACGTCAAAATGCGCGATTACGCGGCGATGATTAAAAATCAGGACGCAGGCGCACAGACGCTCGGACCCGAAGAATGGGGCTGGAGCGGCTATCTTTATTCGGGCTACGATCAACAATACGCGCCGACGCATAATTACACTTTCCCAGACCGCGCCGCGCACGGCAATATGGATTATGTCGCGTGGCTTTTGCAGCAATTTAAAAATTACGAAACCCAGAACGGACGACGGATTTTAGACGTTTTCACGCTGCATTATTATCCGCAGGGCGGCGAATTCGGCAGCGACGTTTCGACGGCGATGCAACTGCGCCGCAATCGTTCGACGCGCTCGCTTTGGGACGCGAATTACACCGACGAAACGTGGATCAACGACAAAGTTCAGCTCGTTCCGCGTATGAAAAATTGGGTTGCCAATTATTATCCGAACACGAAAATCGGCTTGACCGAGTATAATTGGGGCGCGGAAAATCATATCAACGGCGCGACGACGCAAGCCGACGTTTACGGGATTTTAGGACGCGAAGGAATGGATTTAGCGAACCGTTGGACAACGCCCGACACGAACACGCCGACCTTCAAAGCGATGAAAATGTATCGCAATTATGACGGTAATAATAGCGGCTTCGGCGATTTGAGCGTCAAGGCGATTGTTCCGAATCCTGACGAAGTTTCGTCGTTCGCGGCGATTCGCCAGAGCGACGGCGCGTTGACGGTGATGGTTATCAACAAAATCGCTTCAAACGTCACGACGACCGTTAACCTCGCCAATTTCACCGGCGGCAATGCGGCGCAGGTTTGGCAGTTGACGGCGGCGAATCAAATCAATCATCTTGCCGATTTGAACATTAGCGGAAACTCGATTAACGCGACTTTGCCCGCGCAGAGCGTTACTTTATTTGTCGTTTCGGCAACGCAAATCGCTTCGCCGACCACTCTGACCGGAACGCGCAATTCAAACAGCATCAAACTCGCTTGGCAGGATAACTCGACTGATGAAGACGGTTTCGTTGTCGAACGCGCGTCGGGAACGAGCGATAATTTCGTCGAATTTATGCGCGTCGGCGCGAACCAAACGAGCGTTCGTCGTCTCGTCAAATCAGGCAATTTCACATATCGCGTCCGAACCTTACGCGGCGCAGCGGTGTCGGCTTCGTCGAACACCGTTTATCTCGGCAGATGATCGAGCATAATTTTCAAGAAATTAACCGATAATTTTTTGCTCGCCGGAAAATCTTCGCTATAATCGAAGGCGTTTATGAACTTCGTTTTCTCACGCCGATTTTACGTTTTGTTCGCGCTCGGTTTGATTCCGCTTTCTTTGTCGTGGAATTTGCCGGTTTTGCGTTACGCGGTTTTGATTTACGATGCCGCGCTCATCGCGCTCGCCGGGTTCGATTATTTTTCCAGCCGCCGTTTCGCGGAAAATCTGACAATAACGCGTGAATTTGAAAAGCGTTTCGCCATCGGCGACGAAACGAAGGTAAAACTGCATATTGAAAACGATTCGACGCGCGATTTTTATCTCAAAATCAAAGACGAATTTCCGCCGGAAATGATTTTGAATGAAACGCGCGAAACGGAATTTGAAATCGAAGCGCAGCAGTTCGCCGATTTTTATTACGGCTTAACCACGCCGCGTCGCGGAAAATATCAGTTCGGCGCAACCGCCGTTCGTTTTTTGTCGCGGCTCGGTTTAGTTTGGTGTCAGGCAAATTTGGGCGCGGCGGAAACGGTCAAAGTGTATCCGAATATGCGCCGCGCCCGCGAGATGGCTTTGAAAGCTCTCGGCGCGATTTCATTTCAGGCGGTTCAGCGCAAAGCCGTGCTTCGGGGCGAAGGACGCGATTTCGAATCAATGCGCGATTACGTGCGCGGCGACGAACTCAGACATATTTCGTGGACGGCGACCGCCCGCCGCTCAAAATTAACGACGCGCCAATATCAAATCGAACGCGACCAAACGATTTTAATCGCGCTCGACGCGGGACGTTTGATGACCGGCAGAATCGGCGACGAAACGAAATTCGACACCGCGATTCACGCAAGTTTGGCGTTAATGTCGGCGGCATCGCGCGGCGGCGACAACTGCGGTCTGCTCGTTTTCGGGCGCAAGGTGAAAAAATATCTGCCGCCGCAGAAAGGCTTCGCGCACATTGACGCTTGTTTGGAAGCTCTGCACGATTTAGAACCCGAACTGATCGAACCGTCGTATTCGCGCGCCTTTCAATTCATTTCTGCCAACTCAAAAAAGCGTTCGTTCGTTATTATCCTGACCGATCTGGTTGACAAAGATTCGTCGAAGGAATTAATCGCCTCGCTCAAACTCCTGCGCCCGCGCCATCTGCCGCTCGTCGTCTGCATCGGCGACCGC
>CAXTMQ010000119.1:0-13005 GCA_964245305.1 uncultured Pyrinomonadaceae bacterium
AGTAGATAATTACTAGGAGAATCGTCGGCAGATGACTTTCGGCGACGGTGAGAATTTCTAATAAAACGGCGGAATCCATAAATTAGTGCTAAGTGTTGAGTGTTAAGTTAAATACGGATGATTAAATAAAATTAATTCACATATAAATTGCCATCGGCGGTTGGCGGACGGCGATTTGAAAATTTATCTTCGGGCAGTTTGAACGGCGCGACCGAACCGCGCAGATCGTCGGACAATTCGACGAGCATTTTGACCGAATTGGCGGCGCGTTTCGTTCCGTTCTGAACGAGTTCGGTGACTTTTGAGATGTTTGACATCGCCTGCGAAATATCTTCGGAACTGTCGGCTTGTCGTTTAGCCGATTCGGAAATTGATTCGATTAGTTCGGCGAGGCGCGTCGAAACCTGTTCGATCTCGATCAGAGCTTGTCCGGCGCGGTCAGCCAGAGCCGAGCCGACGACGACTTCGTGAATCGTTTCTTCCATCGAAGCCACCACGTCCTTTGTTTCCGTCTGAATCGTCTGCGTCAAAGTTCCGATTTGATTCGTCAAACGGTTCGAGCGTTCGGCGAGCCGTTCGACTTCTTCGGCGACGAGCGCGAAGCCCTCGCCCGCTTCGCCGGCGGCTGATGCCTGTAGAGAAGCGTTGAGCGCGAGCAGGCTCGTGCGGTCGGAAAGATCGTCAATCAAATTGACGATTTGCGAAATTTCCTGCGAGCGTTCGCCGAGTTTTTTGATGCGTTTGGCGGTTTCCTGAACTTGCTTGCGAATCGAATTCATCGCGCCGATATTGTCCTGCACGGCTTGCGTTCCGTAACGCGCGTTCACCAGCGCGTCGCCCGCGACCTGCGCCGATAAAGATGCGTTGCCGGAAACTTCCTGAATCTGCGAAAGCATCTGCGAAATCGCCGAAGTCGTTAAGGAAATTTGCGAGGCTTGCGCTTCGCTGCCGCGAGCGAGCTGTTCGGTCGTGTCGTTGATGGCGTTCGCCGAACTCGAAACTTGAAACGTAACGTCTTTGACCTGTTTAATTAACGAGCGCAATTCCTTCGTCATCGAATTAAACGCTTCGGCAATCGCACCGGTCATTTCCGGCGAAACTTCCGCCTGCACGGTCAGATCGCCCGCCGCGACCTCGGAAACTTCCGAAGACAGTTTGATAATTGATTTTTGCAGCAAATCGCGCTCTTCTTTGGTCTGTACGAGCAGACGCAGTTTTTCGATCATATTTTGAAACGAGCGGCTCAAAACGTCGGTTTCAGCCCGCGCGTTCGTTTCAATCGAAAGGTCGCCGGTCGCAATCAAATCGGCGGCTTCGGCTTTTTCGCGCAGATAAATCGAAATTTCCTCGAGCGAATGAAGTAGCTCGCTGCTTGTTTCGATTTCGGCGAATTCTTCTTCGACCAATTCGCCGACGGCTAAAAGATTGGCGATGTTCGTCGCGTCTTTGAGTTGATTTTCGAGTTGATAATTGTCGAAGCTGACGACGACGAGCGCGAAAATTCCGAGCGCGGCGGCGAACGCGGCAAACAAAACGCTCGCCATTTTGTTGTCGGTCAAATCGTAACCGGCGGCGTAAGTCAGACCCGCGCCGACGAACAGCAGAACTATCGCCAGCAGCGATGCGATTTTGATAAAAAAATTCCAGAGCGATTTGGGCGACATTTTTCGGGTGTTCTCCTCGATTGATAATTTTCGAGCGGCGCGTTTTTATAAAATCTCAGTCGTATAATTCGTTTCGAGCGGCAGCGGCGACTCGGTTTTCAACGGCAGAATATCTTTTTTGCGGGCGGGCTTTAATTTATAATCGGCGACGGCGAGATGCAGATTTTCGACCGAACCGAGAAATCCGACGACGAGCGTTTCGGCATCGCGCAAATCCTTAATGCCTTTTTCGGTCTCGGCGACTATCGCCGAAAAACTTTCAAAAGCCTTTTCGGTATCAACCGACTGTTCACCCGAATAAACGACGAGCTTTTCCTGTAAATTCAGAAAACGCTCGACGTATTTCTCCAAAATAATCAGGCTGTTGCTGGTTTCGATGGCGAATTTGGAAAGCTCGGCGACTTCGCTGATGCTTTCGTGCAGAGAATTTTCGACCTCGTTGATTTCCGCCGCGATTGATTTGTGCAGCGTCGAAATCTGCTTGTTGGAATTGGCGGCGCGGGCGGCAAGCTGTTTGACTTCTTCGGCGAGAACCGTGAAACCGCGTCCCTGACCTTTTTCGTTCGATTCGGCGAATTGAATCGAAGCGTTCAGCGCGATCATATTCGTTCGCTGCGCCAAATCTTCGAGCGTTTTGGAAACTTTGCCGATTTCGTGAGCGCGTTCGTTAAGCCGCCCGACGCGCTTGACGACTTCCTGAATTCGCTGGCGCAGTTCGCCGACGGTGTTCAGATTTTTCTGCGCCGTGTTCGAGCCGATTCGCGCCTTTCCGATTGACTGCTGCGCGGAAATCGCGGACGTAAATAATTCTTCGGAAACTTTTTTGACCGACTGCGGAATTTGCTTGAGCGTCAATTTCGCCTGATTCATTTCGCGGACGCGGCTTTCTTTCATACCGATGATTTGCTGAACGGTTTTCTGCAAATCGGCGGCGGAAATTTTCGCCTGTTTCGAGTCGTCGCGGACGTGCGCGACGAGATCGTTAAATTGATTGAGCAGAAATTTGAAACTGTCCGTTATTTGTCTGGTTTGAGTAAAATCCGCATTGATTTCGACATCGAGACTGCCGTTTTTGATTGAAGAGACCTCGCCGGAAATAGTTTCGACCGCTGTTTGCAGGCGTTCCAAATCGCGTTTGGCTTGAATGGATTCGGTAACTTTGACGAGCAGTTTTTGAAATGTTCTGGTCAGGCGGTCTGTATCTTCAAACGACGCGAGCGCGATGTCCGATTCGCCGCTCGATACTCGTTCCATTAATCCGACAATCGTCTGCATCTGCCGGTTCGTGCGATGCAGAGTCTGAAGAATCTCATCTGTTTCCGCCGAGCCGGACGTTCGCGGTATCGTCACGGCAACGCCGCGTTCCAAACTTTTCGCCAGCAGGGAAACTTTTTCGACCGGCTTGACGATTTCGTTCGAGAGTCGCCAGCCGAAAATAAATACGCCGATGATTAAAAATATAAATTCGGCGACGATGGTCGAAAGCGTGTTTTCGACGAACAGCGAAACAACCAGATAAGAGCCGATGCCGAACGCGAAAATAAAAAACGCCAGCGCGCCGGTGGCGATCCAGACTTTGCTTTTGAGCGATTGAACGAAGTGTCGAGCCATAACATTTTTTGTGAGCCGGAAAATTTTCTAAATAATCAGCGACGCGATAATTTTTTCCGTGTCAATGACGTTGAGGCGTTTCGCCAGATGCATTGCTTGCCCCGCAATGCACGGCGATTTTTCATTGCGGTCGGGGTTGATTTCATCGCTTCGCAAATTGATGATTTCGCTTAAACGGTCAGCCGTGAAAGCGACGTGCGGCGCGGATTCGGGCGAATGAAGAACGACGATTTTTGATTTCGGCGAAATCGTCGAATGCCGTTTTTCGAGCAAGGTGGGCAAACTGACGACCGGAATGATTTCGTTGCGAAGATTGGCAACGCCGAGCAGCCATTCGGGCGCGTTCGGCAGAGGGGTAACGGCGAGCGGCGGCGAAACTTCCGCGATCTGTTTGGTGGCGACCGCGTAAAGTTCTTCATCAAGAAAAAAGACGAGATATTTTTCGCCGGTTGATTTCGGCTGTATCTCGTCGCTTAAAAATGAATTGGCGAGATTGTTGAAATCAAACGAGGAAAAATCAATCTCTGGCGGTAATTGAATGTTCGGATCGTTCATCGTTGTTAGGGACGAGGGACGAGGGACAGGCACTGATTTTTATCTCGCCACTCGTCCCTAAATAATATAGCTCTCGATGGTTTTCATCAGCGTTTCGGGTCCGAACGGTTTGGTGATATAGCCGCTCGTGCCGGACATTCGACCGCGCACTTTGTCGAAAAATCCGTCGTTGCCGGAAATCATCACAATCGGCACGTCTTTGGTCGCTTCTTCGGTGCGGATGATTTTGCAAACCTGATAGCCGTCCATTCTGGGCATATTGATGTCGAGCAGAATCAAATCCGGTTTGATGTCCTTGATTTTTTCGAGCGCGTCCACGCCGTCAACCGCGCAGACGACTTCGTGTCCGACTTTTTCGAGCTTGCCGGAAATCAGTTTGCGAACCGTCGCGCTGTCGTCAATGACCATAATCGTTCTGCCGCGCGTCATCGAGTTGTAATTGCTCTGCTGTTGTTCGATTTCGAGCAGGCGAATTTTCAGCGAATTGATTTGCGAGCCGAGCATTACGTCGTTCGGATTCATTCGCAGAGCGGCTTGCAGATATTGAACGCCCTGCCGCAGATTTTTCAAATTGATATGACCGATGGCGAGCGTTTTGAGTTCGTCGGCATCAAAATCGCGCTCGGTTTTTTCGTTTTCCATATAACCGACCGCTTGACTGACGACATCGCGTTCGACTCCCGGATTGGCAAGCAGCATTTCAAGTTCGGAAAGCGTCAAAACCGCGCGACACGCGCCGCAAACAAAAGCGTTCGCTTCGTTTTCGGCATTGCAGAACGAGCAGGCAGTCATTACCGCCGGAGATTTCACGGTTTTTTCGGCGTGTAAAATTTCCTGCGCGGGCTGCGCTGAAAATTCGTTGTTTCCGGCAACCGGATTGTTGTCGTTTTGTGTTTGACCAGATTCAAAAGCGACTTGAAACGAAACGCTTTGATCCGATTGCAGGGAATCGGCGAGATTTTGCGCTGAAGATTCGGAGAAGTGGAAATTTTCCGGCGACGACTGTCTTTCAGTTTGAAAATTCTCAAACTGACTGCTCACCGATTGCAGCAAATCGGGTGTCCAATCCAGTTTTTCGGTTTGATTTTCGTTTTGCCCTGTCGTCTCGGATTTATAGGCTTCGGCGGCTTCCTTCATCAAATTTGCCATCATCACCGACTGCTCTGCTTTGCGGTTTTCGGTTTTCGCCATCATCGCCCGCAAAGATGCCAAGCCGGAAATGGCGGCTTCGTTTTCGGGATTGAGCGCGAGAACTTTTTCAAACGCGGTAACTTTTTCGCTGAACGATTCAGCCAGATAAGATTTCAAAATCCACGCTTCTTCGAGGTCGGGGTTTTGTTTTAAAACTTCGTTGAGCATTTTGGCGGCTTCTTGTCGTTCGCCGGAAATCGCCGCGCGATTCGCCTTTTGCAAAAGCGATTCGGCGACCTGATTTTTAGCGGTAACGAGCGAAGCGTGAGCGGTTTCGTTGTTCGGATTAATATCTAAAACCTTCTGCAAATTGGCGATTTTTTCATCGTTTGAATCGGAAATCGAAGCCATCCACAACCAAGCCATTTCGTTCTGCTCGTCGTGCGCGATTGCCTGTTGAAAACACTGTCTGGCTAAATCCATTTTCGCTTCGTTGGAAGCGTCAACGCCGCGCTGGACGAAATTTTTGGCGAGCATTGATTTCGTCGCCTGCGACCAGTCCAGAGCGCGTGTGTTTTTCGGATTGATTGCTAAAATGTTGTTCAAAAAGCCGAGCAGTTCTTCCGGGTATTCGCTAATCGAAGCGAGCCAGAGCCATGCGTTTTCGTTGTTCGGCTCGACTTCGGTTACCTGAAGCAGTAATTGTCGCGCCTCGCTGCGTTTTCCTTCCTGCGCGGCTTTAATTCCGGCTTGCAGCATTTGCGAAACGTCCTCGACCTGCGTCGCCGGCTGCGCTTTTTCGACGGTTTGATTATCGGCAAAGGAAACGGTTGAAGAAGTTGATTCAAATTCCAGTTTCATATTTTGAACGGGGTGTTATAAATTTTGATTTGTTTTATTTTTCAAGGATGCGGGAAAGCAAAAGACACTTCGCCCGTTCCGAATCGAATCTAAAAGCAAAACAGATGCCACGTCGAAAGCCGGATTCGGAAGAGCCGCAAACGGTTTGTTTAAGCAATTAAAGGGATTTAGCAGAAAAATCGGAAGGAAAAATCGGCGGAAAAAAGCGTCTGAAAGTGACAAAATTCGGAACGTGCGATTGACAAAAAATGGTATCTAAAATTGATCGAGATTCGTTGATTTTCAGAGAAGATTAGGTGAGGATTTAGTTTTTTGCGATGAGAAGGCTGATACAGGAGAAAACTTCAAAAAAGCTCAAGCAAAAATGAGACCAAAAAAAACCGACGAAAGGAAAATGAAATTTGACGTGATTATCATCGGCGGCGGCGCGGCTGGAATTTCGGCGGCTCTCTGGTGCGACGAACTCGGATTGAACGCGCTGCTTTTAGAATCGGCGGCGGAACTCGGCGGACAGCTTTTGTGGACTTTTAACGAAATCAAAAATCACCTCGGAATCGAAGTCGCCAACGGGCGCGCTTTGCGCGACGTTTTTCTCGAACAAATAGAAAAACGTCAATTCGTGACGCAATTAAATGCGAAAGTCAGCCGCATAGATTTTGACAAAAAAGAGGTCGAATTGGCGGGCGGCGAAAATTTTTCAGCCTCGTTTATTATCATTGCCGCCGGCATCAGACGTAGAAAATTAAACGTCGAAGGCGAAGAAAAATTTAAAAACGAAGGCATCGTCGAATCGGGAAAGCGCGACGCGGAAAAATTAAAAAATAAAGAAGTTTGCGTCGTCGGCGGCGGCGACGCGGCTTTTGAAAACGCTTTGATTTTAGCGGAAACGGCGGCGAAGATTACGCTCGTTCATCGCGGCGAAAAATTTCGCGCCCGCCGCGAATTTGTCGAGAGAGCCGAAGCGAATCAAAAGATAAATATTTTGACCGAAACCGTCGTGAAAAAAATCATCGGCGATGAACGAGTCGAAGCGATTGAGCTGGAAAATACGAAAACGAAGAAACTTTTCAAAATAGATGTTCAGGCGATTGTCGTCCGTATCGGTGTCGAGCCGAACACGGAATTTTTAGACGGAAAAATCGCGCTCGACGAAAATCGTTACGTAAAAATTAATCAAAACTGCGAAACCGAAGTCGAAGGAATTTTCGCCGTCGGCGATGTCGCCAATCCGCTCGCGCCGACCGTCAGCAGCGCGGTCGGAATGGGCGCGACCGCCGTCAAAGTCATTAGGTCTAAGGTCCAAAGTCCAGAGTCCAAAGGCGAAAACCGCTTCTGACTTCGGGCTTTGGACTTTAGACTTTTTCACCGCGCACCGAAAGAATCTTCGCCCGTGGTTTTGATTAAATGTCTGGTGTCGTTGAGAGCTAAAATGCGAATATTATTGCGACCGCGAATTTCAAAACGATTGATGCCGCAATTTGAAGTAATCAGCCACGGCGTTGTTTTCGTGTGGCGGTTGATCGCGCCGATCAAGTAAAGCGTCAGATAGCAAATCGCGCCGGTGTGCGAAAAAATGACGATGTTTTCGGCGTGATGCGAGCGGAGAATCGTGTGCAGTTCGCGCGTCGCGCGGCGGAGAAGCTGGCGATAGCTTTCGCCGCCCGTGATGATGTGATGAATATTGCGATTGACGAGCGCGTAATAATCTCTCGGATGCGCCGCTTTTGATTCGTCGAAGGTCAAACCTTCCAAAACGCCAACTTTTCTTTCACGAAAAGCAGAGGTAGCGATTATCGGCAAATCTAAAATCTTGGCGAGCGGTTCGGCGGTTTGCACGGCGCGCAGCAAATCGCTCGAATAAACGGCTGAAATTCTTTCTCTGGCGAGCGCGTCGGCGGTGAGCGCGGCTTGCTGTCTGCCGAGCGCGGACAACGGTGTCGGCGAATGCCCGCCAAAACGCCCTTCGGCGTTTCCGTCGGATTGTCCGTGTCTGACCAGAAAAAGTCTCGTAACAGGCATTTTTTAAGTTCAAAGCTCAAAGCTCAAGGTTCAAAGTTAAAAGTCGGAATCACACTTTTAACTTTGAACCTTGAACTTTGAGCTTTTACGCCGTAACCGTTTCGGCTTTTAATTTTTCGGTTTGATAATGCGTCGTTAAGCCTTCGACGAATTGATCGAGCGCGCCTTCCATTACTAAATCCAACTGATGAACCGTCAAGCCGATGCGGTGATCGGTAACGCGGTTTTCTTTGAAATTGTATGTTCTGATTTTTTCGCTGCGGTCGCCGCTGCCGACCTGCGATTTGCGTTCGCTCGCCTGCGCGTCGTGAACTTTCTGTTCTTCGATTTCCTGCAATCTCGCCCGCAAAACGCGCATCGCTTTTTCGCGGTTTTTGATCTGCGATTTTTCGTCCTGCATCGAAACGACTACGCCGGTCGGCAAGTGCGTCAAGCGCACGGCGGAATAGGTTGTGTTGACCGATTGCCCGCCCGGACCGCTCGAGCAAAAAGTATCAATCCGTAAATCGTTTTGATTGATCTGCACGTCAACTTCTTCGGCTTCGGGCAGAACGGCGACGGTAATTGCCGAAGTATGAATGCGTCCGGCGGTTTCGGTTTGCGGAACTCTTTGAACGCGGTGAACGCCCGATTCGTAGCGCATTTTTGAATAAACGCTGTCGCCTTCGATCATCGCAAACGCTTCTTTCAAGCCGCCGACGCCGGTATCCGCCGCGCCCATAATGTCCATTTTCCAACCCTGTCGCTCGGCGTAACGCGCATACATCCGCAAAACTTCCGCGGCAAATAAAGTCGCTTCGTCGCCGCCCGTTCCGGCGCGGATTTCCAAAATAACATTTTTCTCGTCGTTCGGGTCTTTCGGAATCAAAAGTACTTTCAACGCTTCTTCGCCCTGCGCCACGCCGGTTTCGAGTTCGGTGATTTCCTGTTGCGCCATCTCGCGCATTTCTTCGTCGTCCGACATTTCCAGAAGCTCTTTCGCGCCCGCCAAATCCTCGTTCATCTTTTTGATTTCGCGGTATTTCGTGACGATTTCTTCCAACGAACGATGCTGTTTCATCGTTTTGGCATACGTCTTCATATCCGACATAATCTCCGGCGATGAAATCTGCGCGGTCAATTCTTCGTAATTCTTTTCGATTTGTTCGAGTTTTTCCAACATAAAATTTTCCTGAGAAATTACACGACGACTTCCAATTCTCGATCAAAAGCGGGAACTTTGTCTGCATCAATCGGTTCTAACTTTAACGATTCTTTTAATGAAACGATAGCGACTTCCAATTGTTCGTCGTCCGGCTCTTGCGTCGTGATATTTTGCAGCCAAAGTCCGGGCATCGTCATTAATTTGAAAACAATTCCCGATTCTTTTTTCGCCGAAAAGCGAATGATTTCATACGAAAGTCCGGCGACGAGCGGCATTAAAGCAATGCGAACGGCGAGATTCAGCCAGAGCGCGTCGAATTTTATCACCGAAAATAAAACGATGGCGACGAGCATCACGACCATTAAAAAAGACGTTCCGCAGCGCGGATGCTGGCGGCGCATTTTTCTGGCATTTTCAACCGCTAAATCCGCGCCGAATTCCCACGCGAAAACGGTTTTGTGTTCCGCGCCGTGATATTGAAAAACGCGGTGGATTTCTCGTTGGCGCGACATCGTAAAAATCATCAAAACGAAAAACGCCATTCTAATCAAACCGTCAATCAAATTAAACGCGATCCACGAATCGGGTTTGATTTCCCAAACGTATGCCTTAACAAAAGCGAGCCACGACGCGCCCTCGGCAATCGTCGGCTGTGCCGTCCAACCGAGTGCGATAAACAAAATATTCGTCAAAACGAGCGGCGCGGCAACGAATAGCAGGACATTAAAAAACAGCGCGAAAATGATCGAGCCGACCGCGCCCGCCGCCTGCGAAGATTTTTTCGCGGCGGCTTTTTCGGGCATCGAGATTTTCGCCGGAGCTTTCATAAAATTCTCATCGTTCGTGCCGTCGGCGTAAACGGTTTGCGCTTCTAAAACTTTATCTTCGACGACGGCTTTTTCCGTTTCCTCGTCATCGTGAGCGATTTGCGCCGAAAAATTTAAGGCTTTAACGCCGAGCAGCATTGACTGAATTAGCGTCGCGCCGCCGCGCAAAACCGGCAGATTCATCCATTTATATTTATCGCTCCATTTCGGCAACGCTTCGGCGGTCGTGACGATTTCACCGCTTTTCTTGCGGCACGCAATCGCATACGCCGACGGCGTTCGCATCATCACTCCTTCCATTACGGCTTGTCCGCCGACGATCAAATCCTTCTGCATCGCCACGAAAAGATTCAGAAAATCCAATTTTAGTTTTTTGTTTTTCATAAAATTCAATTTAACTCTCGAATTTAAAAAAGCTCAATCAATCGCAAATCGCAAATCTAAAATCAAGCATAAAAATAACGCCGACTTTTTCTAAAAAGAGCCTTTCGCTTTAGTGTGAAAAATTTTACACGAAGAGCGAACGGCGCGTTTTTGAAAAGCGTCGGCGTTAAGTTTTCGGCTAATATTGATGTTTAAATAAACTCAAAAATTTATTTAGCGGCTTCGGTGCTTGCCGCGTTGCCGCGCGCATAGCGTTTGTTAAAGCGGTCAACGCGACCGGCAGTGTCAACTAATTTCTGTTTGCCGGTAAAAAACGGATGACAGTCCGAACAGATTTCGATGCTCAAATCTTTGCCGGTCGAACGGGTTTGAAAAGAATTGCCGCAGGCGCAGGTAACGGTTATGTCTTGATAATTCGGATGTATTTCAGGTTTCATTTTTTCAATGGTCTCCTCTGTTTATGATTTTTACTTAAAATTTCTCGCTCCAAAAGCAAACTGTAATAATAAGTGTCAATCAGATGAAAGGTCAAGTTAAAAGGTTTGCCGGGTGTGTCTCGTTGATTAAAGAGCCGAAAATCTAGTATTTACTCTTACCTTCTTAACTTTAATCAAATTACGAAAGGTAA
The DNA here is from genome assembly GCA_964245305.1 of uncultured Pyrinomonadaceae bacterium. Taxonomy (GTDB): domain Bacteria; phylum Acidobacteriota; class Blastocatellia; order Pyrinomonadales; family Pyrinomonadaceae. Next base: position 10,825 of record CAXTMQ010000119.1, read on the forward strand.
CGGAGGCGCAAACTATCAATATGATGCCGGACGTGATTGACCATATTATATGCAATGGCGCGAACCGAAGCCGGAGTATCGTTCACCGTGCCGGTTCTCTCCCACGCTTCATCCGTCAGATTTTGAAAAAAGATAATATTCGCCTGACAGAGATGTGAAAACTCCGTTCGCAGATCGGCGAGACTGATCGAATTAAAATCGCCGTTATCGGTGAGTAAATCCTGATCAAAACCCGGCAGCGGCGTTTGATCGCCGCGCGAAATTCTCAAGGCGCGATAGGAAAAAACCCTCTCGCCGTTAATAAGATGTCCGAGCAGTTGCTTGATCGTCCATTTGCCTTCGGCGTAAGCAAATTCGCCTTTTTCTTCGGAAATCGAAGCGAAAAGCGTTTCGACTTCGGTCAATTGTTTTCGCATCGCGGAAACAATATCGGTTTCTTCGACGAGCGAAACGTAATTTTCATAATCATCTTTATACTCGACGTTTTCAGGATGGTTCATATTTTGAATTTTAACAAAATATAATTAAATTAACTGACGGAGCGATTATGAAAACAAAATTTTAACCGTGCGAAACTCATAACGATAAAACTATATTTCTAACCCGTATCGAATAACATTAAGGGCGTTTCTGAGACAGAACAAATACATCATCTAAGAATTAACAAATATCAGGCTCTTGATTGTTTTGCCAGCAAAGTTTCCAATCTTTGCTCTTTAATTCCGTAAAATTCTTTGATTGAATTTATCTGCTCGCCGATTTTTTCCGCGCCCGTTTTTCCTTCCTGTTTCGTGCCGACGAGCATATTGTTTTTCGGCGTGTGTTCGGTGGCGATAAACTCGAAAAGTTTCGTAGAATAACCGCTTTTTTCCAAAAACAGCGAGCGCAAGCCATCGGTGATTGATTCGGCTTCGCGTTCGAGCATTACGCCGTGGCGGAAGATGCCGCTCAAAAATTCGGGAGCTTTCATTTGCGGGCGCAGTTCCTGGTGACAGCACGGCGCGACGACGATTAAATCGGCATTTGCTTTCATGCCTTGAAAAATCGCGTCGTCGGTCGCCGTGTTGCAGGCGTGCAACGCGATTAAAATATCCGTGTTTTCTAATTTGTAATCGCCGATATAGCCGTGAACGAATCGCAAATTTTCAAATTCGCTCGATTTGGCGATGTCGTTGCAGAGTCCGACGAGTTCTTCTTTCGTGTCAACGCCGGTAACTTTGACATCAAGCCCGCGAATGTTTTTGAAATAATCATACGTCGCAAACGTCAGATAACCTTTGCCCGCGCCCATATCAACGATGTTCAATTCCTTGCGGTCGGCGAGCGGCGATTTATCAAATAAATTGCCGAGCGTTTCGACGAATTTATTGATTTGTTTCCACTTGTCGTGCTGTTTGTCGCGGATTTCGCCGCGGTCGGTCGTGATGCCGAGAGCCTTTAAATAAAAAGCGTTCGGGCTGATTTGGATTTGTTTTTCGCGGTCGTGTTCGAGCGGCGGTTTGGTTTTAAACGTCGGTTTTCCGGCGTTCAGACGCGATTTTCCTTTTTTGCCGATGTCGATCTGAAAATCGTTTTCGGTCGTGAAAAGATGTCCGCTGAAAAAATCCGTTCCTAAAAATTCGCGCAGTTTCGCCGCGCCTTCCGCGAAATCGAAATTCTTCGCCGTGTCGCGCATATCGTAGCGAAACAGAAAAAAAAGCCGCTTGCCCTTGCGCGTTTCGACCAGACGCACGAGGATTTTTTGCAGATGCGCGTCCGCGCCTTTATAATTACCTAAAGTTAATTTAACGAACGAGTCTTTTGACAAGCTATCATTAAATTCGCCGATGAATTTTTCGACCGTTTCGAGCATAATTCTGAAAACTAGAGATTAACATAAATGGACGCAGCCGCTAAAAATACAATCGTTCCCGAAGATTTTCTAAAGAACCTTTTGATACTTTTCCGCGAAACTTTTGAAGGTTCGCCTGAAGGCGAGCCGAGCGCGTATCTCGACCGCAGAATCGGCGTTTTTACAACGCTCGACCAGCTTTCGGCAGAACAGGTTTCCAAGGAAATCAACGAGATTACAATTGCCGCGCACACCGAACATTTCAAGTTTTATCTCGACCGATTTTGCGAATTTATCAAGGGCAGAACCGAGCCGGTCAACTGGGAGCAAAGCTGGCTGATTGACGAAGT
>CAXTMQ010000120.1:0-3497 GCA_964245305.1 uncultured Pyrinomonadaceae bacterium
CTGCCAAATAACGGTTTCAACACAAACTCATTTACACAAATTTTTTAGAGACTCCCTGATTGATTTTTTCTTGGGATGAAATCATCCAAAAATATTGGTGCTGGTGCTGTCCGATAAAACGAAGAATCTTTTTGTTTTGAAGGGAATCGCGTTCCGCCGGAAGTCCAAAATCCTGTGCCGTCACCGAAACTCAGAAATTGAAATTGTAATAGAAATTTCTGAGGGGGCGCAGTTTGTAGTGTGCGCCGCGCAATTTCCTTAAAATTTCTGTCTTCTATTTCGTCAACTTTAAAGGTATATGACTCGCCTTTTTTAGTGGAACATCAGTTTCATTTGCTAATTCGGTGAATGTTATAAGTGCGGCACGACCGTATCTCATTGGAAATCCATACTGATCTCCTCTCGGACTGAGAAAATCTTTTGTTGATGAAATGAAAAACTTAAGGTAATAAATCGGCTTCGCACCCGTATTTGTTACTTTTATTTTAACATCGCTCAAAACGTCCTCAGATTTGCCGTTTATAATTTCGATTTTTATCGGTAAATGCTTTGGAACTTCATTAATAAGATTCAAATCTTCGTACTCTGCTTTTACAGATAAATCGCTGTCTTGAGCGTTAACTGAAAAGACAAAGCAAAACAGAAGTAAAATTTGAAACACGAACAGAAACTTTGAATTTAAGATTTGAGAAACATTTTTCATAGTGAACTCCGTAATTTACTGAATATTTTGAAAGAACAACAAACAAGTTAATTATCAGAATCGAAAGCTGGATAAACTGTGAATTTGCCAATGAAATTAACTTATGCCATACCATTGATTAAAACCAATGTCAATTCTCTGTAAAGATAAATAGGTGAAATATGAAAAAAACTTTCAGAAGACTTCAGTTCTTATCAAGCATTGCGACAATCATCATTGCGATCTTATTGAGTTTTACAGTTATCAAACAAACTTTCTTCCCACCGCAAAATGAAAATTCCATTTCTGCCTTGAAAACGGTTCAAACAACAAGCCAGCCCGTTTCAGTTCCGCCGAGAAATATCCCAGTATCACCAATCGGTCAAACCATTCCGATAAACGGCATAGACTGGAAAAAGAATAAAAAAACTTTGGTAATGTTTATTTCCTCGACCTGTCATTTTTGCAAGGAAAGCACGCCTTTTTATAAAAAAATGTTAAAAGATTCGGATAATGTAAAATTTATGGCGGTTCTGCCTCAGCATGTCGAAGATGCGCGTAGTTATCTGCAAAGTTCCGGCATCGCTATAGACGATGTTTATAACGCGCAGTTAGGATCAATCGGTGTTTCGGGAACGCCGACTTTATTGCTGGTTGATGAAAACGGAATCGTTTCCGACGTTTGGAAGGGAAAATTAACAAGCGAAAAGGAAACGGAAGTTTTAAGCAAATTAGAAAATCCGGCTTAAGTGCTCGAAAGATATCAATAACCTCTTTCACAAATTTTATAATGATTTTCTGCTTTCGTTTGACTTCATTTATACAAAACAACAAAATATAGTGCTGAAACTCTCCGAAAACACTATAGAATGTTCAAACTCCAGCGTCTTGAAATTACCGGATTCAAATCTTTCGCCGATTACACTGAAATTGTTTTTACCGGCAGCGGCATTACAGCGGTCGTCGGTCCGAACGGTTGCGGCAAGTCGAATGTTTCCGATTCAATCGCGTGGGTTTTGGGCGAGCAAAAAGCTAAGTCTTTGCGCGGCGAGGAAATGAAAGACGTCGTTTTTCAAGGCACGAGCAAGCGCAAGGCTTCGGGAATGGCGGAAGTCGTTCTGCATCTCGTCCGCGACGAAATGTTTATGGATTCGGCGGAAGAAAGCGAACTCGAAGACATAGACGAAAATCTCGGCGTTCTGGACGAAAAGGCAGTTGATTTGGACGCAATCGAAGCGCGGCAAGCGACGTTTGAAAGCGAGGCGAACGAATTTCAAACCGAAGAAATCGAACAGGCACAAGCCGCGCAGGTCGGTTCGATTCAAACAGTTCAAACAAAAATCAAAACCAAACGTCATTGGAAACCTCGCGCGCTCGCGCTCGATTTCGCTCCCGGAGAAGCGGTTTCGGTGACGCGCCGTCTTTATCTTTCGGGCGAGAGCGAATATCTTTTGAACGGCAAAACCTGCCGTCTGCGCGACATTCAGGATTTGTTCGCCGGAACGGGTTTGTCGGGCGCGCATTACGCTTTGATCGAGCAGGGACGCATCGGACAGATTTTGTCGGCAAAGCCTTCCGACCGGCGCGCTCTGATCGAAGAAGCCGCCGGCATTTCCAAATTTCGTACGCGCCAGCGCGCTGCCGAAACGCGACTCGAAACCGCGAAAACGAATTTGAGCCGCATTTCGGACATTGTTTCCGAAGTTGATAAACAGGCGAATTCGCTGCGCCGCCAAGCCGCCAAAACGCGCCGCTATAAAATTTTGCGCGAAGAATTCAGAACGCTTCTGCGCCAGACTTTTTCCGCCGAAGGCAAACTTTTGTCGGCGTTAATCGAAGATTTGGAAGCAAAATTTAGCGAGGCGCAAAAAGCGGAACGCGGCGTTTTCTGGGAAGTTTCCGAAAAAGACGAAGCCTTCCGCGACGCGACGAAAAAGGCGCGTGAAGCCGAAGAAAACCTGGCGAAAATCCGCGCCCGTCATTCGGAAAATGCTTTGACGCGCGACAGGAATTTGCGCGAAAGATTTTATCAGGAAGAGCAAATTGAAAATCTCAAACAGCGTTCCGCCGCGCTCAGAATCGAGGTTGAAGTCGCCGGACAACGCGCCGAACTTTTAAAAACCGAACTCGAACGGCTGAAAAAGGAAGAGCAAAAAGAACGCTCCGCCGCCGAAAAATCCGAAACGGATTTGCAAGCAGCCGAGAAAAAATTTCAGGCGAAATCGGCGGATTTAAATCAAATCGAAACGGAACTCGAAGCGGAACGCGCCGCAATTCTCAAACACACGGCGGCGTTCGAGCGTTTGACGGAAATCTCGCGCCAGCTCGAAGCCAACGGCGAGCGGCTGCAGGAAAGATTGGAAGGCTTGCGGCGCGAAGGCGAACGCGCCGCCGAAACCTTCGCCGAACGCCAAAAGGAAGCCTCAAAACTCGACGCGACTTTGGAAAAGGAACGCGCCAAACTACAAAAACTAAACGAAGAACGACAGGAAATGCTCGAAAAATCGAGCGCGGCTCGCGCCGATTTGCAGGCGAAAGAAGCGGATTTGCGCGAATTGCGCGATGAATTTTCGAGAAAACGCAACCGCCTCGAAACATTACAGGAACTCGAAGAACGCAAAACGATTTACGCGCCCGCCGTGCAGAAATTATTCGCCGAAGAAGGAAAAGTCGGCGTAAAATTCAAGGGCATTCTGGCGGATAAATTAGACGTTGACGAACGCGCCGAAAAAACCGTCGAAAATTTATTCGGCAATTATTTGCAGGCGATTCTGGTCGAATCGAAAACGGACGCGAATAAAACGATTCGCTTTGT
>CAXTMQ010000120.1:3597-12897 GCA_964245305.1 uncultured Pyrinomonadaceae bacterium
TCAAAGTTCAAAGTTCAAAGTCGAAAAATTCCGTCGCGGATTTGATCGGCGCGGACGAAAGTTTGAAGGCGATTTTGGAACAGGCTTTACCGCGCGAGATGTCAGCGACGCTCGTTGACGATTTGGAAAAATCGGCGGCGAAAGCGGGCGAAAATTTCGTTACGCCCGACGGCGATTTTTCTTTCGGCGACACGCTTTTCGTCGGCGGGAAAACGAACGTCAACGAAAAAAATACTTCGCTGCTCGCCTTCAAGCGCGAATTGCGCGAACTCGAAAGCGCGGCGCAAAAATTAGACGGGCAAATTAAAAAATCCCAAATACAAGCCGGGAAAGCCGGAGAAATTTTAGCCGAGCGCGAAGACAAACTCGTTGATTTACAGTCATTTATCGTCAAAGCCGAACGCGAGCTTTTATCAATCGAAATGCAGGCGCAGACGCTCGCGCAGGAAGTCGAACGCGCCGCGCGGCATCAAAAAGTCGTCGGCGAAGAATCGGCGCAGATCGAAACGGAATTCGATGAGACCGCCGCCAAACAGAAAGAAGCCAAGCGCAACGCCGATTTAGCGGCGAAAGCGCAGAATGAAGCCACGAAAAATTCGGCGAAAGTCGCGCTGAAATTAAGCGACGCGCGTGAAAAATTAAACGCGGAAAATCTGATTCTCGGCGAAAAAAGAACCGCCGCGGCGACCGCCGGCGAGCGTCGGCGTTCGACACAGACGGCTCTGCGCCGCGTCGAAAACGAGCAGACCGAACTCGAATCCAGATTTGCCAGACAAAATCTGGAAATCGTCGAAACCGAAAATAAAACCGCCGATTTAGAAAAATCAATTCGTAAAATCGCCGAAAAAATCGCCGTTTCGTCCCAAGAAGAAACCGGCGAGCAGAACGAACTCGCGGAAATGTCGGCGCATCTAAAACTTGCAAGGGAAACGGCGGATCAGATGTCTTCGGAGCTTGCCGGATTAAATAAAAAATCCGCAGAAGCCCGAAACGAACGCGCGGCGATTGAAATCAAACAAGCCGAAACGATGACGCGGTTGAAAAACTTAAATGAAAAATGCGTTTCCGAATTGAATATGCCGCTCGCCGAACTCGTCGAAATCGAGGAAACGCCCGAAGATTTCGATGCGGAAACGTCGCGGGCGAATCTCGAAGACTTGCGTGATAAAATCGAAAATTTCGGCGCGATCAATATGCTCGCGCTCGAAGAATTAGCCGAAGCCGAAGAACGTCTGACGTTTTTGACCGCGCAAAGACAGGACATCATTGACGGCATCGCGGCGACCGAAGCGGCTTTGAAGGAAATAAAAGAACGCTCGCGCGAACGCTTTAAAGAAGCGTTTTACGCCATTAATCGCAATTTCGTCGAATTTTTCCAAGAGCTTTTCGGCGGCGGTCGCGGCGAAATGACCTTGCTCGAAGCCGAAGACGTTTTGGAATCGGGCATTGAAATCGTCGCGCAGCCGCCCGGCAAACGACTGCAAAATATTCTGCTTCTTTCGGGCGGCGAAAAAGCGATGACGGCGATTGCTTTGGTGATGGCGATTTTCCAATACCGTCCCGCGCCGTTTTGCCTTTTGGACGAAGTTGACGCGCCGCTCGACGACGCGAACGTCGGCAGATTTGTTAATAAAATTGCCGAAATGTCTGAAAAGACGCAGTTTATCGTCATCACGCACAACAAGCGGACAATGGAAGCCGCCAAAGCTCTCTACGGCGTGACGATGCAGGAAGCAGGTGTTTCAAAAATCGTTTCGGTCAGATTTGAATAATTTTTTTAGAGAAATAATCGAAAGGGAAAATCCCGGTTCACAGAGTTAAAAAACTAAAAATGTTCGAGAAACAAAGCAAAATGAAATTTTTCGTTATCGGCGGTCTGATTTGCGCTTTAGCTTTTTCTACTGCAGCGCAGACGAAACGCAAAACAGCCGCGAAAAGAAACGCGAAAAAACCTGTGGCAGCGAAAACGGAAACGGTCGTTGACGACGCTGTAAATCCGGCAAACGAAACGAAAAAAAATTCGCGCCCCGAAACCGAACAAACTCAGATTGAACAAGCGATTGAAACGAAAAAAAACAACGCGCGCCCGATTGCTGAAATTGAAAATAAGCCGGTTTATTTTTATGAATTTTCACAGCCGAATTTTGTCGTTTCAAAAATTCTCATCGAACACGACGAAAACGGAAAAGGGAAAATCTCGATTCTGAAAAAAGATTTTACAGACCTCGAAACCGATCCTTTGCAGCTTTCGGCGGCAACAACGGAAAAGGTCAAGCAGAATTGGCAGACGCTGAATTTTCTCGATTCGACCGAAAATTACCAATACGAAAAAGATTATTCGCATCTCGGCGCGATGAAATTTACGATGCGCCGCGACGGGAAGGAAAGAACGGCGGAATTCAATTATACGACGAACAAAGACGCAAAGGCTCTCGCCGACGAATACCGCCGCATCGCGCAGCAATTTACCTGGATTTTCGACATCAATGTTGCGCGCGAAAATCAGCCGCTCGACGCACCGCGCTTAATGGATTCGCTCGATTCGCTGATTCGCCGCAACGAAATTTCCGATGCCGCGCAGATGATTCCGCTTTTGACCGAACTCGGCAACGACGAACGCCTTCCGCTTATCGCCCGCAACCACGCCGCGAAATTAATCAAACAAATCGAAAAAACGGAAAAGAAATAAAAATACGAATTACGGTTAAGAAAATTTTCTTAATCGTAATTCGTATTTTAAAATTCGCTCATTGAATCTACGCGCCCGCCGGAGCGAGTTTTTCCGCGACTTCCGCCGTGCTGGCGGCGGAAATTTCGTCGGTTTCTTTGATGAGCGCGTCATTCACGATTTTTTCCTGTTCGAGGTTGTGAATCGCATACGAGCCGGTCGCCGGCGATGCCGACGCGATTCTGCCGACGTAGCGCAGATTCAAATCGCCTTTGATTTTTTCGAGCCGCGATTCGACAAACGTCCAGCCGCCCATATTTTGCGGCTCTTCCTGCGTCCAGAAAATCTGCGTCGCGTTTTCGTAAGATGCGAAAATCTCCTTTAATCTTTCCGCCGGAAACGGATAAAATTGTTCGAGCCGGACGACCGCGACTTTCAAATCACGCGCGTCTTGTCTGGCTAATTCCAAATCGTAAAAGACTTTTCCCGAACATAAAATAATGCGTTTGACTTCCGATTTGTTGACAATCGAAGCGTCGTCAATTACCGGCTGAAAACCGCCGCTCGTCAATTCTTCGACCGTCGAACTTGCCGCCGGCAGACGCAGAAGACTTTTCGGTGTCATCACGATCAGCGGTCGCAGAATTTTCTGTTTCGCCTGTCGGCGCAGAAGATGAAAATACTGCGCCGGCGTGGTCGGATAACAAACCTGCATATTATTTTCGGCGCAAAGCTGTAAATATCTTTCGAGTCGCGCCGAAGAATGTTCCGGTCCCTGACCTTCGTAACCGTGCGGCAGAAGCATCACGAGGCGACATTTTTGCTGCCATTTGTCTTCGGATGCGGAAATATATTGGTCAATAATCACCTGCGCGCCGTTTGAAAAATCGCCGAACTGCGCTTCCCACATCACGAGCGCGTCGGGCGCGATGACCGAATAGCCGTATTCAAAACCGAGAACGCCCTGTTCCGACAAAGAGCTGTCGAATACTTCAAATCTGCCGCCGGTTTTTTCGTCTTTCATTTCGCCGAGCGGACACCAAACCGCGCCCGTGTTCGTGTCATACATTTTCGCGTGGCGATGCGAAAACGTGCCGCGTCCCGAATCCTGACCGCTTAATCTGACAGCCGTTCCTTCGAGCGCGAGCGAACCGAACGCGACGGCTTCGGCAAATCCCCAATCCATCGGCGCGTCGCCCGTTCCCATTTTCGCGCGGCGGGCAAGCTGTCCGACCATTTTCGGATTGACGTGAAAATTTTCCGGCACGAGCGAAATTTTTTCGGAAATCTTCGCCAAAGTTTCTTTTGAAATCGCCGTATCCAGAATCGTCGAGCCGTCTTCATCTTCGATAGTCGCGGGCAGTTGAGCGCGTTTCGGTTTTTCGGTCGCAATTTGTTTGGCGCGCTGCAAAATGTCTTCGTATTTGGCGACGACTTTATCGGTCATTTGGTTGAGGTCATCTTCGGTTATCACGCCGAGCCGCATCAGCTTTTGCGCGTAAAGATAACGAACACCCGGATGCGCTTTGACCCGGGCATACATCAGCGGCTGCGTATAGCTCGGTTCGTCGCCTTCGTTGTGTCCGAGTCTTCGGAAACCGACGAGATCGAGCGCGACATCTTTGTTAAATTCCTGCCGGTAATTGAGCGCGATTTTGACAACTCGATACGCTGCTTCGGGCGAATCGGCGTTGATGTGAAAAATCGGAATCTGCGTAATCTGCGCCGCGTCGGTCGAATAAATCGAGCTTCGGGCAGAATCAACGCCGGTCGTAAAACCGATTTGATTGTTGATGACGATATGAATAGTGCCGCCGGTTCGATAACCTTTCAAACTCGCCAACTGCAATGTTTCCATTACGATGCCTTGTCCGGCAAACGCCGCGTCGCCGTGCAGCAGAACCGGCAAAATTTTATCGTGAACCGCATCTCTTTCGGTCGAATCATTGCCTTCCAACAATTCATCCTGTCTGGCTCGCGCCATTCCTTCGACCACCGCGTCAACGAATTCGAGATGCGAAGGATTGCACGAAAGCTGTATCTTTACGTCGTTTCCATTTTTGGTTTGGCGTTTGCCGATTGCGCCCTGGTGATATTTCACGTCGCCTTCGTCCGCCGGAAACGACGGGTGCGACGTGCCTTCAAAAATCGTAAAAATACGCTCCGCCAGATCGCCCGTTTCCGCGTTGCCGACGATATTCGACAAAACATTCAAACGCCCGCGATGCGCCATTCCGAGAAAAATCTCTTCCACGCCTTTTTCCGAAGCCTTTTCAACCAACTGGTCGAGCAAAGGAATCACGGTTTCCGTGCCTTCGAGCGAAAAGCGTTTTTGTCCCAAGTATTTTTTATGCAAAAACTGCTCGAACTGTTCGGCTTCGATCAATTTTTGCAAAAGCTCTTTCTGCGTTTCCGCCGCGAGCGGTTCGACATCTACGAACTGCTGGCGAATCTGTTCACGAATCCATTTCTTTTCTTCTTTGCTCTGAATGTGCCGGTATTCGATGCCGACTTTGCCGCAGTAGGCGCGGCGCAAAATCGAAAGAATTTCGCGCAAAGTCGCCGTTTTCGTGCCGTGCAAGCCGCCCGTGATAAATTCGCGGTCTAAATCCCAAATCGTCAAATCGTAATTTTCCAGATCGAGTTCCGAAGCGTGATGCGAAGTCATATTCAGCGGATCAATGTCCGCCAAAAGATGCCCGCGCGTTCGATAAGCGTTGATAAGCTGCAAAACATTCGCCTGTTTTTCGGTCTGCTCGCGGAAATGGTCGCCGCCGAACAGCGACGGATTATAATCTTCCGCCCAACGCAGCGGCGGAAAACTGATTTCCAGATTCTTGAAAATCTCATCATAAAAATTATGCTGTCCGATTAAAAACTCGTGGATTTTTGCCAGAAACAAACCCGATTCCGCGCCCTGAATAACGCGATGGTCATAAGTCGAAGTCAAAGTCAAAACCTTGCTGATGCCGAGCTGCGAAAGCGCGCCGGCGGTCATCGCCTGATATTCCGCCGGATATTCAATCGCTCCGGTCGCAACAATCACGCCCTGCCCGCTCATCAAACGCGGATTCGACGCGACCGTGCCGATAGTTCCCGGATTAGTCAGCGAAACCGTCGTGCCTTGGAAATCTTCAATCACCAATTTTCCGTCGCGCGCCTTTTTCACTTGTTCGTTGTAAGCGGCGAGAAAGTCGGCGAAATTTCCCTGATTCGCGCCTTTAATATTCGGCACGAGCAGATTGCGCGAGCCGTCTTTTTTCTCGATGTCAATCGCAATGCCGAGATTTACCGCGTCGTTTTCGAGCCTTGAAGGTTTGCCGTCAACGATGCCGAAACCGAAATTCATCTGCGGATACGTTTCGATGGCTTTGACAATCGCCCACGCAATCAGATGCGTGAACGAAACTTTGCCGCGTCCGGCATTTTGCAAATGCTCGTTGATAATGCGGCGATTTTCTTCCAAAACTTTGACGGGAACGCGGCGCAGGGAAGTCGCCGTCGGGACAGTCAAACTCTGTTCCATATTCTCGACGATTTTCTTCGACGCGCCGGTGATCGCTCTGACTTCAACGCCGGCGGCAGGCGCGATTTCGACGGGTTTTTTAGTTTCGACCGGCGTTTGCGCGATTGTTTGATTTTGCGTCGCCGCTTTGGTCGGAGTTTGCGCGGCGGACACGGATTGACCGTTGCCGCCGTCGAGCGTCGGCGCGTTTCCGTTCAATAAATCGCCGAAATAACTGCGCCACGATTCGTCAACCGAATTCGGGTCTGTTTGATAACGACTCAATAAACTTTCGACATAACTGGCATTCGCGCCAAAATTTTCGCCGATAAATTCGGGTAAATTTGTAATTTTTTCGCTCACTTTGTTTTATAACCTCATTCGATATTTACGACCTGAAAAAATAATTTTAACGCAAAACCGCGCCGTTGTCAGTAATCACAGGTCAGAGGTCAATTAGAAATCAAGAGCATTTTAATTTTAACTGCCGGCTATTGACTATTGACGGACAAAAGCGGATTTTTGATTTTCAGATTTATGTCAACTGGAACGACGCGCTTGAATTTTAAGAATGATTTTTTGAAGTGTCCGAAGATGAAGATTCTGCCCGTTACCGTCCATTCCTTTTTCGCTTCGCGCACTTCCTTCAACGCGCCGCGGAGCGTTTGTCCCGCGCCGACGAAAATCTCAATCGGTTTCGGCAGAACGATTGATTGATTTTTTTTCAGCTCGAACGATTCTTCGTATTCGGCGATTTCGACTTTCAAATCGTTCACGCGAAAATCACGAAAGGCGAGAAAGTCGATTGTGCCGCTTTGCTCAACCGAATCTATTTCCGCCGAAATTTCAAGCGTTACGCCGGTCAGCGAAACATCTTTAATTTGCGGCTCGCCGACGCGGACGAAGGCTTCGGATGCGTCGTTTGATTTTTTTTGCGGCGCGGATTTTTCGGTTCGATTTTTAATTGAAATTCTCGCTCGATAAACTTTGTAGCCGCGAATTTTCTTTGGCAAATCCTGAGCGTTTGCCGCGACTGTGAAAAGTAAAAAAGCGCAGGCGAAAAAATGTGAACAATTTTTGATTGGCTTAAATGTGCAGGCTGAATTCATCGAATAAAAATCTTATCGCGGTAAAAATATCTCGAAAACCGCGCCCGTTTCGTTTCGATTTTCGGCAATCACACGACCACCGTTTTTTTCGATCATTGATTTTACCGCGTCAAGCCCGATGCCGCGTCCCGAAATTTCCGACACATTCGCTTTAGTGGAAAATTCGGGCAGAAAAATCAAATCAATTAATTCTTTTTCGCTTAAATTCGCCGCGCCGCCGATTAAATTTTTCTCGACGGCTTTCGCCTTGATTTTTTCCAAATCAAAGCCGCTTCCGTCATCGAGAATCGTTAAGCGAACACCATTTTTTTCGTCCGACAAATTTATTTCTATCGTTCCGCTTTCGATAATCGCGTGGTCAACCGCGTTGCGGACGAGATGAGTGAGCGCGTCGAATATAATTTTTAATTTGTCGGACGCGAGATTCGTTTCGTCGGCGCGAATTTTAAATTCGATCTTCTTTCCGAATTCAGCGGCGAGCGATTTTCCGTAGCGGGCGGCTTCTTTCAAAATACCGCTTGCGCCGTTCAATTTTTCGGCAAATTTTTGAAATACGACACTCGCGCCGAATTCTTCGAGCGGCGGCAAAATTTCGCCGCTCGCCGCGAGCATTTGAAAACCGATCTTTTCACTTGAAACTGAAGATTTCGAGGCGGGAAACGTAGCGACAATCTCGCTCGTTCGACTTAAAAATTCGCGGAACTTTATTAATTCCTCCGCGAAATTCGCCAATTGAAATTCGACTTCGAGACAAAATAAATTTTTATTTTCCCGAATCGCCGCGCGCAGACGATTTTTTTCCTGCGCGGATAATTGCGAGAAAATCTCGCTCGGAACTTCCGGCGGAAACGTCTCTCTAGTCTGCGGATTTTCTTTTTTTAGCGGCGCGGCAATTCGAATTTTTCCGGCGAACGACGGCGGGATTTCAAAATTTTCGTCGTTCAAAGATTCGATCAACAATTCGATTCCTCCAAGCAAAAGATCGAAAGAATTTTCATCGGCGAGACTTTCGAGTTCGTGCGCCAGACAACTTGCCGCCTCGAAACCGAATGTTTGCGCCGTTCCTTTCACGGTATGAAGAATGCGAAATGTTTCGCGCTTTAAAGGCTCGGAAAATCGTTTCGCCGCGCGTAAATCCGCCGAAAGACGACGCAGCGTTTCGACCGCTTCGAGCAAAAATTGTCGGCGAAAATCTTCCATAAAATTTGAAATCCGGGAATTTTAACGCGATGAGGCGCGTGTCTTTTCGTTTGGTTCTTCTGTTTTTTCGACGTTTTCGACGGGCGGATTGGCTGGGTTTTTTTCCAAATCGTGTTTGATCGCGTCGAGAATGCCGTTGATAAACTGCGTGGCTTCAAAGGTCGAAAAACGGCGGGCGATTTCCAATGCTTCATTGATAATAACCGTGTGCGGCGTGTCGGTGAAAAGGAATTCGTAAACCGCCATTCGCAGGACGTTGCGGTCAACAATCGCCATCCGCTCGATGCGCCAATGTTCGGCGCGGGTGCGAATCGTTTCGTCGGTGCGCGTCAATTCGCGCAAAGTTCCGACGGCGAGACGATTGGAGAATTCGCGCGTTTCCTCGTCAAGCGTGGTTTCGCCGAGTTCTTTCCAATAGTTGTCGGTCAAAACGCCGTCAGGTGTTTTGGCAACATCAGCCGCAAATAACATCTGCAAAGCGCATTCACGCGCTTTACGCCTTGTTCCCATAATTCAAATTTATCAAACGACGCGCGGAAAAACTTTTTCTTCCGCAACTTTTTCGCCGTCGCCCATCGTGCCGTATAAATTAACGAGTTCGACTGCCGACATCGCGGCTTCAAATCCTTTATTGCCCGATTTCACGCCCGCGCGATTGATCGCCTGTTCGAGCGTTTCCGCCGTCACCACGCCGAATAAAATCGGAACGCCGGTTTTCATCGCCGTCTGCGCGATGCCTTTGGCGGCTTCGCCCGCGACGTGCTCAAAATGCGAAGTTTCGCCGCGAATCACCGTTCCCAAACAAATCACCGCATCGA
>CAXTMQ010000121.1:0-12867 GCA_964245305.1 uncultured Pyrinomonadaceae bacterium
TTTTGACATTGCTTTCGACCAGCGACATTGCCAGACAGGAGGTCGCGCTGTTGGCAGTAACCGAGGTGTTGACGAAATGAACATTAGCACTCTGCGATATTATCGCGCCGCCGTAGAATACCGCCTTATTTGCCCGAAGGCTGACGCGGTCAAGCGATAAAACCGAATTGTCGTTGGCGAAAATCGCCCCGCCGTAACCGGATTGAAGTCCCGTTCCGTTGCCCTGCACGAGAGTCGCGTTTCTCAAATCCAAAGCCGCGCCTCCCTGAATATAAAAAATGCGGCTCGTATTGCTGCCCGAGATAAACGCGACATTCGGATCGTTCAAAAATCCGTCAATCGTAATGCGCTTGGTAATAACGATTTCCGAACCGCCGAGCGTGATCGTCTGCCCGATGAGATTCGGCGAAAAAGCCACTGTGTCGCCCGAATCAGCGTTGAAAACGGCTTCGCGCAGACTGCAATCGGCGTTGCAAACATTGTCGTTACTGTTCGCGGATTTCGTAACCGTCCACGTCGCCGCGTTTGCCGATAATGTGCCTAAGATTAAAATTGTTAAAATTCCGATGATAAACGTCCGTATATTTTTCATAAATAAATTCCTCGAAAACATAAACCGTATTTCCGGCTTCAACTACTAATGCGTTTGAAATTGGAAATAACTATCATTCGGAAAAATTGTTTTTGTGAAATGTAGAGATTTATTCAGAGCGAAGATTATTCGATTGAGTTTTTCACAAGAAACGAGTTCAAAAATAAATTCAGCCGCCGATTGAATGATCTGGCGGCTGGATTCTCAATTTATAAATGCCGTATTAAAACAGTTAAATTCTGACTAGCGAATCAAATTTCTCGAGCGATTTTATATTCTTTTGAACGCCGTTCGCTTGGTCGCCAAGTCCCGTTTGATTGCCCTCGATCACTCTGTATGAATCGCCGCTGAGACATTCAAAAATCATTCCGACGTGATTGTCGCCGATTATATAAATATCGCCGGGCAAAAGCGGAGATTGCGCGACAATCGTATTTTGGTGTAGCTGACTCCATTCTCTGAGATGCCTGCCATTCCATAAATGCCCCGATTTGAAAGGCAAACTCATTCCGAATTTTTTTGCCGCCTGACTGTAACAATAATAAACGAACATTCCGCACCAGCCTTTTCCCTTGACGCTTGGATCGGTATCTTTTTTGAGCGCGTTGGCGTTTCTCAAATAAATATCAATAACCGAACCGCGATTATTCGCGCCGGTTTCTCTCGTATCTTTCAAAAGTTCCTGTTCGGCAATTCTGACCGCTTCTTCCCTAATCGCGCCGTAATAATCCGTCGGCTCGGTTTCATAACTCGCGTTTGCATCTTCCGTTTGATCCCACATCAATTTTAAAATTCTCCTTTAAAAATTACGGCGCATTTTTCGCGCCTCACTAACTTAATGCGTTGCGACGGCGAAAAACCTATCACACGACAAATAAAATAATTTTTTATTCGACGCGATTGTGATAAGTTTATTGAGAATTCTCGATAAAAATGTCAGCCGACTCGACGCACCAGATAACGGAACTGCTTTGCAAATGGAGCGAGGGCGATGCCGCCGCGCTGGAAGAACTCACGCCTGTCATCTACGCCGAACTCCACCGAATCGCCCGCAATTATATGCGCCGCGAGCGCGAAAATCATACTTTGCAGACTTCGGCTCTCGTCAACGAAGCGTATATTCGTCTGATAGATTGGAAAACCGCGAAATGGGAAAACCGCGCGCATTTTTTCGGCGTTTCGGCGCAGTTGATGCGGCGGATTTTAGTTGATTTTGCGAGAAAGCGTCCGCGCAGCGGCGAAAATTTGGCGCGGCACGTTTCGATTGAAGAAGCGTTGACCGTTTCGGACGAGAAAAACACCGATTTGGTCGCGCTCGACGAAGCGTTAAACGAGCTTGCCAAATTCGACGAGCGCAAAGCCAAAATCGTCGAACTCAAATTTTTCGGCGGTTTGAGCGTCGAAGAAATTGCCGAAGTTTTAAAGATTTCCGGCGTAACCGTAATGCGCGAATGGAGCAAGGCGAAGGCTTGGCTGTATCGTGAGTTGAATAATACTTGAAGAATTTTTAGCCGCGAATAATACGAATAAAGAAAACAAAAAAATAATTCGTGTTATTCGCGGCTAGTTTCCCGATTATGAACGCCGACCGCTGGAAACAAATTGACGCGCTTTTCGATGCCGTTTTGGAAATTCCCAAAAACGAGCGCGAAGCGTTTCTGTCGGAAAAATGCGCGGGCGACGAAATTTTGAGACGCGAAGTTTCGAGTTTGCTCGAAGCACAAAAGGAAACCGATTCGTTTCTGGAAAATTCGGCGATGAATTTGATGGCGAAGGAAATCGCGCACAATGAAACGACCGTCGCCGAAGTCTCGATTGTCGGGCGCGAATTGGGCAATTACCGCATCGAACGACCGCTCGGCGCGGGCGGAATGGGCGAAGTTTATCTGGCTTACGATTCAAAATTAAAACGTCAGGTCGCGCTCAAAATTCTGCCCGCCGCGTTCGTTTTAGACGACGAGCGAATCAAGCGTTTCGAGCGCGAAGCCCGCGCCGTCTCCGCGCTTAATCATCCGAATATCGTCACGATTTACGATTTCGGGCAGGCGGAAAACGTCAATTATATCGTTACCGAATTTATCGAGGGCAAAACCGTCCGCGAGCTGATAAATTCAAATCCGTCGCTCAAAGAAACGCTTGCCATCGTTTCGCAAATTTGCGACGCGCTCGCCGCCGCGCACAAACTCGGCATCATTCACCGCGACATCAAACCGGAAAATATAATGATGCGCCCCGACGGTTACGTGAAAATTCTGGATTTCGGTCTCGCAAAGCTCAATCCGCAAGCCGATTCGATTCACGTCAGCCTGACCAATTACACGCAGAAAGGAACGATTATCGGGACGCTAGCTTATATGTCGCCCGAACAAATCAGCGACGAAAAAGTTGACCATCGCACGGATTTATGGAGTTTGGGCGTTGTTTTATACGAAATGCTGGCGGGCAAAAATCCATTCAAAGGCGAAAACAGACAGGCGACGATGAACGCGATTTTGACGCTCGATCCGCCGCCGATTTCCGAATTTAATTCGTCCGTTCCTGCCGAACTCGATGCGATTTTGAGCAAGGCTTTGGAAAAAGACGCGGACGTTTCTTATCAAACCGCGTCGGATTTCCGCGCCGACTTAAAGCGCGTCCGCCGTGAAATTGATTCGTCGCCGTCTCTGCGAACCACCGGCGGCGCGCGGAAAAACGCCGCGAAAACGCGAAAGAATTATCTTTTTTTCGCCGCCGCAATCGCTTTGATTTTAACCGGATTCGGCATCCGGTTTTTTCTCAAAACGAACGACGCTAAAAAATCCGCCGAAGCCGGTGAATGGACGCGGGCGCAGCAAATTCAGTTGACCAATTTCGCGGCAATAAAAAGCCATCCGAGTCTGTCGCCCGACGGAAAATCTTTTATTTACACGAACGAAACGGTTAAGGACACGGATATTTTTCTGCAAAGAATCGGCGGCGGAAAGCCGAACAATTTAACCGCCGATTCGCCCAATGAAAATCGGATGGCGGCTTATTCGCCCGACGGGAAACTGATCGCGTTTCGGTCGGAGCGAAATCCGAGCGGCATTTATTTGATGGAAGAAACCGGCGAAAACGTGCGGCGCGTTTCGGATTTCGGCTTTCATCCGTCGTGGTCGCCCGACGGCAAACAAATCGTCGTCTGCGATAAAGTCGCCGATGTCGCCACCGGTCATACGATTCCCAACAGCTCGCTTTCGATCATTGATGTCGAAACGGGAAACCGAAAGTTGCTCGACACCAAAGGCGACGCGATTCAGCCAAGCTGGTCGCCGCACGGACAGCGCATCGCTTTCTGGTTCGTCGAAGAAGGAAAATTAGGCGAGATTGCGACGATTCCCGCGAGCGGCGGCGAATCCGTCGTCATCGCGCAGAATGCTTCGATGGACTGGAATCCGGTTTGGTCGCCCGACGGCAAATACATTTTTTTCGGCAGCGACCGCGGCGGCAGTATGAATCTCTGGCGCGTTTCCGTTGACGAAGAAACGGGAACGGCGACGGGCGAGCCGGAATCCGTCACGATGCCCGCGCTTTACGTTCGCCACTTCGCATTTTCGCGCGACGGCAAAACGCTGGCTTACATTCGTTACGAAACGCAGTCGAATCTGCAATCAATCGCTTTCGATCCGGTTAATCTGAAAACCGTCGGCGAAGTAAATTTTATCACTCGCGGCAATAAACAAATCAGTATGCCCGCGCTTTCGCCGAACGGTGCGGAGTTCGTCATCCGGCATCCGGCGTTGACGCAGGAAGACCTGGTGGTTTTTAACCGCGACGGCTCGAACTGGCGAACGCTGACCAATGATAAATTCCGCGACCGCACACCGCGCTGGTCGCCCGACGGCAAAACCATCGCCTTTACATCCGACCGCAGCGGCAAATATCAAATCTGGATGATCAACGCCGACGGCTCGAACTTGCGGCAAATTACTTTTACCGAAAAGACGGGAGCGACCGCGCCGGTTTTTTCGCCCGACGGTTCGCAGATTGCTTTTTCGGAAATTGACGGGAAAAACTTGTCGCCGTTTATTCTCGATTTGACGAAAACGTGGCAGGAACAAACGCCCGCGCCGCTGCCGCCGCTGCCGAATTACAAAGGCTCTTATCCGGTGCGCGATTGGTCGCCCGACGGAAATAAATTATTGCTGCTGATGTTTGAAACGGAAAATAACGAACAAGGCATCGTCGTCTATGACCGCAAAACTTCGACGTATGAAAAAATGACTGATTCCGGCTCGTATCCGATTTGGTTCAACGACAGCCGCCATTTTATGTTCGACAAGCGAGACTCGCTTTACGTTTGCGACACGCAGACCAAAACCGTCAAAGAAATTTATAAAATTCCAACTTACGAACTTCAACACGCCAATATTTCCGCTGACAATCGCCTGATTTATTTTCGCTATTTGCAGGTTGATACCGATGTCTGGATGCTCGACGCTTCGCAGAATTAGAAGTTGCCCGATTTTTTGAATCAGGATAATTTTTGTGTTATAAACTTTTTATGATTTTGTTTTCCAAAACAATCAAATTAATTCTCGCCGAACTCGGCATCGCGCCGAAAGAATCCTGTCGTCTTTAGATTTCCCTTTCAATTTTTTCGTTCACCAAACGCCGTTCGGATTTTTCATTTGAAAAATCAAAATGTCGAATCGTTTGTTGTATCATCTATTTTCAAACACGATTGACAATTTATGCTTAAATTTCATAACACTTTAACGAATCAAATCGAAGAGTTTCAGCCGATTAACGACGCGGAAGTCAAACTCTACATCTGCGGTCCGACGGTTTGGAGCTTCGCGCACATCGGCAATTTTCGCACGTTTACATTCGGCGATATTCTGCGTCGTTATCTGAAATATAAAGGCTTTAAGCTGACGCACGTTTTTAATTTGACCGACGTTGACGACCGCATTATCAACGAAGCCCGAAAGAGCGGTAAGACGATTGACGAATTCACCGCGCCGTTTATCGAAGCGTTTTGGGAAGATTTCGACGCGCTCGGACTCGAACGACCGGAAATCACGCCGCGCGCGACCGAACACATTCAGGAAATGATTTCGATCATTGAAACACTGCTTGAAAACGATCACGCCTACGAATCCGACGGTTCGATTTATTACCGCATTTCAGCGTTCAAAGAATACGGCAAACTCTCGAAAATAAATTTCAAAGGCAATGTTTCCGGCGCGTCGGGAAGAGTTGACACCGACAAATACGACAAGGAAAACGCCAACGATTTCGCGCTCTGGAAATTGGTCGGCGACGACGAACCGACCGGCTGGGACGCATCTTTCGGGCGCGGTCGTCCCGGCTGGCACATCGAATGCTCGGCGATGGCGATGAAATATTTAGGCGAAACTTTCGACATCCACGCGGGCGGCATTGATCTGAAATTTCCGCATCACGAAAACGAAATCGCCCAAAGCGAAGGCGCGACCGGCAAAATTTTTGCAAAAACGTGGCTGCATTCCGAACATCTAAAGGTCGAAGGCGAAACGATGGCGAAAACTCGCGGAAATTATTTCACATTCCGTGATTTAGTAGCAAAAGGCTATACGGCAACCGGAATCCGTTATTTACTGATGAGCGTTCCGTATCACAAGCAGTTGAATTTTACATTTGAAACGCTGGACGGCGCGGAATTGACTATTGAAAGGTTACGCGATTTTCGAGCGCGTTTGAACGAAGCAAATCTGCGCGACGGCTCGAACGAAGAAGTTCAAGAATTTACCGAAACCGCTTTGAAGGATTTTGAAGCGGCGATGGACGACAATCTCAACACATCGGTCGCGCTCGCCGCATTGCACAATCTCACGCGCGAAACGAACACGGCTTTGACGGCGGAAAAGATCCGCGCCGAAGACCGCGCCGCAATTCTCGATGCGATTGCGAAAGTAGATTCGGTGCTGAATATTTTCGGCGAAGAAAAAACCGAAATGCTCGACGCGGAAATCGAATCTTTGATCGAAGAACGTCAGGAAGCCAGACACAGCCGAAACTTCGCGCGTTCCGACGAAATCCGCGACCTCTTGAGTGAAAAAGGAATTGTTTTGGAAGACACGAAAGGCGGCGTAAGATGGAAGAGAAAATAATTTATGGACGACTTTAAAGAACAATGCCGCCGACAGCTTGAAAAAAGCGTCGCGCAAAGAATCAAATACGGATTTTTCCGTCAATATAAACCCGTTCTCGACGACGCGCCGTATCGCGTTTTCGAGACGATGGCGGAATATCGGGAATGGGCAGATAAAAATCTACCGCGTTATTTAGGCTTTAAGATTGTGAAGCGAGAGGTCAACAAAAAAACTTAATGGATGTTTTCAATTCGGCAGACTATTTCCAAACCTCAACTAAAAACGCCTTCAAGCCCTGCGCTTCAAAGATTTGCGGCTCGCCGATTTGGTAGCCTTTAGCGATTAGATTTTGCAGAGGCGGCGCAACTTGGTTGAAATTTTTGGCGCGAAAAGCGATGAAAAAGCGGTCGCCGGTCATTTCATTTTCGCTGACGGTTTTTACGGCATCGAAGCCGCGCGGCAGAAAATAGGCTTTATCTTCGGTTATTCCCGCCGCGTCTTTGACTTTGAAAATCTGGAATCCGCGATCCGAATCGCGCAGGGCGAACCAGAAATGATACGCCGTTAAATCTTCAAAAGTGTAGATGCGAATGTCAGTCGCATTCTCGCCGCGTAACGTCGAATCATACAAGTAATTTGCCAGCGTTTCCCAACCGCACCAGATAAAGCGCGCTTTCGGCTGCGTCGTTTGAAAAACGAACGCGCCGGCGGCGAGCGCGGCAAGCAAAATTAAACTTCCCGTTCGCAAAAAAGCGAATCTCAAATCCGTCAGAAAAATTGCCGCCAGAATCGAAAACGGCGCGAAAGCGACGATTAAATGGCGCGTTCCCCAAATCGAATACGGCGACAGCCAACTTAAAATAAAAGCTAATAAAGTCGGCGTGAAAAAGAAAATCAAAAGCAGTTGGAAATTTCTTTTCTCCGCGTCGGTTTTTAATTTTTAATTAATAGAATAAAAAATTAAAGAGATGATAAAAAGGTGTAAATTCGGCAGCGTGATTAAAAGAATCGTCGAAGCGTTCGCGGTGCTTTGCTCGAAATAAACCGGCTCGAACAAATCGAAAACAAAGCGCAGAACCGTCAGAAAATTCGGCTTCGTCATCCAGCCGATGTTTTGCCCGACATCAGCGTTGATTTTCGAGGCTTGCCAGACGGCATAAATCCAAGGCGTAAAACTTATAAAAACGGCTGAAAACATCAGCGCAATCATTTTCAGGCGATGCTTGTATAAAATGATGACCGCGAGAAGTTCGGACGCGATGACGAACCAGCCGAAATAATGCGCGTGAACGAGCAGAATGTTGACGACGATGAGCGTCGGAAAACCTTTGCCCATATTCGCGTAACGCAAAAAAAGCCAGAGCGAGAATAGACTCAGACACAACAGAAGGCTATACATTCTGACTTCCTGCGCGTATTTAATGAGCGAACCGTTGACCGCCAACAAAGCGAGCGCGACGGTGACAATCGGGTAAGAAAGTTTAAGCTGTCGGCACAAAAGCAGAAACGGGACGACTGCCGCGATTGAGAAAAGAACGGGGAAAAATCTGAGCCAAAATAAACTTTCGCCGCCGATTAAAATCCAGATTTTTAAGAGAAAATAAAAAAGCGGCGGGTGAATTAAATCCTGCGCGACGAACCAAAATAAATCTCTGAAAGAATGTTCGGCGGCGTGAACGGAAAAAATTTCGTCGAACCAGAGACACGAATCGGTCAGATGCCAAAAGCGCAGCGCGACGTAAGTAAGACAAATGAAAACGACGGCGATTATCGAAATCTTTTTGTTTTTCATTTATTGATTTTCGGAACTTGCCGTGTCGCTTGCCGGCAAATCTTCGCGCCGTCGTTCGCCTTCGAGTTCTTTGGTCAAAAAATAATTCAAAAGCGTGCGGATAATGACAATCGCGCCGAGTTTGCCGATCTGTTCGTAGCTCGGCGCGATGGCGGTCGAGAGAATGTCCGCGCCGACTTGGAATTCGAGGGCGAGCGCGAGATATTTGCCGAGCGTTAAGCGCACGCGGTTGAAATTGCTCGATTGCTCGTCTTTGAAATGCGCGATGAATTGAAAGATCGCCAAAATAACGCCGATGCCGATGACGATTGCGCCTGTCGCTTCGACTCCCAAACGCAGCCATTGCACGGCGGCGTTGATCGTCGGTTCGGCGATTTCAAACGCGCTCGGCTGAACCGGCGTTAAAAGTTTTTCCTGAAAAAACATCGTTCGGTTTTAGAGATTGATGCCGTCGCAGATTTTGCCGCCGACGCTCGTGTAAAAAGTTTGAATTTCCTTGAAAGTATCGGTGTCTTTGCAGTAAGCCAGACAGCGGTCGAACGGTTTGGAATAGATATGAATGCTGACGGCGCGCGTCTCGAATTCGGGCAGATTTAAGATTTGATGAATCGGTTCTTCGAGTTCGACTTTGGCGGTCAGACAATCGGAAAGATCGAATTGGTCGGTTTCCTCTAATTTGCAAAAACCGCGCGTTTCGTCGGTTTCGACGGCGCGAAAATTCTGCCCGCGAAGATGTCCGACGGGAACGGTCATCCAGCACATTTGATCGGCGTGATTATGAATTTTGGAAGATTGTCCTTTGTCCCAGCAAATCGCCATCATCTCGAAACGCTCGTCTTTATAAATCAGATTGCGCGTGTAAAATTTATCGCTCCAATGCAGAAATTTTTCGATTGTCGAAACGTCAACCGGATTGGCGGCTAAAAATTTATAAACTTTATCGCAGGTAAAATCCGCGTCGGGAATTTGGCGCAAGCCTTCGATTAATTTTTCGATTGAAACCGTCATAATTTTCTCAAAAATAACAAAGCAGACGCGGCGAAGCAAACGGCTCGCCGCGCCAATCGTTCTAGAAAATACCGTTGTAATAAGTTCTTTTCGTTTCGGTGCGGGCGCATTTTCCGTCAACGAGCGGATCGCCGGTTTCTTTGCAGCACGGTGAAATGCGCGAACACGAAAGACCGATTTTCATCATTTGTCCGAGCTGATTTTGCCCGACCGCCGACGGGTGGAAACAATCGCAGCAGGAAAGTTGTTCGGATTTGAATTGATACTGCCAAGCCGCGTCGCTGTAGAGAAAACTCGTTCCGGCGGCTTTCGTTGCGCCGCCGACGGCTTCGCCGCCGATCAAAACGCTTCTCGACGCGCCGCCAATCGGAATTTGGGCGTATTCCGCCGTCACCGATTTTAAAATATCGCGGTAGGCTTTCATCGTCGTGTATGTGTCAACGATGCGGTCGCTTGAACAATTTCTCGTTAAAGACGCGCAGATGCTGACCGCGTTCCACAGAACTTGGCAACTGACAGGAGCTTGACAACTTTGCTTGCCGGTAAAATTGCAAAGCTGCGAAACGCGCACGGGCGCGGCGACGGCGACGCGCGTGTTCGGAACGGTCATTAAAACGTCCAAACCTTTGCGGACTTCGCGCTCGAACGCATCGTTTTTCGTGCGGCAGTAATTGTTCGGGTCTAAATCCTGGCTCGGACACGAAGCGTTTGTTTTAGTTTCCGTTCCCGAACAATTATCGTTATGACCGAGAAAAACCGCTGCCAGACGATTGCCCGTTTGCGAATTTAAATAAGTTTTGATGCCGTTTGCCTGATTGACGAAATCCGAAAGCAGACGCGCGCCCGATTGCGCGTGATTCGGAAACGCCGTGAAAATATTCGTTTGAAAATCGCATTCGGCTCGTTCGAGAAAGCTGAAAACTCCTTCGCTTTCCGCGCCGCAAAAATTCGCGCCGTGCGTGTCGGACGTGAGCCAGTTGTTCTGCTCCTGATCGCCGTTCGTGCAGGGCGCGCCGCTCGCGTTGAAGCCCTTTGAAATGCTGTCGCCCGCGACATCTATGACCTGTATGCTCAACTGCGCGTTTGAACTGTTTGAAAAAATAAAGAGAAAATTGAAAACGCAGAGCAATATGAAAAGTCTTTTTTTCATTGACGAGACTCCTGTTCGTTAAATTTTTAGTTTTAAATTAACTATCGGCGATTAATCCGAAATTTTTGCGTGCGGATTCTATTTTTCCGCGCTTTTCGCAATAAGTCAACAATTTGCGCGGCATTTCCGACAAATTCGCGCAATCGCTTTGTCCGGCGAACTATTTTTGCACAAACAGTTCGATGTCGCTTATAATTTAGCTTCTGAAATATAAAAATTATTGCGCTTCGATTTAATTTTGATCGAAAAATCGCGGAGGATTTAATTTTGCCAAAGACTGCAACCCGACAAACAAAATCTAAAATTGAAACAAACGGCAACGGAAACCGAAGCAAAATCGCGTCGAAAACCGCGAAAGCCGTAACCGATACGGTTGACCCGAAAATCGCCAAATCCGAACATCTCGACCGCAAAAAATCGCAGAAAAGCTCGATTAAAAACCTCGATAAAGAACTGCTTAGAGAGATGCTCTACCAGATGGTTCTCGGTCGCGTGTTCGAGCAGAAATGCGCCGAAGTTTACCGCATCGGGAAAATCGGCGGATTCTGCCATCTTTATATCGGGCAGGAAGCCGTCGGGGTCGGCGCGATTCTAGCGACCGACCGCGAAAAAGATTTTCTGATTACGTCTTACCGCGACCACGTGCAGGCGATACTCGCCGGCATCACGCCCGAAGCGGTTTTGGCTGAACTTTACGGCAAAGCGGGCGGCAACGTCGGCGGCAAAGGCGGCTCGATGCATATGTTTTCCAAAGAACATAATTTCTTCGGCGGACACGGCATCGTCGGCGGTCAAATCGGAGTCGGGACGGGAATGGCTTACGCGCAAAAATATAAAGAAACGGGCGGCGCGACTTTATGCTTCTTCGGTGAAGCCGCGCTCAATCAGGGGATTTTTCACGAATCCTTAAATATGGCGCAGCTTTGGAAATTGCCCATCATTTACATCTGCGAAAATAACCAATACGGAATGGGAACGTCGCAGAAACGCGCGATGAGCATCAGCGAAATCGCCGAAAAAGCTAAAGGCTACGGAATGGCGAGCGAATTTGTGGACGGAATGGATATCATCGCCGTCCGCGAAGCGACCGAGCGCGCTCTAAAACGCGCCCGCGAAGAATCTTTGCCGACGCTTTTGGAAATTCGCTGTTACCGCTATATGGGACATTCGATGTCCGATCCGGGAAAATATCGCACGACCGAAGAAATCAAAAAATATCAGGAACGCGATCCGATTTTCTTATTCAAAGAATCGTTGAAGGAAGCCGAGATTTTCACCGACAAGGATTTTGAGGAAATCGAAAATCAGGCGAGAGAAGCGACCGATAAAGCGGTAAAATTCGCCGATGAAAGTCCGTTTCCTGATGAAAGCGAATTGTTCACCGATGTTTTAGCCGAATAAAATGCCGTGTATCAGCCAATTTTTCGGTATCGTGATTTATATGTATTACAACGATCACGCGCCGCCGCATTTTCACGTGAAATATGGCGATAACGAAGCATTATACGAGATTGAAACTTTGCGAATTTACGCCGGAAGATTGCCGCGACGAGCGCACAATCTCGTAATTGAATGGGCGGACTTGCATCGTGCAGAATTGTTGTCGGATTGGGAAAAAGCGAGGCAAAGCGAACCGTTGGTAAATATCAAACCGCTTGATTGATTTATGAAACTGGTCAGAATCAAATCGGTTGAACCGCTATATGATTTCGTCGTTAAAGTTAGTTTTACCGACGAAACCGAGCGCGAAATCAATCTCGAACCGTTTTTGCGCGGCAAAGTTTTCGAATCTTTGCGAAATAATCAGCAGGAGTTTCGAGCCGTCAGAGTTGACGAGCAAATGGGAACTATTGTTTGGGAGAACGGCGCGGACATCGACCCTGATGTTTTGTATCACGAACTGAAACCGGCTTGGGCTGAAGAAAAAGAATTGGAATTAACGAAATAATTTTATGGCAGTTTTGACAATCCGCGACGCGCTGAATGCGGCGTTGCGCGAAGAGATTTTGAGAGACGAAAACGTCTTCGTAATGGGCGAAGAAGTCGCCGAATACGACGGCGCGTATAAAGTGACGCGCGGGCTTTGGAAGGAATTCGGCGATAAGCGCGTCGTTGACACGCCGATTACCGAACTCGGTTTTGCGGCAATCGGAGTCGGCGCGGCGATGGCTGGTTTGCGTCCCGTGATCGAATTTATGACGTGGAATTTTTCGATTCTCGCGGCTGACCA
>CAXTMQ010000122.1:0-5515 GCA_964245305.1 uncultured Pyrinomonadaceae bacterium
CCGCCGTGATCCTGCTTGAGAGCGTTCAAGGCTTCCTGCAAAGCGGATGAAGCGTTGGTCGCGCCGCCCGCGAAATCGCCGAAGTCTTCGAGAAAATGTTCGACCTTGCGCGGCGCAAGCGATCTCACTCGTAAGTCAACACGATTATTAAACGTATCAATAGGCATTCCCGGTGGTAATGATTCAACGATCAATGAAGCTAAATCTATTTCCGAGCCGTCGCCATATTCCAAAACGAATTTGAACGAGAATGTCTTACTGTCAACGATTTGCACGACATATTGCGACCCTGCTGAACCATTCTCATTACACCAAAGCATCATCTTTCCTTCTTCGACACCATTCGTATCAACGAAATTACCCGTATCGTCTATTGAAAATTCATTCGCTCCCGCAGGGAAAATGCCTTTGGGACTCATCGTTATATCGAAATCGTCTCTGTCGAGTCCGATTCGGACTTTCAAAGGCAATGGGTAGTTGAGTTGATTAAAAAAAAGTTTGAATCCGGCTTTAACGGGTCTGTATGACATAAATTATTTCTCTTTAAATCTGAAACTGTAAGCGAAATCGTTATTCGAGCCATCGAGGTCATAAGGCGAATCAATATAACCTTCTAAATCTTCCGGTGGCGTGAATCTATAATCGCGGTAAATGCAGGGCGATGCCGATGTATAATGTTCGGCGTGGTATTCCTTCATTGCCTTTACTTCCGCTTGGTCAGCACCGGAAAATTTCAACTCTATGATTTTTTTCGACGGCGTGATAACTTCGCTGATGCGGTCGCCTTCCGGTGGATCGTAGAAATTAACAGACTGCGCCGGGCGTTCCGGCGTATTATCAATATCAGCCTGATAAGGATATACGTCGGCTAAAGTCTGCCCGAAATTATCAGCCAGAATTTTAGAATACTGCCGGATTTCCGACTCGTGAAAATTGCGCGAGTATAAGGCTAGCAGCGTGTATTCACCGCTCCAGTTGCGATTCGTGAAACCCGTTTGCTGACCGATTTGAATACCATTTAAAACGACTGGTTTCCAAAAGCGGAAAAAGATAATTTTGTGAGCGTTCATCGGCGCGGGCGCGGAAAACGCGCCGTTGCTGGCGCGGCTGTAAATCTTATCGTTTAACCGATATTCATACATGAAAGCGTCGTAACTAAAATCGAAAAAACTAGCCGTATTCGCATTGCCGATCAAAATCGGAAAGTTATTTAAATCACTCAACAGTCCTTTATAACCGTTATCACCGCTCGGAAAAGTTGCCGCGTTATATTTAGCGACAATCCATCCGCAACAAATTTCAAAAACTGAATTGTTGTAGAGCGGATTCATTGAGCCGTCCCAAAACACTCCGGCTTTACCGTTAATTGCCGAGCTGTTAAAAATCGGGCGCGGCTCAGAAACAATTAAACTGCGCCCGTGACCGGAATAATCAAGCGAATAATACACGGGCTGACCGCTCGCATAGACCGTATCAAGCTGCGGTTCGCAATAAAGTTCACAATTTTCGCTCGGTAAAAGCATTCTTTAATTCCATTCTTGAAGCACGAGCTTCCGTTTTTCGATTGCGTTTGATTGAACGTCGGTTGATTCGCCAACGCCGCCGTCCGCAGTTTTCAAAACCAAAAAGTTGCGCGGCGACGCTCCGATTTTTCGATGCGTCGCCGTGATTAAATCCCCGGCAGTTATCGGGTAAGTTTTAGCCATCGCCGTTTCGACATCGGCGAGCAAGCCGTTTTCGACATCGAGCTTGACCCGCGTATCGATAATCTTTTTCACTCGCCAGCGCGTGTTGTTGTAAAGAGGAATAACCTTGACGTTCTCGAAAGTCCGGCGAGCGTAAACATCTAGATCAACCCAAACCGTTTTCGCCGGTTCCTGAAGATATTGCGAATCCAAATCCTTGAACGAGGCTTCATACTGAGTAAAAGGGTCGCGCCGCAAAATATCACGAGGACGAAACGAAAACTTATCTATGTTTGAATTGTCGAGCGTGAAGCTGGGCGTTAATTGTTCATAACAAAAGAAACGCAGTTTGCCGTTGACATCCTGCATAATCGAATTTGAAACGAACAAAATCTCACGAATCGTCGCGGCGATAGAAAGCGGACTGTCAATAAAAATATGCGATTCGTAAAGTTCCTGTTGTTCAACTTGCGGGTAAAGATATTTCGACGGAATGACTTCGCGCGGCTGTGATGCTGATTCCCATTCGACTTTGAAGTTGCCGCCGCCTTTGTCGTTCCAGTGCATTTTTATTTCAGCAAAAGCGTTCGCCGTCGCATTGTGTGTTCCCGAATCGGTTCCGACAGGCCCAACCGCATCATCACGCCAAGCATCAATTTTCTGCACCGAATTTATCCACAAGCGCGCTCCGTCGTTGTGAGTAATATAAATGGTGTAAGTTTCCGAATAGAGAAATTTAATATAGCCGGTGAATTCAGCTGAAAAATCTCCGCTGATGCCGAACGTCGGCGGCTGCAAAGAATAACTAATATCGAAATTCGGATGCACGAATTTTTGCACGAGCTGATTGAACACCGCGCCCGAATAGTATTTCGCCGTCAAACCAAAACCTTCAAAATCCGGCAAAGTTCTGTAATCAACCGTTTCCGTCTGCGCGTGAAAATCTCGAAATTCTGCCCAGCATCCCCAATCAATTCTTGATTTCCAATAGGCAACGTAATTAGCCCAAACATTCGGCGGAATATTTAAGAGCCGTCCATAATTGAAAATCGTTTCAACGATGCACCGCGCCGGATTTGCCGAATAAGAAAAGTTTGTCTGAATGCCGCTCGAATTAAAATCAAGACATTTTTTCGTCTCGAAAATCCCTTTGAAATCAACGGGCGGATTGGCGGCGTTGTCGGGATTGCCCAAGCCGACCGGAGCTTTGTAACCGATGCAAGCCGTCCCAGAATGCGGAACGTCTTTTTCAAAAAAAGAATCAACCTGCTGATCGCCGGTTGTCATTCCGGTAGCTTTCGCGCCGGTGTGAAAATTGTAATCGCTCGCCGGAATTTCTTCGCCCTTGAAAAACGCGCCCAAACAGCGATTCCATTCGCCGACTCCAAGCGCGTTAAACGCGGTGATTTGATGACTCGGAGCAGCTCCGCTCACGCTGGAATGCGTCGGCGTTCCGTTCGCCGCCTGCAACCCAAAAGAGAGCGTCAAAAATTTGCGCTGCGCTTCTTTATTTTTTAAATGATTAACGAGTGACATCTAGTATTGCGTTCCTTCGAGCGGTGAAATGGGTTTGTTATGAACTTTTCTTCTGCCGACGTGATATGTCGGAAATCGGCGCGATTTTAAGTTGTAAACCGTCACCGGCTTATCGGAATTCCATTTAATTTTAGCGATTTTTGAATCGAACATTTTCTTTTGCGTCGTTGCCGCTTTGACCGTCGCCGTTCGATACAAATCATTAGCCCTGACGAAACGATTTAAATCTACAAAAAACGGATGCTCCTCGGTCGGATTGATAATTACGCCATCGTCAAAATGAAAATCAAAATATCCAATCGTTTCGTGAACATAAAATTCATCAACGTCGTCTTCGCAAACGTCGCCGGTCTTTGGGTCAAACGAGTAATGTTTTAATCGTCCGTCGCGCTCGAATTTTTGAGCGGCTTCAGCAAACGGAATTTCGCCGCTCGGTGTCCAGATCGGATTTTCTCCGAGAAAATAATTCGGATTCGGCTGCGCGCCGATGCCGATGTCGTCGTTGCCGCCCGCGCCCGGTAAATCCGAAGTTGCTTCCTCGAAAAATTCAAAGCCGCCGTGTTCCCAAGGCTTGCCGCGCTCGACACACGCCGCGCGGGTTCGCGGGCAAGTCGGCAAAGAACTAATCGAAGTGCATTCGATTCCGTTTTTATAGTTCCACCAACAGCGCGGACTTAATCCGCGAGCGGCGACAATTGAGCCGAGCGATTCATAATCAACGATCAACTCAAAACTGATTCGTGCTTCGTCAACTTCGGCGTTTGCCAAAACGCCGGGAAACATATCTAAATCCACGCTGAGACTCGGATTTCTAACCGATTGATAAATTTTTCCGTAACTGGCGAGCGCGTAATCTAAAAGGCGCAAACTCGACGCGACGTTGAAGCCGAGCAGAGAATTGACGTTCTGGCAGTTGATCGTGATGCGATCAACCGCCGTGTCAATCGAATTATTCAAGTCCTCGATGGACGCAATCCAGTTCTGATAAGTAATCGTATTGCGAACGACGCGACCGCGCGAAAGATTCAAAACCGAGTCGTCGGCGAGATACATATCAAGAAAATCGCGCCGCTGATACGCTTTGAAAATTTCCGTCAATGTTTCGCTTTGCTCGCGCATTATTTACTTCTGGATTTGCCCTTGTCGTAGGCTTTGACAATTTCGACCTGCACCGAATCTTTTTTCAGACCGTCAACAAGAATTTCTTCAATTTCGACATTACTGATGCCTTCGCCTTTCAGAACAACTTGAATTTGCGGCTGGACAATAAACTGCGAAGAATTAACACTCGCGCTTTGAGTTGGCGATGGCGGCGACGATGACGGAAAGTATGCGCCGCTCGCGTAGCCCGGAATTCCGGCTTTCTTGAAAGGATCGTCAGAGCTGGTTTGTGCATTCAAAATCACGTTTGCGATTTGAGCGGGATTCAAAACCATTTCGCCACGTGCGAGCATCGAAGGCAAAGTATCAATTCCGATGAAAGTTCCGCCGAGCATTCCGTTGCGGCGTTTATATCGCTGCATATCACGCATCTGATCGTCGCGGACATAAACGCCGGACGCGAATGATGTTTGCAGATTCGTATCAACATCACGCGCCCGCGTCGCGCGGTCTTTCAATTTGTTCAGTTCGGCGATGATGCCATCGGCTTCAACTAATTTTTGAGTGATTTGCTGTTGCGCCTGTTGACGATATTTTTTCGATTCAAATTGCAGACCGAAGCCGGAAGCGATTTGAGCGCGTAATTCCATCGCCTTTTGAATTGTGTCTTCCGGGTTCGCGTAGAAAGCATTTTTATCCGCGCCGAGCGAGCGAAGCTGTTGAAGCGCGTCAGTAAATCCCTTTTGTAATTGCGGTAGTTTTTCGTTTTTGTCACGCTTGCGTGTCGGATCGCTAAATAATCCACCGAAGATTGCCGATAACGCACCGACCCCAAGTCCAACAACCGCGCCGACAGGTCCGCCGATGGCTAAACCAATTCCCAAACCGGAACCGGCAGCACTCAGCAGCGTTCCGGCGCGACCGCCGACCAATCCGCCCAAAACCGACGCGCCGAGCGCGGCATATCCTAAGCCGCTTGAGAAAGCAGACCCGCTGCCGGAAGCAGACGCGCTCGCCGTCGCCGCGCCGTTCGTGCCGGATGCGGTTGAACCGCTCGAAGACGAACCGCCGCCGAGTTTTGATAAGATCAATCTCGAAAGTTGTAGCCCGAGGTTTCCGAGAATATTTTTGAGGAGTTGGGAGCCCAAGTTTTTCAAGTCTTCAAAGGCTTGTTTGAAATATCCTTTGAAACC
>CAXTMQ010000122.1:5525-12845 GCA_964245305.1 uncultured Pyrinomonadaceae bacterium
ATTCCGAATAATCCGCCGCCCGGCGAACCGCTCGCCGATGAGCCGCCGCTTCCGCCCGACGATCTGCCGCCGAAAATGCCGCTGAGGATTGAGCCGAGATTAAAGCCGCCCGATGACGAACCGCCGCCGAGTTTTCCTAAAATCAATCTCGAAAGTTGTTGCGCGAGTTTTCCGAGAATATTATTGAGCAGTTGCGAGCCAAAGTTTTTCAATTCTTCAAAGGCTTGTTTCAAAAATCCTTTGAAACCGTCTTTCGCGCCCGCCGCGAAGATTCTCTGCAAACTTCCGGCTAATTGATTGACCGTGTTTTCATAGCGTTTTTTCTGTTCTTCCGCCGCTTTTAAGGCTTCGTCTTTGGCTTTCTTATCCAAATCAATATTCTGCTGTTTGATTTGGATCATGCGTTCCCATTCAAGAACTCGCGCCTGTTCCATTTGTCGCAGACGAACGGCTTCTTTGATTTGTCCATCGCCGTAACCGTCTTTGCTTAACTGCTGACGCAGTGCGAGCAGCTCGTAAGCGTTTTCTATGCGCTGTTTTTCAACCGTGTCCGTTACGCCCAAAAGTTCAAATTCTTTTTGCACCTGTAACAGATTATTCGCGCCGGTCTCCGCGATTGAATCTTGCAGCTTTTGATATTTTTCGCGTTCGTCGGCGAGTGTTTTGGCTGCGCTGTCGCCGATTTCTCTGAGCTTTTCATACGGCGAGATAGTTTCTTCGATGGCTTTTTTGCGTTCCTGCAAAAACTTCAACTCCGCTGCGGTGCCGGCGACATCGGTCGGCAACGACAAATCGTTATTAATTCCGAGTTCGCCGCGTATCTTGATAATTTCCTGCTGTGCTGAAGCTGCGTCGGAAGTTGCGTTGGTCTGCTGAATCGTTCGCTGAGTTTCCGGCGACGCGCCCGCGAGTTTTGAAAATTCTTTTTGCGCGTCTTGAAAAGCTTTAACGACTGCCGAAGAAACTTTTTTTGCTGCATTGACGGCGACGGTTTCTTTGTTTTGAATACCGACCGCCAAGCCTTCAGTGATGAATTCGCCGATTTCTGTCGTTACTCTCGACGGCGAATGCACGTCCGGCACTTCGCGGAAAATTCCGATGACTCGGTTGGCGAGATTGGAAGTGGTTTCATACAAAGCCGCCGCGCCGGATTTGATGCCGTTGATTAATCCTTGAATGATGTCTTTGCCAATGCCGAAAACTTTTGTGGCAACCAGCGAGAACACATTGACGATCAAGGCTCCGAGCGATTTCAGAATCGTAATGCTGGCGTTGACTCCGGTTTGGACAATATTCTTAAACGCCGTCCACGCGCCCGCCCAATCGCCGTTAATCAACGCGAGAACCAACGTAATGATATTGGCGATTTGACGAATTCCGCCGAGAACAATCGTTTTCAAAATCGTCCAGACCGAGAAAACGATGGCTTTGATTTGTTCGCCGTTTTCGCTCCAGAAGGATGCGATTGCCGCAAGAATCGTTTTCACGCCCGCGTAAAGAACCGTCAGCTGAGTTTTGACTAAATTTACAATCTGAACGAGCAACGGTCCCGCGACTTCAACGATAGTTTGAAAGGCTTCGCGCACCGTGCTGACGACTTCGGTCATAATCGGGCGAATGAATTCGACAATGCTGTTGAAAGTATCGGTCGCCGTCGTGATAATTTGCGTTCCGTAAGTCGCCCAGAGATTTTGGATATAAGCGAGCGCGGTCGAAATCGCCTGTTGAATCGAATCGAAAACTTCGTTGATGAAATCGCGCAGACCGCCGAAGTTCGTTTGATACGCGGCGACAAGCGCAACGCCGATTCCGATCAAAACGCCGACGACGGCGACGATTGCCGCAATGCCGACCGCGACCGGCGTGAGCGCGGACAAAAACGCGCCGATTGCCGAAACGATTGTTCCGCCGACAACCGAAGCCAACGCGCCGAAACTGGCAACTAAACCGGCTTCGCCGATCAATCCGATAAACGAAATGATAAAGCCGCCGAGTCCGGTAATCGCTCCGCCGACCGCCGCAAACGCCGGAAGCAGAGTCACCACGCCGCCCGCGATTGAACTGATGAATGAAACGACCGCGCCGAGCGCGACGAGCAGAGGTCCGATGGCAGCGACAACAGCGAGAAAGATTGCCGCCAGTTGAATAATTTCGGGGTTGCTCTGCGCGAGATTTGAAAGATAATCCGAAACTTTTCCGAGCGCGTCAGCAAGAGAGCGCAAGCCCTGTTCAGCCGGACCTTTGAGCGCGTCGTAAATCGTGATGCCGATGGTTTCCGCTTGCGACTTTAACGATTCAAACGCGCCGCCAACGCCTTTCGTTTTCGCCGCCGCGAGGTCAGCCGCCGCTCCGGTCTGCGTTACGGCTTCTTTGATTTTCTCGAACCCGGCTGCGCCGTCGCGGAAAAGAATCTGCGCCGCGCGGCTTGCGTCCGAACCGAAGATATTTTGAATCGCCTGAACTTTCTGCTCGTCAGTCAATCCGCTCAACGCTTTATCGAATTGTCCGATGATGTCCGGCAAAGATTTCATCCTTCCGGCAGTATCGAAAATTTGAACGCCGAGTTGTTTCATCGCGTCCGCGCCTTTGGTTGACGGAGCTTGAATGCTAGATAGGAAAGTTTTCAGAGATGTTCCCGCATCTGAGCCTTTAATACCGGCGTTCGCCATAATCGCAATCGCGGTCGTTAAATCTTCGATGGGAACTTTCGCGGCTGCGAAACTCGCCGACGCTTGATTAAAAGATTCGGCAATGTCGGTTACTTCCGCGCTCGATGCGTTCGATGCCGCCGCGAGCAAGTCGGCGACGCGCGTTGATTCGGTTGCGGCGAGATTAAATGAATTGAGCGCGTTCGCCGTGATTTCGGCAGCTTTAGCTTCGTCTAGTTGTCCGGCAGCGGCGAGCTGCAAAACTCCCTTCGCCGCCGCCATTGATTGCGCGGCGGTCAGTCCGGC
Source organism: uncultured Pyrinomonadaceae bacterium (assembly GCA_964245305.1). Lineage (GTDB taxonomy): Bacteria > Acidobacteriota > Blastocatellia > Pyrinomonadales > Pyrinomonadaceae. Next base: position 8,480 of record CAXTMQ010000122.1, read on the forward strand.
TTTGCCGAGTTCCGCCATCGCCAACGCCGCGTCCTTCGCGGACGTTGCCGGAAGGTCAACGTCCGCGCCGAACTGCTTAGCAACTTGGGACGCTTGACTCATTTCTTCAGCAGTCGCTTTGGTAACCGCTTGAAAAGTATTGAGCGCAGATTCGTAACTTGCTCCGAGTCCGCCGATGAGAAGTGCCAAACCCAGAATCGGCGCGGTTAATTTGAGAGAAAGCGATTCGCCGACACCGGAAATTTTGTCGCCGACTTCCTTGATTTTCGAGGCGTATTCTTTAAGCTGTTTAATTGCGTTAGAAAAATCAACTTTGGCGAGCGAAGTAGCCGAGCGGCGCGCGTCGTCCGCGCTTTTGACGAATTTGCCGTTTTCGTCCCGCATCCGCCCGGTTGAATCCACGTAAGTTTTAGCCGTTTTTCCTGCTTCTTCGCCAATGCCGCGAACGGCGCGTTTTGCATCTTCCGCGCCGTTCTTTGTGCCGTTGGCATCTATTGAAACTGAAATTGTAAGATCAGCCATTTTGCTTTTCTTTGCGCCGACGATCCTTGCGGTCGCGGTCGGCTTTGAGATTTTCCGCGCGTTCGCGTCCGCGTGTCAGAGCGCGACTGCAAGCCCATTGTGCCGGTGTCAGCGCGTCAGGATATTGAAAGCAACCGCCGCCGCGCTCGATTTCGGAAAATTCCAGCGCGACGGCAACAGCTTCAGCGATTTTTTCCGGGACGGCTTCAAGTTTCGTCGGAAAAAATTTACAACCTCGGCAAATTTCTTCTTCCGGTCGCGCGGAAAGGTATTTATTCAAAGGCATTCCGCGCGTCGCCTGGCATTCGTCGCTTCCCGGACAGCTTTCGCCGTCGTTTTGGTTCTGACAATCAATGTGATTGCAAAAATAATCGGCGACGGCTTCGATCAGTCCAGCAATTTGCCGGATAATTTTTCAACTAAAGCGCGAACAACCGCTCGCTGTGTCAGCGCATTGACCAAATCAACGAAAACGCCGAGCTGTCCTTCAGACAATTTCTGACCGCCGACGCTTGCGCCTTCGATACTGACGATATACTGCGAGTAATAAGCCATCGCTTTTCGCAAATTTGACTTCTGCACGAATTTTTGACGACCGCGTTTGTCCGGCGCGAGTTTGCCGCCCGCGAAAATTTTTCTCATTTTATTGAGTTCTTTTTCGCCGGGTACGCGCATTACGTGGCGCACGGTGAAATCAGGATCGTCGCCGCTGCCGATTTCCTCAAAAACGGTGATTTCTTCATCGAAAATATCCGCCTCTTCGTCAGCGAAAACTTCGCTTAAAAACAATCCCTGAAACGCTCTTGCCTTGTGCAGCGTCGGCACTTCGCGTTCGCCGTAACCCTGCGGCTCATTTGCTTTCACCGCGTCGCAGAATTTTGCGTCAACGCTTTCTTGTGCGGTCGCGTCGGGAAGTTCATAAGAGCCGTCTTTAGCAATAGGAATTTCGGTATTGAGTTCGTCTTCGCGCTCCAGAAGAAGTTCGTTCGACGGGCGCGCGAGCGTATGCGTAAAACGCCCTTTGGCGAGATTGACATCAGTGGTCTGCCAGTCGAGCTGTTCGCGCACTTCGCGCATCGTTTCGCGCGTTCCGTCAAACGGATCGGGAATTTGCCGTTTTCGTTTGCGGTCGCTCAATTCGACAACATTAGTTTCCTTGTCCGAATTCATCTTTGGCGTGTTTGATAATTGCGTCTTCCGCGTTGCAGAGTTCGCGGGCGAGATTTGGTGAAACTTTCAATGCGATTCGCATTAAGAGGCTGAGAAATCTGGCAAAATCGCGTGAGTCGTCTTTGGCGTTGGCGAGCTGTTCTAAAATTTCCGCCGAGCGTTTCGAATATTTATCGTGCTGCCAAACCAGATCACGATTATCAACGCCGTGCGTGTTCAGCCGGTCGAAAATTCGCTCACGAATCGCTTCGACTTCGGCGAGCAGTTTTTCGCCGCTCGTCAGATAAGATTTGCTTTTCGCGGCGAGATAACTTTCGAGAGCGCGTTTCCAGCCGTAACGATCAGTCCAGCCTTCGCGGAAATTTTCGCCGATGCCGCGATTTCTCAAGCACTGTTGGTCAAAGCCTGTCCAACCGCGCAGACGCATTTCCTTTTCAATTAAATCGAAACGCTCGCCGTTGTATTTCAAATAAAGCTCGAAAGCATCGGCGACGCATTCCGGCGCGATTCGTTTGGGCATTAACTGAAAAGTTCTGATAACTGAGCAGTGAGGCTTTCGGATAAGGCTTTGACGCTATCAAGCCAGATTTGCGGACGCAGTATAAATCCGCATCCATCTGCATCAACGAACATATTTCCCTGAGTTTGGGCAATAGCGATTTCGAACGGACTGCAATCTTTGGTTGAAACGAGTGCGCCGCTCTCTTTTTTTAATTTTTGTAAAAGTTCTTCCATATCAGTTTTGCAAAACGGAAAAGGCAAAAAACCAACGACCGATTGATTCGAGCGTTGGCGCGGGCGACGCAGATTTTCGACGGCAAAGCTGTCATATTTCGCCGCGCAAATATTTACCGTAGTTTTCTTGTGAGATTTCTTTCTGGCGAAAATTTCTGAGAGCTGAGAATAATCTCGACGCGCCCCAGATGCCGAAAACGACGACCGCAACGATCTGCACGCTAAAGCCGCCGAAATAAAACAAAAAGAATTGGAGAAGCAAACCGAAAATCAAAGCGGCGATTGCTCGTGGATTATTCAGCGTTCCGTCGGCGTTTTGAAAAAGTTTGTTCGCCTCGAAATTTCGCTGCCGGTTGCCGGTCGCCGGATTGTCGAAATCGTATTCGCCGAACCACTGCGACGAGATAATATCCATCACGCCAAAAACAGCAAGCGCGGCGGCTGATAAAATGTAGAAAAAGAAATTCATAAAGTTTTTGATTTTGAGCGGTCGAAAGTTCGGCTTACTTCAGCAGTAGAGTAAGGGCGACACCGACAAGGATGCCGCCCACTTTTTCAATCGGAGAACTTTTGTTTTTCTTCAGTTTATTGACAAGCAAATCCTGCTTTTCGATAACCTGATTTTTCGCCGCGATGGTTTCATTTTTTGCAGCGACCGTATCGCTCAACGCGCGATTTTCGCCTTTACGAGTTTCATTTAATTCTGCGTAAAGTGCCGTCGTGCGCCTTTCCGTGTCGAGCCGTTCGTTTAACGCTTTGTTTTCGCTTTCTAAATTTGCCTCGTTGATTCGGGTTTTTTCCAGATCAATTGCAGTCGCCGCGCAAGCATTGATAATTTTCTGCTCGTCAGTCTTCGCAGGGATGACCGAGGTCGGCGAGCTTCCGGCAGAGGTCTGCGCTTGTGCTTTCGACGGTTCGCACAGCGCGAGCGCGGCGAACATTATCACGACTGCGATCAGACTCGTTAGATAATTTCTGTAAATTTTCATCTTGTTTCCTCGCTAAATTTTGAATTTGGGTTAAGTTTGCTTCTAAAAATTCGATTTTTTGTTTGTATTGCGCCGCTTCGAGTTCTTTTTCGGCATCAACTTTTTGTTTCTCGTCGGCGATTTTTTTCGCGGCGGCAGCGGCTTTTTCGAGTCGGCTGATTTCAAAGTTTTTCGTCCAAGCCATAATCGTCGCGCCGATGACGCAGAAAACGATCAAAGCGGCGACGAGCAGATATTTCGTCGCGCCCGGTAACTCGGTGATTTCAAAAAATTGATTTTTCCCATTGTGTCTGGATTAAATTGGCTTTCAATCCTATTTTCAAAAACGCGGCGGCAAACTGAACTGCACTGTAATCCTTAATATCAAATAAGATTGCGTATGCCTCCTGCAGTTTCAAAAATTCACCGGGGTTCTTTTTTCGATAATCAATTTCGAATTTGGTTTTGATATCAAGAATACGGAGAACAAAGGTTGAAGAATTTGGAGAATTGACCAGAGCATCGGCAAATTCTTTCGTTGCCCTGCCAACCGTCATTACATTATTTCGCGGCTTATTTTTAATTCCCAATGTCCTATAAGCCTGTTGACGCGACCATCCTTTAAAGCAGTCGACAATCTTATCAACGGTTTGAGGTGTGTTATGTATCGGGGGACTGCCGGCTTCAATTTGTTTGATATATGATTCACTAATCCCTGATAAAGCAGCTATCTCTTTCTGATCCCGATTAGTTTCCAACCGGCGTTTTTGCAGTTCTTCGCCAAAATTGATACGCCGCTTCGCAAGATCAAGATCTACCTGAAGCTTTTCTCTTTCACGGGGAGTTACAGCAGCTTTTATCAGAACTTCGTATTTATTGTCCAGATCAATGATTCGCTGTTCTACCGTTTTCTTTCTCATAATTTCTTTTTTGATAACCTGAGTTTTACAAACAGTTTACCAAAATCCAAT
>CAXTMQ010000123.1:0-12775 GCA_964245305.1 uncultured Pyrinomonadaceae bacterium
GTATAAATCTTAGCGGACAAACAATTTCTTGTTATTTGATAAGGAGATTATAATGAAGTTAGCCAAAAGTATTTTAGTTTTTGCCCTGAATTTCTCCCTCTTTTCCGTTTCTTTCCTGAGTTTTACAACCCAAACAGTTTTTGCCCAAGACGCGCGTGCCGCTTTGCAGCGCGGTTATCGCACCGGTTATTCGGACGGTTATATGTCCGGCTACCGCGACGCGATTGACAGCAAGGCGAAAAGCGTCGAAAGCCACGACGATTACGCCAAAGCCGACCGCGCGTATGTAAAGGAATACGGCGCGTTAGCCGATTATCAGGACGGTTATCAGCAAGGTTTTGAAAGCGGCTATAACAGCGGATTCGATAAACGCCCGTTCGACTCGGCGATTCCGATGTCGCTGACAAAACGCGGTGTCGTCAGCGTCAAAACTCCTGCCGAAACAAAACCCGCTGTCGAGGAAAAAACCGAAACAATCCCCGAACCGCAAACGCCCGCGCCGATTAAAACGGACGAAATTATCGTCGCGCCCGTCAATCAAACACCCGCGCCGGACACTGTTTCCGACAGCGCGCCGATTAAATCCGACGATCAAGTTCCGGTCATCAAAACGAGTTATTCGCCGAAAAATTCGATTGTGAGCGGCGCGGACGCGATTGTTATTCCGACCGACACCGAGTTAATCGTCGAACTGCTCGACGACATCAACACCGACCGCAACCGCGAAGGCGACCGTTTCAAAGCGCGGGTCGTTTCGCCGAGCGAAATCAGCGGCGCGATTGTCGAAGGCAGAATTCAAAAAATTCGCAAACCCGGCAGAATCAAACGCCGTTCGGAAATGACGCTTTCGTTTGACCGCATCATCGTCACCGACAATCGCTGGAGCAATTTTAACGCGATTTTAACCGAAGTTTTGCCGGTTAAAGGCGATAACGTGCGGCGCGTTGACGTCGAAGGTACGGTCGAAGGCAGACGCACACTGAAAGAAGACAGCATCAAAGTCGGCGCGACAACCGGCACGGGATTAATCGTCGGCGCGATTGCCGGCGGTCCGGTCGGCGCGGCGGTCGGCGCGGGAGTCGGCGCGGCATTCGGAGTCGGCGCGGTCGTCGTCGAGCGCGGCAAACATATCCGCCTTAACCAAGACCAACAACTTCGCATCCGAACGAATTACGAAACGCAGATTCGTTAAAAACGAATCGTTCGATTGACGAATTAAAAATTCGGCGCGGTCTAAATTAAGCCGACCGCGTCTTCTTAAATTCCACAAAATTCATCGCCGGGATTTTTCTCCTTTTGACTTGGCGACGGATTTTGTGGAATTTTTTATTGTATGACAATCGCGCTTTTAACCGATTTTGGCACAAAAGATTATTTCGTCGGCGCGATGAAAGGCGTGATTTTATCAATCGGCGAAAACACACCGATTATTGACATCACGCACGAAATCGCGCCGCAGAATATTCGCGCCGCGTCGTTCACGCTTCGCGCTTGTTATAAGGATTTTCCAGAAAAAACAATTTTCGTCGCCGTCGTTGATCCGGGCGTTGGTTCAAAGCGGCGGGCGATTTTAGTCGAAACAGCCGATTATTATTTCATCGCGCCCGACAACGGTTTGCTGAGTTTTGTCTTTAACGAAACAACCAATTTTCGCGCGTTTGAACTCACGAACGACAAATTCTTTCACCATCCGATCAGCCGAACTTTTCACGGGCGCGACATCTTCGCGCCTGCCGCCGCGCATCTGGCGAGCGGCGCGAAACCCGATGAATTCGGCAATCAAATCGAAGATTTTATTCTCTTCAAAGAAAACGCGCCGCATCGAATTTCCGACACGGAAATCGAAGCGGAAATTATTCATACGGATCATTTCGGAAACTTGATTTTGAACGTCGGACAAAGCGATTTATCGTCAGAGTTTGCGGTCGAAATAAACGGACAAACGATCAATAAACATCAAAAGTTTTTCGCCGAAGCGGAAAAAGGCGAGCTTTTTACGATTTGGGGCAGCGCGGGCTTTCTGGAAATCGTCGCTTTTCGAGATTCGGCGGCGAATTTATTAAACGCGAGCGTCGGGGAAAAAGCGCACTTATCGAAAATAAAACGAAAATAATCTCTAACTTGTAACACGCAAGCGGTTTTGTTAAATTTAAGTTATACGAAAATCTAATAAATACGAGGACAGGAAACGAATGAGTACAGCAACCGAATCAACCGCCGCGACTGCCGGGCTGCGCGGTGTCGTCGCCGCCCAGAGCGCGATTGGCGATGTCAACGGCGAACAGGGAATTTTAATTTATCAAGGCTACGACATTCACGATTTAGCGGAAAATTCGACGTTTGAAGAAGTCGTTTTTCTGCTCTGGAACGGACGACTTCCGAACAAGAGCGAACTCGAAGATTTGAAATCGCAGTTTCAGGCGAACACCTCGATTCCGTCGGAAATAGTCGAAATGATGAAAACTTTTCCGAAAGACGCGAACCCGATGGACGTTCTGCGAACGGCAGTTTCCGCGCTCGGTTTTTACGACCAAGCCGGACACGCGACCGACCGCGAATCAGCCGTCAAAACCGCCATTAAATTGACCGCGCAGATCGGAACGCTCGTCGCCGCGTGGGAAAGAGTTCGCAACGGCGAGAATGTTGTCGAACCGGACAAAACATTGAGCCTTGCGGAAAACTTTCTGTATATGTTCACGGGAGAAAAACCCGAAGCCGACGAAGCGAAGATTTTCGATATAGCTTTGATTTTGCACGCCGATCACGAACTGAACGCCTCGACATTCACGACGCGCGTTATCGCCGGAACGCTCGAAGATATGTATGGCGCGGTAACGGGCGGCGTTGCCGCGCTCGCCGGACCGCTACACGGCGGCGCGAATACGAACGTGATGAAAATGCTCAAGGAAATCGGCTCGGAAGAAGCGATTGACGGCTGGCTTGATAAAGCGTTGGAAGAAAAACGTAAAATTATGGGCATCGGACACGCCGTTTATAAAACCGAAGACCCGCGCGCGACGTGGCTTCGCCGATTCTCGAAACAAATGGGCGAGAAAAAAGGCGATATGACGTGGTTCAATATGTCGCAGAAAATCGAAAAAGCGATGCTGGAGAAAAAAGGAATGTATCCGAACGTGGATTTTTATTCCGCGTCGGCTTATTATCTGATGGACATTCCACTCGACCAATACACGCCGATTTTCGCCGTCTCGCGTATTTCGGGCTGGACGGGACATATTTTAGAGCAATATTCAAACAACAAACTGATTCGCCCGCGCGCCGAATACATCGGCAAACGCGATCAGAAATATGTGCCGATTGACGAAAGATAAATCGAACGGGCTGAACATTTTTTATTCCAAAAAAAGCGCGAAACGACTGTTTCGCGCTTTTTTTCCTTGAAGTTGATTTGTAACGATTCGACGGCGTGATTTACACTCTGTATTTTAATTTTTCACACCGCACGCAAACTTTTTACACCGCACACTGACTTTTCACGCTGTATTTTAACTTCGCACATCTGAACGCGGACTTTTCACGCCGTATTTATGTTCCGCACGTCATACGTGGACTTGTTCACGCCGTATTTTCACTTGTTCTCATCGCATTTTAACTTTTCACGTCGTATTTTCACTTTGCACGATGTATTCGGTTTTTGAACGCCGGATTTTGAAAAAGAAAAAGCGTTCGTCCGTTTTTCCTTTCTTTTTTAATTTCAGTTCGTTTTATCTTCCTCTGTTGCGTTATTCGTCTGTTTTTTGCCGTCATCGAGAGAAACGCCGAAAATTTTCGGGTTGTTGATAAAATCGGCGAGGCGTTCCGGGCTGAACGTGGCGCGGATGACGGCGGCTTGGTCTTTGTCAATCGTCACGAGCGCGATTTTGATCGAGGTTTTGCCCGCGTCGCGCATATACATATAGGCTTGCTGACCGTCGCGCGAGCGGACGCGAAAGACCGGCGACCAGTTCGCGTCGAACGAATCGCGCATCGCCGTCTGCATTTCTTTGTCCAGAGATTCGCGCGAGAATTTCAAATCTTCAAAAAGCGTGACGCTGAAACTTTTTACGCCCGCCGGACGCGCGACGCTGACGGCGAAACGCGCCAGCCACATCAACGGAATTTTGACTTTTTTCGCCTGATATTTCGTTTTCAAATGCTTGACGACCGATTTATATTCGCCGCCGTTCGCCAAAGTGTTCGGCGCAGAAAAGGCGAAAGTCAAAATCAGGAGAGCCGATAAAACTAAAATTTTATTTTTGAATTTCATTCGATTTTCTCCTTTTAGTTATTGGGTTTTTTCTGATTATCACGTTCGATTTCAATCTTCGGAATGTTCATTTTGCCGCTCATTTCGGCGAGCAGATCAATGTCAATCGGACCGATGACGTTGACGAGCGCGATGCTTTTCGTATCGGACACGACAACCGCCACGCCGCTCATTTGATCGCCCGTGAACATCGTAAAAACGTCAACTTTTTGGTTGTTTTTCTTACTGCGGACATTTGCCAGACGTTCCCACGCGGGCGATTGAAGCTGTGCGCGAATTTGCTCAACGTCGGCGACATTGTATTCGTTTTCGTTGGCGAAGTTATAAACGCGGACGTAAATTCCTTTCAAACCGCTGATCGCCTGCGCGACTTTTTGCGAATCGGGATCGTTGACCTTTGCCATCACGCGCTTTGCTGTTTCGAGCAATTTGCCGTCAATATTGATTTCGACGACATCCTGCGCCTTGTTTTCCAAGCCGTTCAACTGCTCGAACCGCAGACGAGCGTCCTGCGCGTTTGCCGAAACTGCCGCGATTAAGCCGAGCAAAATCAAAATGAATTTTAATGAATGAATTTTTAATGATTTCATAATTTTTTCTTCCTTGTAATTTTATCTTCCGTTTTCAAAACCGCCGGTTTTTTCTTCGATTCCGTCAATTTTATCTTTGACCAATCTCAATTTCGAGCCCGTAATCGAAAGCGCGAGCATCAGTTGGTTATAAGCGTAAGTTTCTTCTTTGGTTAATTTAAGCGGAGTTTTTTTAGCGATTAAACTTTGGTCAATCGAATTTTCGCGTGTTTTAACTTTTACTTTTCGCTCCGCTGAATTATTTCGACGATTCGCGGACGAAACGAATGTTGTTTTAAAAACTTGGCTTTCGACGACTCTTTGCGGCGATTTAAATTTTTCAATTTTATCCGTTGTCAGATTTTTCGGCGTTTCAAATTCTATTTGCCGCGCCGGAATTTCGTTCGTTACAGGTGCGGCAATCGGCATTGAATTACTGGCGACTTCGATGTTTTTCTTTGAAAATTGCAGCCAAACGACAAGACAAACAATCGCCAACGCCGCAAACGCGCCAAACGCCAAACTCAAGCGGAAAAATCGACGCGGCGATTTTTTCTCGAACGGAACGATTTTCGACGGCAGCGCGGGCGGCGCGATTTCCTGATAACGAAACGATTTCAGAGCGTTTTCAAGTCGCTCGATTTCCGCGTCGTTTCCAATTTTGTCCCACAAATAATCTTCTTTCATTTTTTTTTACTTCTTTTATGGCGCGATGCCGAGTCTTTCGCGCAAAAGTTTCATTCCGCGATGCAGATTTACTCTGACCGATTCGGGTTTTAATCCGGTTTGTTCGGCGATTTCCTGCCCGCTCATTCCTTCGACGAGCCGCAGAATCAAAGTTTCGCGGTAAGCGTCGGGCAAACGGCGAATCGCTTCTAAAATCTCTTTGGCTTCGACATTCGTATCGGTTTTACTGCGAAAATCTTCGGTCAATTCTTCGGTCGGCTTTCTTTGCCGGTAAAATTCCGTCGCGCGATTGCGGGCAATCGTCGCCAGCCACGCGCCGAGCGCGTTTTCATTGCGAAGCGTGTGCAGATTTTGATAAGCGAGCAGAAAAACTTCCTGCGCGATGTCCGCCGCATCGTCAAACGGAACGCGAGCCAAAACAATGCCGTGAACCATCGGCGCGAATCGTTTGTAAAATTCATCGAACGCTTCGTCACCGCCTGCCCGAACGCGCTCAATTAATCGCGCTTCCGCAGATTTATTTTCGACGGCGACATTTTTCGCCGCGTCGTTTGAAAATAAAAATAAATTGCCGGTCATTTCGCCTTCGGGCATTTTGCAAAAATAAGTTGAATTGATTAAAAATTTCGACTGCCGCTAATATAGACGAATCGAAACGAAAAATGTTAACCGAAAGTCTGAAAAAAAATCGCAGAAAATAAAAAAGCAGACGGAAATTAACCGTCTGCTTTTTTATTTTGAAAAATCGAATGAAATTTCTATTGCTGCGCCGGATTATTTTCGGCGAAGTATTCGTGGCTGTCGGCGTTGTCAATCGCGCGGCTCGGATTGCTTCTCGCTAAGTTTTTCGCGGCGGTTTGTCCGTAAGCCCAATCGTCTGTTCCGGCGACGACGTTGAAATGGCTCATTTCGTGAACCAAAGTTCCGGCTTTGGAATCCGTGCCGGTCGAAGGCGCAGACCAGAAAGCGTTGCACAGATAAATCGTATACGGCTGCGTCGGGTAAACGTAGGCGTAAGAACTGTCAGTGCAGGAACAATTAAAGCGGACGCTTGCCGTGTCCATTGCGCTTCGGATGTTTGAATAATGCGAGCGAACCGTTGAATAGCGCGACGAATTATACGTTCCGAACCATGTCGTGTATCGCGCGCCGACTGTTCCGGCGGCTAAATAATTATACGAATTCGCCGAATAAGTCGAAGCGTTGTTGCGCGCCGTCAAAAGTGATGATTGGCGCGAAGACGAACAGCTCGTGAACGTCGTCGAACCGCTGACGGCATCGGCTGAATCCGCTTCGATAACTTTCGTTTCGCGTCCCGTAATCCAAACTTGTTTGACGGGCGAGCGCAGTTCTTCGGTTTGTTCGAGCAAAGAAGCGCGTTTCGTCGGCGCGAGATTGATTTCGGCTTTGTAATTGACCTGATAAAATCCGGTCTCCGACAGATCGTAAAATCCGGCGAGATCAACAATCGTTTCGTAAGTTTCGCCCGCGCGTAAGACGATAAAATCTTTTTCGGTCGGCTCGGGACGTTTATAAACCGCGCCGATGTATTCGACCGATTTGCCGTTGACGGTCACGTCGAAAAGATTGTCCTTCACGCCGTCGAGCGGTGTCAGCCAGCGCAGAATTTTCGCGTCCGCGCCGCTTTCGTTTCTGATCGAGACTTTTACCAGAACGCTTTCGTCATCGTAGCTGAAAGCCGTTTGTTCAAAATTCAAATCAATTTTGACCGCGTCGGTAAATTTCGCGGCGAAAGAATTAATCGTGAAAATGCCGACGAGCAACGCCAGCACGAAAAGATATTTATTTTTAGACATTTGCAGTTATCCTCCTGAATTTTTTAGACACGCCGTTTTTTAGAAAAAAAGCGGCAACGCAGAGTTTCAATCAAGCTATGATTGCAAAAGAAAAACCAAGGAAAACGCGACGGATAAACGTATAAAAAAAGCCGCGGTCGCCGAATTCAAACTGCCGGATTGTAATTTTTTAGAAAGAATTGAAAATAACGTAAAGTTACTATAAAAGAAGTATTGATTTTGGCGACAAACTTGTCAAGCCAACTTTAAACAAGTTTTGCGAATAATTTGTTCTTGCGGGAAATCGAAATGAATCGGATAATTTGAAACGAAATGAACGGCAAACGCTTAATCGAAAAAATCAAACTGCGAAATATACTTTCCTTCGGCGACAAAGGCGAAGAAATCACGCTCGAACCGCTCAACATCATCATCGGTCAAAACGCTTCGGGTAAATCGAATTTGGTTGATGTGATAAAACTTTTGCGCTCATTACCGCAGGATAAAGGGTTATCTAATTTTATTAGTAAAAGTGGCGGAGTTAGTGAGTGGTTATGGAAGGGAAAGACAAAAGCGAGAGTAGCTGATTTGGAAATAGATTTTAAGGACAAAATTACTTCTGTAAAGTATAGATTAGGTTTTGTAGAATCCAAGCAACAGCGATTAGAAAAAACTATTGAATGGTTATCAGATAGAGCAGCAAAGCAAAGTATAGACGGAATGGGAATGTTTTCTTCGGACTCATTCCTTTCATATCCTATGCCGAGTGTTTCTGAGGAAAAGATTTATTTTGCTTATCTAAAGTCAAGAGAAACATTTTTATCAATGGCTTTCTACACAGATTTACAATCAAATCGAAATTCAGAAATTAGAAAGCCACAGGTTCCAGATGCACCAAATGGCTTTCTAGAAGAAGATGCGAGCAATCTCTCGTTAGTTCTAAATGATTTAGAACACAGAGGTGATACAAAAGATAAAATCGTCGAAAATCTCAAAAAATTCAATCCGCGAATCAAAGATTATTCAGTCAGAATTTTAGGCGGAACGGTTCAGCTTTTTATTCGTGAAGAAGGTTTGGAAAAACCGATTTCCGCGATGCGGCTTTCGGACGGGACTTTGCGTTATTTGTGTCTGCTGGCGATTCTTTGTCATCCCGAACCGCCGCCGCTGATTTGTATCGAAGAACCGGAAACGGGTTTGCATCCTGATATTCTGCCAACGATTGCCGAATTGATGATCGAGGCTTCGCAGCGAACGCAGCTGATCGTTACGACGCATTCGGATATTTTAGTTTCCGCGTTTTCCGAAATTCCCGAAGCGGTTTTAGTCTGCGAAAAAGACGAGGACGGAACGCATTTTAAACGGCTCGAAGCGAAAAAATTAAAAGTTTGGCTTGAAGAATATTCGCTCGGCGAAGCGTGGCTCAGAGGCGCAATTGGGGGAACGAGATGGTAATTACCTTGGCACGGTAGAGGTCAGCACCGGCGCAATTAAAATTATGCCCAAAGAAATTATCCTCTATATCGAAGGCGACACAAAACAAAAGGGAAAAGGCAACGCCATCACGCTTCGACAAGGTTTTCGTGAGTTTTTTCAACCTTTAGCCGAAGATATAAAAGTTCCGATTGATTTGAAACTTCTTGGCTCGCGTGAAATCGCCGTTAAGATTTTTCTCGCCGAACTCAAGTATAACGCAGACAATTTTTCGGCTCTTTTGGTGGATGCCGAAGGCGAAATTAATGAAAACGATTCGCCAAAAACACATCTGCAAAAAATCTCTTCCAAGTTCGATTTCAAAGATGTGAAAGACGAACAATGTCATTTAATGGCGCAAATGATGGAATCGTGGTTTTTTGGCGATAAGGAAAAGTTAGCCGAATTTTACGGAAAAGGATTTAATATGAACGCGCTGCCGAAAAATATAAACGTCGAAAAAATACCGAAAGCAGATGTCGAATTGAGTTTGAAAAACGCCGTTCGCGGCACAACGAAAGCTGAATATAAAAAAGGCGAACACGTGGGCGAAATTTTGCGAAAACTCGATTCAAACAAAGTCCGCAAAGCCGCGCCGCATTGCGAAAGATTATTCAAAACTCTTAAAGAGGAAATCGAAAAATAAATCTTGGGAAAAGCAACTTTACATTTAGACTACAATGCTGTTTTTGCGGATTATCGTGATATTTGGTTTGAGCATTATAAAAGAAGTCTGCCCAATATGCTGGCGTTTTGGGGAACCGCAATTTTCATTAGTATTTTGCTGTTAATCTTTACTGATCTTAAACTGCTTTTTGCTTTGCTTACATTCACTTTGGCGACGATTCCAATCGCTTTATCAGTAATGAGCTACCAGGCTCATATACAAAACGCGAAAGCCGCCTTCAATAATCTGTCGCAAAATTCAAAGAGATTTCATATGACGTTTTATGAAGATGCAGATGGATTCGATTGTGTGAACGGAAAAGATTTTAGCCATATTTCTTGGGAAACAATAGGAAATGTTCGGGAAAAAGAAAGATGTTTTGTCTTTGAAAAAAGCGGCTCTTTCTTTATAATCCCGAAAACTGCCTTTCGCTCGCAACCGGAAATCGAATTTTTTGAAATCTTAATCAAGGCGAATGTTAATGGCAAAATCAGGCAAATAAAATAGAAACTAAAATTTATGGAAGAAAATATCACCGTCGTGTTTCACGGCTTTTTGAATTTGCCGAATTTGGAGAAGTTGAAGATGGTCGAGATGATTAACGAGTATTTCGATTCGATGGAGCGCGAGCCGATTCGGGCGGCGAATGAAGAAAAGTTTGCGGCGATTGATTTTACGCAGCCGGGAAAAACCTGTAAATGCTGCGGGCGATAATATCAATTTTGCTGTTTTTATGGCATCTTTTGCGGATAAATGCGAAACAAAGTATAAATTTCCCGCGTAAGAAATTTAAGTTCAACCCCCGAAAAAGCCGAATAGGAGTTTATCTGAAAATGAGAGAATTGTTTTATGTGCTTGGATTGTTTATCGTTATTGTCATCGGCAATTGTGTAATTGTCGCTCAAACCGATATGAAACCGCCTGTTGCGAAAAAAGACCCGAAAACTACGAAGATTAACGGTTACGATTTAACCGACGATTACGGCTGGCTGAGAAGCGCGAAAGACCCGAAAACGAATAAGGTTCGTCCCGAAGTCGAAGAATATCTAGTCGCCGAAAACGCCTACACCGATGCTTATATGAAATCCACCGAAGCGTTTCAGAAAGAGCTTTACGACGAGATGCTCGGGCGCATCAAGCAAACGGATTCGAGCGTGCCTTATAATAAAGGCGATTGGTGGTATTACACGAAAACCGTCGAAGGTCAGCAGTATCCTTCGTATTACCGCTCGAAAAAAGCGAACGGCGACGACGAACAATTGCTGCTCGATTTGAATGAGTTGTCGAAAGGATTGAAGTTTTATGCCATCGGTTCGTTTGACGTTTCCGACGACGGAAATTATTTAGCTTTTTCGGCGGACACGAACGGCTATCGTCAATATACGCTGCAAGTTAAGGATTTGCGGACGGGGAAAGTTTTGCCGGAAAAAATCGAGCGCGTAACTTCTGTCGAATGGGCGAAGGACAATAAAACTTTGTTTCTCGTTACCGAAGACAACGTAACGAAACGCTCGGATAAGCTCTGGAAACACCCGGTCGGCACGAATGAAACGACGAATGTTTTCACCGAGCCGGACGAACTTTACGACATCGGTATCGGGCGTTCGCGCGACGGCAATATGCTGTTTGTTACGTCGTTTGCCAAAACGATGCGCGAAGTTCGCTATCTGTCAGCCGATCAACCGAACGGCGAATGGAAAATCGTTCTGCCGCGCGAGAAAGATCACGAATACGACGTTGATTTTGACGAAGGAAAATTTTATATCACGACAAACAGGGGCGCGAAAAACTTCCGCGTCGTTACCGCGCCGGTCAACGATCCGTCCGAAAAAAATTGGAAGGAATATATCGCCGCCAATCCGAAGGTGAAGATTGAAAGCGTCAATTTTTTCAAAAATAACGCCGTCGTTTATGAGCGCGAAAACGGTCTTGAATATCTGCGTGTGATTGATAAAAAATCGAACAAATCAACCAGAATTCCGACGCAGGAAGACGCTTATTCGATGAGTCTCGGCGCGAACCCCGAATATGACACGACGAAAATCCGCTACGGCTACAATTCAATGGTGACGCCTGCTTCGACCTTCGATTATGATTTGAAAACCGGCAAAAGCGAGCTTTTAAAACAGCAGGAAATTCCTTCGGGCTACGATAAAACACAGTATGAAATGAAGCGCGTCTGGATTCCGGCGCGCGACGGCGTGAAAGTTCCGGTGGCGATTGTCTACAAAAAAGGCGTGAAATTCGACGGCTCCGCGCCGATGCTGCTTTACGCATACGGTTCTTACGGAGTTTCGATTCCGGCGACGTTTTCGACCGCGCGTTTGAGTTTATTGAATCGCGGAATGATCTACGCGCTCGCTTCGATTCGCGGCGGCGGCGAACTCGGCGAAGAATGGCGCGAAGCCGGCAGAATGAATCAGAAGTTAAATACGTTCAATGACTTTGTAGATGTTGCCGATTATTTCGTTAAAAACAAATACACCGCGTCGGACAGACTCGTGATTCAAGGCGGCAGCGCGGGCGGACTTTTGATGGGCGCGGTTTCCAATATGCGTCCCGATTTGTTCAAAGCCGTCATCGCGCAAGTGCCGTTCGTGGACGTTATGAACACGATGCTCGACGCGACTCTGCCTTTGACGACGAGCGAATATATCGAATGGGGCAATCCGAACGAAAAGGAAGCGTTCGATTATATGATCAAATATTCGCCGTATGACAACGTCAAACCGCAAAGTTACCCTAATATGCTGATCGAAACTTCAATCAACGACAGCCAAGTTCCATATTGGGAAGGTGCAAAGTTTGCCGCGAAAATCCGCGCGATGAACACCGGCAACAATACGATTTTGCTCAAGACCAATATGGGCGCGGGACACGGCGGCTCCAGCGGCAGATACGACGCGCTCAAAGAAACTGCTTTCAATTACGCCTATGCGCTGAAAGAAGTCGGCATTACAAAATAAGTTTGTAGTCAATTCAAGCAAAAAGGGAAAAGCCTTTTTCCGCTTTTTTGAAATTTTTGATGGATTTCTCAATGTAAAACAAAAACAGCTTCGATTTTTATAATCGAAGCTGTTTTCGGGTTAATTCTCTTTCAAAATGGTTTCCATCTTAAAATTGTTAGTCTGACAATAAAATTCCTTTCATTTTTTTTTCTCCTCAAGTTTTTATAAAAGTTTTGAAGTTTTCACTTCTCTTACTTTATAAGATACAACCTGTGTGCCAAATAAATTTTCGCGGTTTTATGCAAGCCTAAACTGTTGATAAATCAATGCTTATTATAATCAAAAGGTTTATTGGGCATTTTTTTTAC
>CAXTMQ010000124.1:0-12774 GCA_964245305.1 uncultured Pyrinomonadaceae bacterium
GCCGACGACCGCCGAATTGAACGGAGATTTTTCATTTCGTCTGCGCGGCGCGGACGGCGTTATCGGCACGGCGGACGACGGATTTATCAGAGACCCGACGCTGACCGGAACTTGCAGCGCGGCGGTTCGCACGGCTTGCTTTGCCGGCAACCGAATTCCGACCGCGCGGATCACGGCGGACGGCAGGGCAATTGCCAATGTTTATCGAACGGCGATTGGCTTGGCAACGCGCTATAACGACGCGCCAATCGGCTCGAACGCCACTTTTCAACCGCCGATCAGAAGCGATTTCCGACAGGAATTCCTCCGGCTCGATTACATAATCAACAATTCGCATTCGGTTTACGCGCGTTACGTTCACGATAATAATTCGGTCATTGATCCTTTCGGAACTTTTATCAATTCGCCTCTGCCGACCGCGACGCAGTTGAGAAATCGTCCGGGCAACAGTTTGCAGTTCGGACACGTTTGGAATATCAAGGCGACGCTGATTAACGAAGCCAAATACAACGTTGCGTGGACGGATCAACGCATTGTTCCAAGCACGCCTTATTCGGACAGAGCGACATACAGCTTCGGTTTCAATCAAGTTTATCCGAACGGCGGCGCGTATGAATCCTCTATTCCGAACACCGCCGTCAACGGATTTGCGAGCTTTTCCGGCGTTGCCGCCAGCTTGACGGCACTCGCGCACGATAAAGTAATCAGCGATACGCTGACCTGGGTTAAAGGCAATCACACGCTTAAATTCGGCGGGCTTTTCAATTTCAGTCAAATCGTGCAAAACGGACGCTCGCTTTACGCCGGCAATGTTTCGTTCAATACCGGCGGCAATCCGAATTCGACCGGCAACGCTTTAGCCGACGCGCTTTTGGGAAATTTCCGAACATACAGCGAAGCGCAGTATGATCCGGTCGCGCATTTTCGCTTTCGGCAATACGAGGCTTTCGTGAACGACGACTGGCGCGTAAACAGGCATCTGAGTCTGGAAGTCGGCGTTCGTTATTTATACGGAACTCCGTTTTACACCGCCGAAAATAACATCACCAATTTCGATCCGGCAATGTATGATCCGGCTCGCGCAGTGAGTTTAAATGCGACCGGAACGGTCGTTACCGTTCCGGCTGGAGCGAACAGATACAACGGCTTGGTTCGCAGCGGAAATGTTCCGGCGGAATTTCAAGATTCAGTTCCGAGCGCGACCAGCGCGAATGTTTTGGCAGTTCCGGCAAACGCGCCGCGCGGTTTTTTCAAGGCGAGAAATCATTTTATGCCGCGCGTCGGTTTTGCTTATTCGCCTTTCGACGACTCGAAAACTTCGATTCGCGGCGGCTTCGGCGTTTTCTACGACCGCATCGAAGGAAATATTATTTTCCCGCTCGAAAATAATCCGCCGTTCGTAGATTCCGCCAGTTACGAAAACGGAAATTTGGCGAACATTCGCGGCGGCGCGACTTCTGCGCTCGCGCCGTTCGGAGCGATTACGACGATTGACCCGGATATGAAAGATTCTTACACGATGAATTTTAGTCTCGGCATTCAGCGCGAGCTGCCGTTCGGACTTTTCGCCGAAGCGAATTACGTCGGAAATCTCGGTCGGAATTTGACCCGACAAGTTGACATCAACGGCGTTCCGTTTGCGATTCAAGCCGCCAATCCGACCACGGCGTTAGCGGTTTTGCGTCCATACAAAGGATTTTCCGCCATCAATCAAAGAAAGAGCGACGCGACATCGAATTACAATGCGATGCAGCTTTACGGCGCGAAACGAAAAGGCGATTTGCTGGCGACGGTCAGTTACACATTTTCAAAAGTTTTAACCAACGCGAACGTCCTGACCGAAGCCGCCGAAGAAGGCTTGGCAAATCGTTCGTTTAATTACGGTCCGGCGACTTTTGACCGCAGTCACGTTTTCGTCGCCACATACACTTTTACTCTTCCGTTTTTCAAAAACGGTAAAGGCTTGCTGACAAACTTGCTCGGCGGTTATGAATTGAGCGGAATCACGCGCCTGCAATCGGGCAGACCTTACACGATCACCGGTTCGAGCCTGACCGGAACTGCCAACAGCACGCGCCGCGCCGACGTGAATTCGAGCGTTGACCTTTATATTAAAGACAACCGGCAATGGCTTAATCCGGCGGCATTTTCCGCCGCGCCCGCTAATCGTCTCGGAAATAGCGGAGTCGGAATCGTCAGAGGTCCGTGGCTGAACACGACGGATTTCGCTATGCGAAAACGCTTTCGTTTAACTGAAAAAATTGGCTTGCGAATCGAAGCGAATATGTTCAACGCCTTCAACCGCAACAATTTCAGTAATCTGCAAACCGTGATTACCAATGCGTCGTTCGGCACTTTTACAACGTCCGGTCCGGGCAGAAGCATTCAACTCGGCGCGAAAGTCGAATTTTAATCGGCGGCGAAATTATTAAAATCCGGGATTTATGACGAGTAAAAAAATATTTGTCTGGCTGAATCTGGTTGCTCTGTCGGCGGCGATTTTCGGCGTTCCGTTTCGCGCAAACGCGCAAAACGAACAAACTGAAACGAAAATTTCCGTCGCTGATTTGGGTAGGGAAATCAAAGATTTTACGGCGCGTGAAATCGCCGCGCATTTCGCCGATATTAAAACTTTGAATCCGCCGCCCGACCGCGTGGAAGGCGCGTTGACCGTCGGCGAATTTTCGTGGGGAAGTTTCGCCCGCGCCCTTGCCGCGCAAGCTGATATTGGCGGCAGTCAAACAATTGCCGGAAAAGACACGGCGCGGGCAATCGGCGAAATGGGTTTGATCGAAGCCAGAAACGGCGGCAAGGCTTTCGCGCAGCTTTATTCGACTTTAGCTTTGTGTCATTACGGCACGGATTTATCAAAAAACCCCGTCTGGCAAAGCCTTTCGGAAAGCGAGAAAAAAGAATGGCACGCGCTGCTCGATCCGACCAGATTTTACGATGCGAAAAAGCGGCAGGTCATTAATTTGCCGGAAAATTATCTCGGTGTCGCGGCGCGTGTCGCGGCGATGAGTTTTCAAATGGGCGTTTTAAAAGATCGCCTGTTTTTGGATTCGGTCGTCGAACGCGCCGCCGAACAATTCACGAGCGGCAAAATTTATTCCGACGATAATCCGCCGACCGGACGTTATGATCGCTACTCAAACGAATACGCGCGTTTCTGCTGGGACGCGGCGGAAATCGCCGGTCGCAAAGACATTCTGGAAAAATTGAAACCATCGCTCAAAGAGCAGATGAAACTCTGGTGGGATTTAGTTTCGCCCGAAGGCTACGGCTATAATTGGGGCAGAAGTCAGGGTTTGGTCAGTTATCTCGACACTTTGGAAATCGTCGCTTTCGTCGGACAGCATTCCGAATTTCGTCCCGCGCCGATTCGAGATTTGGCGAGTCTTTATAATCTCGCGTGGCGTTGGATTCGCAAAGATTACAGCGACGAAACGCATCTTTTCACCGTTTTCAAATTCGGACGCGGCAATTATTCATACATTAATCCGCAACGCGAATGGCAGCAGGCGGGAACTTCGTTCGGAAAAATTATTCTCGCCAACGCGATTTTGATGCCGATTCTCGAACGCGAAAATATTCGTGAAATTCCCGCCGCGCCGAAACTTCCTGATGTCAACAGATTTGAGTTTTTTGAAAAAAAAGCCGACCGACAATTCGGCGCGTGGCTTGTTCGGCAGGGAAATTTTCAGTTTGCTTTGCCGATCACGACGGGAACAAAACCGGCGGTTGCCGATTATCTGCCCGCGCCGTTCGGACTGCGCGGATTTGCCGCGCCGGTCGAAGAAGTTTATCCGTCGCTCGCGCCGTTTCTTGAAATGGAAGACGGCAAAACTTACGCGACAAGCGAAGGCGCGGACGAAATTTTTCCCGCGGCAGATAACAAATCCCTAAAAATAGTTTGGCGCAAATGGGGAAAAGTCGGCAGCAAATCCGGCGAAGTTTTTGAAAACGGATTGACGAGCGAAGTCGAATTTAAGTTGGAAAATAATCGCTTGCTGCGCCGCGAAACTTTAACGGCGAATCGTGATTTAACAATAAAAAAATGGCGCGTCGCCGTGCCGACGACCGACGATAAATTCAAAAGCGAATCGAACGGCGACGTGATTTTTAGCGGACGCGAAGGCGAACTGGCTGTTCGCGTCAAAAGCGATTGGAAAATGGATCGAAGCGTTTCGGCGACCGGCGATTCGCGTCTCGGAAAAGGAGTTTTGGGCGCGATTCCGCTTCATCTCGTTTACGAATCAAGCGACATCGCGCTCAAAAAAGGACAAAGCGCGATTTGGGAAATAACTCTGGAATTACTAAAATAAACGCGGCTCGACTGAAATTAAAAGATAGAAAATTTACTAAAAACTATGACTGCTGAAACATTGCCAATCGAGGCTTTAGTTACCGATTGGAGCAAAATTCCCGCTGAGAAAACCGCCGAAGGTATCGAGCGGCAAATGATTGTCGGGCAAAATATGATGATGTGCCGCTTTCGTTTCGCGCCGTTCGTCGTCACGGCGGAACATTCGCATCCGCACGAACAAATGACGTTGGTCGTTAAAGGCAAGGTGAAATTTACAATCAGCGGCGAAGAACATATTTTGCAAGCGGGCGACGTTCTACATTTTCCGCCGCACAACCGCCACGGCGCGACGATGCTCGACGAAGAAGTGGTTTTGATAGATATTTTCTCGCCGATTCGGGAAGATTTTTTAAGCAAATAATTTTTCGATGAATAATAAAGTGCGCGCCGTAACTTTCGCTTTCGTTCTCTTGTCGCCGCTTGGCGGGAAAACGATTTTCGCTCAAAATTCTCAGGCAAAATCGCCGCGCGTTTTTCTGCTCGGCGCGCGAAATTTAGTAGGAGAAAAATTAAATAAAAATGATGCCGCGGCGAAATCCGCGATTGTCGAACTCGAAAAAAGCGCGCGGAAGGCTTTACGAATTGAAATCAATTCAATCGCCGCGAAAAAGGCGATACCGCCGAGCGGCGACCGACACGATTATATGAGCCAAGCCCCGTATTTCTGGAAAAATCCCGACACGAAAGACGGTCTTCCATACGTTCGGCGCGACGGCGAACGCAATCCCGAAATCAAACAATATCCTGATCACGATTTTTTAGACCAAATGATCGAAACCGTCGAACCGCTCACCCTGGCATTTTATTTTACCGGCGACGAAGTTTACGCGAAACGCGCGTCGGAAATTTTGCGTCTTTGGTTTGTTGACGAAAAAACGCGGATGAATCCGAATCTCGAATACGCGCAGGCGATTCCCGGCTTGAATACCGGACGCGGAATCGGAATCATCGAAACGAGAAATTTAACGCGCGTCGCTGACGCAATCGGCTTACTCGAAAATTCAAAATCGTGGTCGAAAACCGATCAGAAAAATCTCGAAAGTTGGTTCAATAAATATTTGACGTGGCTTTTGACGAGCAAAAACGGTCTTACGGAAGCGGCGGCGAAAAATAATCACGGCACTTTTTACGATGTGCAAACCGCATCGTTCGCGCTTTTCGTCGGGAAAAAAGATTTGGCGAAAACGATTCTCGAAAACGCGAAGCAAAATCGCATCGCCGCGCAAATCGCTACGAACGGCGAACAACCGCTCGAACTCGAACGCACGAAATCTTGGGATTACAGCGTGATGAATCTCGACGGTTTGATTCAACTGGCGATTCTGGGCGAAAGTGTCGGCGTTGATTTATGGCATTTTCAAACGGCGAAAAGCGGCGGCATCAGAAGTGCGCTTGATTATTTGTTTCAATTTAAAGGCAACGAAAAAAGTTGGAAACACAAGCAAATCGAACCGCTCAAAATCGAAAAACTTTATCCGCTGATGCGCCGCGCGAATTCAATTTACAAAGACGAAAAATACGCGAAAATGATCGGCGAAATTCCGCCGCCGATTGATTGGAGAAATATTATATTGCAGTAATTGATTTTCAAAAAGCCGACGAAAAGAAGTAGTTTAAAAGCTATGAGTATTCTCGAAAAATTTAAACTCGACGGGAAAGTCGCGCTGATTACGGGCGCGTCGGTCGGCTTGGGACAAGCGATGGCAAACGCTTTAGCCGAAGCGGGCGCGGATGTCGCGGCGCATTGTCATTTTGAAAATGAAGCCGGCGAAACCTGCGCTTCGATTGAAAAATTCGGACGTAAAACGCAATCGTTCGCGGGCGATATGTCCGACAAAGAAGTGCCGAAAAAACTAATCGAAAACGTCGTCAAAGAATTCGGCAGAATTGATATTTTAATCAACAATGCCGGAATGATTCGCCGCGCTCCGGCGGTTGATTTCAGCGAAGAAGATTGGGCGACGGTTTTGGAAGTCAACTTGTCGAGCATCTTTCGTTTGAGTCAGGCGGCAGGCAAAAATATGATCGAAAACGGCGGCGGGAAAATCGTCAATATCGCGTCTTTGCTGTCGTTTCAGGGCGGAATTACCGTTCCCGCTTACACCGCTTCAAAATCGGGCGTTGCCGGATTAACCAGAGCGTTGGCAAATGAATGGGCGAAATTCAACATCAACGTCAACGCCATCGCGCCGGGTTATATGGCGACGAATAATACGACCGCGCTTCGTGCGGACGAGACGCGCAACCGTCAAATTCTTGAACGAATTCCCGCCGGACGCTGGGGAAATCCCGACGATCTGGCTGGCGCGGCGGTGTTTTTGTCTTCGGCGGCAAGCGATTATTTGCAAGGGCATATTTTAGTAGTTGACGGCGGCTGGATGGCGCGTTGAAATTTATTTAATCTTCGCGCGGTTCGACTAAATACAAATCGCGTCCGGCGCGTTCGACGATTAAAGTGTCGTTGTCGTTTTCAAAATCGGCGCGGTTGAATTTTTGAAAATCCATAAATCCGAGATTGACGCGACGGCAAGTTTCCGCGTCAACTTTTGAAGCGAGCGTGATTTTAAAACGGGTTTTGACTGCGCCGTTTTCGTCCGTTCGTCCGGCGTAAGCGACGTGCGCGAGATGCGCGGCGACGCAGAGATTTTCCTGTAATTCGCCGGAGGCGGCGACGAGTTCCTTGATCGTTTCGAGCGGCGCGTAACCGCCGAATCGTTCGATCAGTTCGCCGTGCGTTTCGGAAATGCATTTCAGATGCGGCGCGTAAATTATTAGCTCGCCGCCGGTTTCGATAATCGCGCCGAGCCGGTAACTTGCCTTTCCGCCGAGCCAGAGCTCTTCGTAATGTTCGTCGAGCAGAGCGACGACGCGCCGGTATTTTCGATGTGTATATTTGATATGAATTCGGCGCGAAACTTCGGCGGCTTTTCTGAGAGCAGTCCGAAAATCTCCGGCGAAAAGCGCGTGTGTTTGCAGACGATTTTCCGCTGTTCGGGAAACGACCGACGTGATTGAAATCACGTCGGCGGGAACAAAATCGGCGGCGGCTTCGATCAGCTGTCTGGTCGGCGTTTCGATTCTGCCGATGATGTTTTCGATTGATGAAAGCGCGGCAAGCCAGTGCGTCGCGTGTGTTAATTCCGCGCCTGCTACGCCGGGGAAAAAATATTTCGCGCTGCCCGCGAAACCGGCGACTTCGTGCGGAACGACTCCGCCGAAAATTAAAACGAAATCGTAATTTCCGGCGGCGAGCAGTTTATTGATTGAAAGTTTTATCGGTTGGTCGAACAGATTGTTCGTAATCGTTTTGACTCGCTCGGCATCGAGTTCGCCGATGACGGTTAACCTTGACGGATCGCTCCAATCGTGGTCGAAAATGTTTTGCAGATTCGGAACGTCGGCTAAAGATTTCGCGCCGATTTTGGCGAGTTTGTCAGCGTCAGACATCGCTGGATGCGTTCCTTGGGCGACAAGCGCGTCGAATTTCGAGACGTTTTTTTCGGCTAGAATTTCGGCGGCAATCGGAAAAAGTTGAGGCGTGTTATCGTCGCGCGTTTTGTCGGAAATAATCGCCAAAGCTTTTGAGCCGGCAGGGATTTTTTCTAACGCCGCGTCGAGAATCGAACGAAAATCCTTTGCGTTCAAATCCGTTTCGGGCGAGCCTTTTCCGGCGATATTTTTATCAAGCTGATTCGACATTTTAATTCGGAGAATCGGAAAATTATCTCAAAGAAATTTAAATCAATCGCCGACTGAATTTTAGCGCGAGACAAAGAAAAACAAAACATTATGTATCAAAAAACTTTTTACGCAACGCATCCCGAATCAATTTACGGCGCGACAAACGATGATTTGCGCGAGCTTTATTTAGTGAACGAAATTTTCGCCGAAAACGAAGTGCGGCTCAATTATTCGCATTTCGACCGCATCGCCGTCGGCGGCGCGTATCCTGTGAGCGAAAAAATTTCTCTGCCGACGCACGAAGAACCCGAATCGGCGAAGGGCAAACCGTTTCTCGACCGCCGCGAAATGGGCGCGATTAACATCGGCGAAGGAACAGGAAAAATTACAGTTGACGGCGCGAGTTTTGACCTCGGCAAAAAGGATTGTCTTTACATTGCCAAAGAAAGCGTGGAAGTTTCCTTTGAATCCGTTGACGCGGCAAATCCGGCGAAATTTTATCTGCTTTCGACGCTGGCGCACAAGCGTTTCGAGACAAAACTTTTGACTGCCGAAGACGCGAATAAACTGCATCTCGGCGCGGTTGAAACGTCAAATGTGCGAACGGTTTATCAATTAATTATTCCGGGCGTTTGCGAATCGTCGCAGCTTGTAATGGGTTTGACGACGCTCGAAACGGGCAGCGTTTGGAACACTTGTCCGCCGCATATTCACGAACGGCGTTCGGAAGTTTATTTGTATTTCGACCTCGATGAAAAAGCCAGAATTATGCATTTTATGGGGCAAACCGAAGATACGAGAACGATGGTTATGGAAAACGAACAAGTCGTTCTCTCGCCGCCGTGGTCAATTCATATGGGCGTTGGCACGTCGAATTACAGTTTCGTCTGGGCGATGGGCGGCGAAAATCTTGACTATACGGATATGAATGTTCTGGACATTTGCCAGTTGAAATAGTTCGTCGAAATTTTCTAATTTTTATGAAAATAAAACAATTGCTTTCGATAGCGATTTTGTTGATTTTGTCGGTGAATCTCGCGGCGCAGGATAAAAATATTTTCGGGAAAAATTTTACCAAAGCCCGAATGCTGAAAGTCGCCGAGTGGCAGTTAAAAAATCCGAAACACGAGTTGAACGATTGGACGAACGGCGCGTTTTACGCAGGAATTTTCGCCGCGTATCAAACGACGAAATCACAGGAATTAATGAACGCGCTTCTTGATTTGGGCAGGCAAACCGGATGGCAGTCCGGAAAGCGTTTTGACCACGCCGACGACATCGCCGTTAATCAAACTTATCTCGACGTTTACCGCATAAAAAAAGATGCGAAAATTTTGCAGCCGACTGTTGATGTTATCAAGCGTCTGCAAACCGAAAAAAGCGTCGAAGCCGAAAAACACGGCATCACCTGGTGGTGGTGCGACGCGCTTTTTATGGCTCCGCCGACGCTCGCCAAACTTGCCAGAGAAACGAAGGAAAATTCTTATCTGGCGACGAATGATAAATTGTTTCAAGAAACTTACGATCTTCTTTACGACAAGCAGGAACATCTTTTCGCCCGCGATGCCGGATATTTGCTTGATGCGAAAGGCGGAGGAAAAAGGGAAACGAACGGCAAAAAAATATTTTGGAGTCGCGGCAACGGCTGGGTTCTCGGCGGTTTGGCGAGGCTTTTGTCGGAATTGCCGAAAGACTATCCGAAACGCGCTTTTTACGAAAATCTGTATCGTGAAATGGCGGAAAAAATTATCACTTTACAGCGATCCGACGGGCTTTGGCGTTCGAGTCTGCTCGATCCCGATTCGTATCCGGGCGGCGAGGCGAGCGGAACGGGATTTTATATTTACGCGCTCGCGTGGGGCGTGAACAATAAAATTTTGGATAAAAATAAATATCTTCCGGCGATCAAAAAAGGCTGGACGGGTTTGAACACGCTCGTTCACGCGGACGGCAAAGTCGGCTGGACGCAGCCCATCGGCGCAGACCCGCGCAAAAATTTTACCGAAGAAAGCTGGGAAGTCTATGGCGCGGGCGCGTATCTGCTCGCCGGTTCGGAAGTGATTAAATTGAAACTTTAAATCGAAAATTGAAAATACCTTTGTCAACTAAATTTCTTTGCTCTGTGCAGACAATTCTCTTTCGCGGATTTTGTATTCTTCGATGTCAATCAGCGAGAGATATTTTCTGATTAATTCCTCGTCAAACTCGCTTTTTTGATTCATCTTGTTGAGAATTTTCCGTTTTTCTTCCAATAGTTCGAGATATGCGGTTTGACTGTTTTTAAGCGCGGCTGCGGCGTTTTCGCCGGATTTTTCTTCGTTGAGAATTTGCTCGAAATAATCCAAATCAATCTTTAACTTCGAGCGCAGATTGTCAATGTATTCGTTCGATTCATCTTCTTCGTCGTATTTTTCGTCGAGATATTTAAGCGCGGTCAGAGCGATTTTCTTCTGGATAATTACTTCCTGTCGCGGCTCGGAAATTGTCGTGAATCTGTCTTCGGGCTTGATTGTTTTGATTACCCAAGGAAGTGTCAAGCCTTGAAAAACCAGCGTTACAAGGATGACGATGAACGTGATAAAAAGTATCAGATTGCGATACGGGAACGCCTGTGTTTCATTGATTAAAATCGGAATCGAAAGAGCCATCGCCAGCGAAACCACGCCGCGCATTCCGATCCAGCCGTAGATCAATGGATTGCGCCAGCCCGGATTATCGTCGGCGACCGTGATGAAATTACTCATCAATCTGGTGAAAACCGATGTTCCCAAAGTGCAGCCGAGCCGAGCAGCGATCAGCACGAAGGAAATTATCAATCCATACCAAATCGCGCTGGCGAGTCTGATGTCGCCGAGTTGTGCGGCGATATTCGGCAATTCGAGTCCGATGAGCAGAAAAATCAAACCGTTCAAAACAAAAACCAGATTCGTCCAGACGTTGACTCCTTGAATGCGGCTTTCAAATGAAAGTATGCTCTGTCGTTTGCTCGATAAAAACAATCCGCCGCTGACGACCGCCAGCACACCCGAAAATTGAAAATGTTCCGCCGCGTAATACATACAATACGGCGTAACAATGGTCAAAACGATTTCGATGCTCGGCGTGGTCGGCAGAAAACGATGAATCGCGTAGAAAATCAGTCCGACCAGCAAACCGATTAAGATTCCCATCACGACGACGAGAATGAAGCTCATCGCCGCTTCCTGAAAATAAAATTGTTTGGTGATGACGGCGGCAATCGCAAAACGAAAAACGATCAGCGATGAAGCGTCGTTGAGCAAGCTTTCGCCTTCGACGATGCTGACCAGAGATTTCGGAACATTGACGCGGTGCATAATCGTCGTCGCCGAAACCGCGTCTGGCGGCGCGACAATTCCGCCGAGCAGAAATCCCAACGCCAAAGTAAAGTCGGGAATCAGCCACCACGAAACGAGCGCGACGACGCACGAATTGATAATGACAATCGGAAATGCAAAGCCCGCGATCAGCCGCCGCCAACGCCAAAATTCCTTCCACGAAACCTGCCACGCGGCTTCATAAAGCAGCGGCGGAAGAAAGATAAAGAAAACGATTTCCGGGTCAATCGTAATGCGCGAAAATCCGTCAATAAAACTAACCGCCAAGCCGCCGACAACCAGCGCAATCGGATAAGCCAGCCGCAGTTTATTAGCCAGCATCACCAACCCGAGAATTATCAGGATAAGTTCGACGTATTGAACGAAAACGCTCTGCATAAAAGATCTTTAGTTTAATTTTGAAAGGGCGATCAGACAAATTTGCCGACCGTTTTATTATCCGGCATTTTTATATGCTTCATCCCATCAACTTAATTTTTCTTTTCTACCGCATCTCTTTGGCAGCCTCTTCTAATCAGAATTACGAACATCTCAACGATTAATCATCTTCTGCGCGCCTTCCGAATATCGCTCGCCCCGCACTTCGATTTGCTTTGTCAGATCGTCGAGTTCGCGCAAATCATCGGCTGAAAGTTCGATGTCCGCCGCGCCGAGATTTTCTTCGAGGCGATGCAGTTTCGTCGTTCCCGGAATCGGCGCGATCCACGTCTTTTGCGCCAAAACCCAAGCCAGCGCGATTTGCGCCGGAGTCGCGTTTTTCTGCGCGGCGAATTTGGCGACTGCATCAATCAAAGCCTGATTCGCTTTACGATTTTCTTCCGAAAAACGCGGCACCGTGTTGCGAAAATCGGTGCTGTCAAATGTCGTGTTCGCATCGATTTTTCCCGTCAAAAAACCTTTTCCGAGCGGACTGAACGGAACGAAACCGATTCCCAATTCTTCAAGCACGGGAAAAATTTCCGCCTCCGGTTCGCGCCACCAAAGTGAATATTCGCTCTGCAAAGCCGTGACCGGCTGAATCGAATGTGCGCGGCGAATGACTTCGACTCCGGCTTCCGACAAACCGAAATGTCTGACTTTGCCCGCGTCAATCAAATCCTTGACCGCGCCCGCCACTTCTTCAATCGGCACGTTCGGATCAACGCGATGTTGATAATACAAATCTATGTAATCGGTTTTCAGCCTGCGAAGCGAACCTTCGACGGCTTCTTTGATGTGTTCCGGTCGGCTGTTGAGATTCGGATTTTGATGCTGCGTTCCGTCCGCGTCAATGTTGAAACCGAATTTCGTCGCAATGACGACTTGTTCGCGCATCGGCGCAAGAGCTTTGCCGACGAGTTCTTCATTCGCAAACGGACCGTAAACTTCCGC
>CAXTMQ010000125.1:0-12691 GCA_964245305.1 uncultured Pyrinomonadaceae bacterium
GCTGAGAACTTTCGCTGCTCGCAACACAGCTTAATCAAGAAATTAAAAACTATGAAAAACCCGAAATTTATTCATCAATTCGCCATCGCACTTGTTTTATTTTCCTTTCTGATGTTTCCAGCCGTGCCGCCGGCACGGGCGCAGTTTGCGACATTCGACGCGACAAACTACGCGCTGCAGGTCGCCAAGAAAATCGAGGAAGCCAGCCGCTGGATTAAAACCATCGAGCAATATACGACGATGTATCAAAAAGCGATTGAGCAGGTCTCAAACCTTCGCGGAATCCTTTCCGTCGTTGACGAGCAAATCACGAAAAACAAGCAGATGGTCGAAGGCTGGGCGGCGGTCGGAAGAATCGTCAAAGGTGTTTACGAGCTGAAACGGCAAATCGAAAATTCCATCAGAAGCGAGATTCAAGCCGTTGTCAGCATTTCGCGCCGTTACCGCAACGGGATTTTCGATATGGAAGCGAATAAACGCGATCTGGACGATTACCTGAAACACGCCATCGGTAGAAACGCCGACGCGAGTCTTAAAAACTTGGAACGTCTCGCGCGGCTCGACTCGTCTTTCGAGCGGATGCTTTACGACCGCGAAATGATTTTGGCGGAACTCGCCCTGCTTTACAAAGAACAAGCCGAACTGCAAGACCGTGTAACCGAACTCAGGAATATTGCCAGCAGTCAACAAGACAAAATCGAAGGAATGCTCGCGCAGCTCCGCGCAATCGGCTCGCGCATTGCCACGTTGGAACTACGCCTCGACGAGTTGAAAAAGCAAATCGAGGAAAAGTGCAAACAATACGGTTTGAAAATCGAGCAAATGGAAGAATTCGGAAAACAAATCCGTCAAACGGAAGAAATGATGACGACCATCACCACCGGCAGTCAGGAATTTTATTCCGAGCTTGAAAAATACGAAGTCTGGAAAAACGACCCGCTCGACAATCAATTTCCTTGGTAAATGCGGTGAGAACCAAAAAACGGAGCAATCAAAATGTCATCGAAAAACGAAAAATCAAAAATCAAAAGCCTGTCGAAATTTGTCGCCGTTCTGGGAATTTTGCTGCTGTTCGTTTCGGTCTCGGCAATCGAATCGTTCGCCCAAAATCAAACGCCAATCGGCGAGATAAACGGCAAGCCGATTTACACCGACGATGTGCTGAATCAAATCAACAATGACAGCCCGTTTATGCCCGCGCTCGAAGATGATAAATTGAACACCGAGCCGCAGCCCGTCGCAAATACTACGCCCGTTCCAACGCCCGTCCCGCGTCCCGCTGCTCCGTCATTCAATAAACAGATTGACAATATGATGAAGACGGCAAAAGACTGGCTCTTCGCCTCGGTGTTGAATACGGTCGTCAAACCGATGCTTCCCTACTTAACCTTTTTCGCGTGGATTATCGCCAGCTTCGTTCTTATCATCTCATTCTTGCGAAAATTCTCGGACGAGCGCGGTTACTCGGTCGAGTTGCTCTTTCGCTGGGGCGCTCGGACGCTCTGCTTTATGCTCATCATCGGCAGCGCGCCGTATTTGCTGGACGTTTTCACGCTCGTCGGCAAACAAATAGCAAAACCCCTGAAAAGCGCGAACTACTGGTTAGTCAAAGATTTCGACGAAAAAATGCGCCAATACGTGAAGGCGAATTTCAGCGTCGAAGACCCGAACGCCATCATCGCCGATACTTTGCCGAATGGTCAGCCGGGCATCTTGGGCGTGATAAACAACAAGGAATCTTCGGTCGCCGACATTACGGCGGACTTGAATTTTCTGAACTGGAATATGCCGCGAATGTTTTCGCTCGTCGTCGTCAGCCAGAACATCATCAAATTCGGCGGCATTCTGCTCGCGCTCGCCGGTCTTTTTATTCTCATCGGTTTAAAGCTCGCGTCGCCGATTATGGCGGCATTGGGTTTCGACGATAAATTCGCCGCGCAGACTTTTTACCCGTTTTGCTGGGGCGTGGCAACATTCTGTTTGTCGTATCCGATTGTCAAAGAAGTGGCGATGTATATCGCTTACAGCATCGGAATTATCGCGCTTTCGATTTACAATAACGAGCCGCTTTACACGCTCGACCCAAATACGGCGAAAATCATTTCGAGCGGAAATTACGATCCGGGTTCGAGCGCGGCAATCGTGACTTTTTTGTTTTTCATAGCCTCCCTGTCATACATTTTGAGCGTCGTGCTTGCATATAAACTCCTGCGCGGGCAAGTGTATGAATCGGTCAATCAGGTTTCGATGGGCTGGATGCTTTCCGTTGTCGGCACGGCTCTTGAAACTTACGGATTGGTGGCAGGTGCGGCGATTAACCGTCAAGCGGAAAATACTCAAATTCAGGGAATTTATAACTCGGAAAAAGCGAACGCTAAAGCCGCTTTGGAAGCCGGAAAACTACAAACCGACGCGAGACGAATACAATCGCTCTCCGGCGTGCAAGGAAGTCTGCAAACAACGCTCGGTCAAATTTACGGTAATCAAACGACGAATATGCTGATTACCAACTCGAACCGGACGATGCAGTTGCAGCAAACGAACGCCGCGACGCAGCGCGAAATTCAGTCTCAGCGCGTTGACTTCACCGACCGGACGAATCGTATGGGTTTTGATTCAGCGAAGCAAAAAGGCGAAAGATTCATCGAAAACGGCGTGCAGGCGCGTGAAAACACGCTCAATATGGTTCCCGGCAGCGGCGTTATTGGAACGCGCGGGCTGGCAGGCGGCGTTGCACAAATAGCCGGCGGCGACACGACGCAAATCCGCGAAGAAACGATGAATATGCTGACCGACGAGCAATATACGCTCAATCTCGGTCAAAACACGCGAACGCTTTCTTCGCAGAGAGAAACGAGCGAAGCCTATCAAGCGAAGATGGAGACGAGCATTAATCAAAACGCCGACGCGACCATCGGAGCGATTCAGAAGGGAGCGAGCATCAGCGCGGGCGCAGCCAAACAAGGCGCAGGCATTCAAACGGCGGGAATCAATCAGTCTTACGGTTTGGAAGTAAAAGCCAACGACGTTACGTTCGCCGGACGCAACGAAGCCGCATTGATTAATAAAAATTCCGCCGAAGAAGCGGCGCATTTGCGGATGGCGGCGACGGTCGTCACTGGATTTTTCCGCGATATGGATCGGCGGCTCGAAGAAATGAAGCCGAAGTATTAACTTGTCTGAATACCTGAATCGGAAATGGCTGACGACAACGCGAGCGGCGAGTAAAAAGGCTTTGTATTTTTTGGAGTCGAAATCAAGATGGGAGATTCGCGCTACAGACGAGCCACGCGACGCCAGCCGTGTCTGATTTGCGGCAAACCCGATTGGTGCAGCCGGACGGCAGACGAAAAAATCTCGTTTTGCGCTCGCGTAACCGACGGCGCCGACCGCCTGAGCCGCAAAGAAGGCTGGGGCGTTTTTTACCACGACCGCGAGTTATTGAACCAGCCGCGGTACTTTTCGAGCGAGCCGAAAAATCGTTTCAAACCGGTCGAAGAAATACCGTTCGCGCCGCTCGAAATACGCGATTTCGTTTACCGGACTTTGCTGCGTCTGTCGCCCGCGAGCCGTTACGCGCAATTAACTCACGGCGCGAAAGGCTTAATCGAGCGCGGGCTTGATAATTTCGACGATTACGGAAGTCTTCCCTGCTCCGCCGAAGAAAGGCGAGATTTAGCCGCGCGGCTTCGCCTTCTTTTGAATCAAACTTTTCCCGCTTTTGTTCGAGAAAATCCATTGGGCATTCGGCACGTTCCCGGATTTTGGACTGATGAAAACGGCGCGGCGTGTTTGTGGCAAGACCGCGATTTCCGAAAGGCGATGCTGCTTATTCCCTATCGCGGTCCGACGGGAAAAATTCAAGCCTGCCAGATTCGCTTTACCGGCGCGCTCAAACCGACCGAAAAAAGGTATTTGTGGCTTTCGCTTCCCGCGATGAACAGTGCCGGCTGCGGAACTCCGCTTCACTACGCGGCGTGGAAAACTTTTGGGGCGGCGATAAATACAAATAAACCGATTCTCATCACCGAAGGCGCGCTCAAAGCGGATGTCGTAAACCGTTTGCGCCCGGACTTTTTAGCCGTCGCCACCGGCGGCGTTGCTTGCGCCCACGAGCTTCTGGTTAATGTTTCGCGCGGCAAAGCGGTTTATCTCGCCTTCGACAATGACTTCCGCGAAAATCCGGCGGTCGCCCGTCAGCTTGCGAAACTCGTCAAACAGCGTTTCGACGACGTTGAAAATCAAGCCGAGACGAAAATTCTCGTTTGGAAGGAGAACGAAAAAGGCGTGGATGATGCGCTTCTCAAAGGCGAAGATTTGCGCGAAATTTCTTTCGCCGAATGGCTTTCCGCGCTCGGCGAAAAATGCCGTGATGAAGTCCTAAAAATTTGGGATGAGCAATCTTTTGTAAACCGTGAGTTATGGTAAAAAACTCAATCTCGTAAATCTGGAGAACATCTAACTTCCGGCAAAATAATTGTATAACCAGACGCATCCGGCGCCCACCAAAATTAATGCCAGCACGACAATCCAGACGAAGGTCAAATCATACTGCACTCTCGACATTTTTTCAGTGTAACTCTCCGGCGTTGCTTTCAACGGACGCCCGCAATTAGCGCACGATGGAGCGGCGTCTGAAATTTGTTTTTGACAATCCGGGCAAGTAATCAGCGGCATATATAACGCATTCTACCGACGAGGGTGGTTACTCAATTATTCTCCCAAAATACTCCGTTTCCGTATAAGCAATTTACGTTGGGCGCGAGTTTAGGCTATTTCAAACTCGACAAATATTCGTCGAATTTTTCGTATATTTCGTTAGGAAGCGGCAAACTCTCAAGTTTATGAACGACGTAGCTGCTGCCGTCGTGCGGACCGGGCTTCGCCTTTTTTTCGAGCAGCTTTAAATCCATCAGCCAGCGTTCCTGTTTGTAAAGCGTCGCAATGCCTTTGATTCCCGCTTTCGACATCAATTCGTGGTTTTTCACGCGCGTCCGCCCGCGCGAATCCGCGAGCCGAACTAAAGTGGCGTAGAGCTTAAGCGAGCTTGCCCGCAGAACGTCAGTCAGCTCGTAGATTTCGTCGAGACTGTCCGCGTCGAGAATCCGCAACAGTTCGGCTTCGGTCAAACTCAGGTTTTCCGCCGATTTTTCTTCAGTCTCGCTGCGATTTGTATCTTTTGTTGGCGATTGGTCAACCTTCGCGCCGTTCGAGCGGGCGGGTTTTGATTTTGCGGTTTTAACTTCGGCGGAAACTTCCCGTTTTGTTTCCGGTTTTTTATCTGTAACGCTGTCGCTTCCCTGCTCCGCTTTTGTCGCCTCTTCTTTCGACGCGGGCGCGTCAACCAGATTTGTAAAACCGTCGGTTGTCTTGACCGGTTCTGATAGCGTTATTGGAGCTAGTGAAAACCCGCTTTTTTTACCGTTTCCTTTTTTAACTGGCATATGCTTTATCCTTCTTAAACCATTTGATTATATCGCTTGCCATATTCGAGTAATCCTCAGCCGAACGACTGCGCCGGTCATACTCAAAAATAGTCTGCCGATGACCGCGCGCGTGTCCCAAATTAGTGTCGGTTCTGATTTGGGCGAAAAATTTATTTGCGAACGACATCTGACAATGCGAAAGAATCGTTTCGGTGAGCGTCAAACGACGGTCAACCTTCGTCATCACGGCTCCCATTAGGCGCGTGTCAATTTCCAGTTTTTGGCAGATTGCCTCTTTCGCCTTGATAAAATCGTCAACGCCCTCGACCGAATCCACTCCGATTTCAATCGGCATCAAAACGTCGGTCGAATAAACTAGCCCGTTGACGTTTACAATGGTCGAACCCGGTCCGCAATCAAGCAAAATGTAATCGAATCCGTCGAGGCTTTTCATTGCCCGCGCCAAGATTTTTTCGCGTCCGACTTCGCTCGCCAATTCGGTTTCGAGTAGCGCGGTCGTTCGATTCGACGGCAGAAGGAAAAGGTTTTCTCGAACCTGCCCGATGCTTTCTTCAGCGCGACTAAGGCCCTTCATTACCGTATAGACGGTCGGCGTTAGTTCAGTTACTTCATAGCCCAAACCGCGCGTAGCATTTCCCTGCGGGTCGAGGTCGACAATCAAAACATTCTTTTTCTGCAGTGCTAAAGCGTGACCCAGATTTATCGTCGTCGTCGTTTTTCCAACGCCGCCTTTGAAAACCCCAATCATAATCACTTTAGTTGAATTTTTATCCATAATTGTTTTCATCCGCTTATTATTTATAAATCAACTTTTCTATTACTTCAAGTTTTACTTTAACGATTTACGTTACTACATTACAAAACACTCTTATTTATATTATCACCATAATTATAAACACTCGTTCATTTCTTTTATTTATTCTATATATCATCTGAACATCAACAGAATATCATCAGTAAAACCTTAAAAAAGCGGTAAGTAATAGGCGATGTTTGAAAAAGAGCAAGTCGAAAAAGCAGTCGAAAAAATAGTTAGCAAACTCGCGCAGGACGAAAAAATATCAAATCTTGGGTTGCTTGAAATTTGCAGAAAACAGGGAATTGAAAGCGTCGCCGGAGATAATGACGTTCACTTGGCGCACGAGATTTTGGAGGTTGCGGTCAACAAATATGTTTCAACAGAATATGACCGAAATTCCATTATCCCAGATATCGAAGGATTTGGAATTCTTGCCGCGTTAGAGCGTTTAGAGAAACAAATCTCAACGCAAAGCTGGCGAAGCGGCGAACAACAGAATCTACAGCAATTCAGCACTCCGCCTGGTATAGCGTTTTTGATGGCGAAAATCTTAAATCCGTCTGAAAAAGATTTCATACTTGAACCGTCCGCCGGAACAGGTTCGCTTGCGGTATGGCTCAAAATGGCTGACTGTCGGCTGCACCTCAATGAATTATCAGCTAGGCGGCGCGTTTTGCTTGAAATACAAGGCTATAAGCCGACCGGTTACAATGCCGAATTCTTGGATGATTTTCTGCCAGAAGAAATCAAACCGGACGGTGTGCTGATGAACCCGCCGTTTAGTTCGAGCGCCGGAAGAACGAAAACCAACGATTCAAATTATGGATTTCGGCACGTTCGTTCCGCGCTTTCGCGTCTGAAACCCGGAGGCAGGCTGGTTGCTTTGCTGGGAACGGAATCGGCTACGAAAACGGATAAGGCGCGATTTTTTTGGAACGAAATCGCACAAGAGTTCGACCTCCGCGCAATTATTCACCTGCCGAAAAACGCTTTTTACAAATACGGAACGACCACGGCGACGAGCATTTTCTGTGTCGTCAAGAAAGAGTCGAGCGAAGCAACTAAGCGTGGCGAAAAGAGAAGCGCTGTTTTGGAAGCCGGTTGCCGAACTCTCGAAGAATGTCTGAAATACGCCGACGTATTCGACTAACGAAACAATCGCTTCGGTTATTCAAA
Organism: uncultured Pyrinomonadaceae bacterium; assembly: GCA_964245305.1. GTDB lineage: Bacteria > Acidobacteriota > Blastocatellia > Pyrinomonadales > Pyrinomonadaceae. The sequence continues at coordinate 7,423 of CAXTMQ010000125.1, forward strand.
GCTGCCTGAAACACAAGTCAAGACCACCGAAGAAATCTCTTCTCGATTAAAAATAAAATGATAAATCCAACTCAAACTGAAGTTGCAGAAAAGCCGTTCGCCACTATTGCCGGCGCTAACGCCGCATTTAACGAAATAGCCGATGAAATCGAAGTAAATCAAAGCTCAGACGCCGAACCAGATTCAGCGGCTCAGACGCCGATGCAACACGGGGAAGTTCAGCCAGTAGTGGCGGCAGCCATCGCTCAAGCCGAGGAAAATCTTTACGAATGCCGCCATCTGAGAGGCGGGTCGAAACATCCGGGGAAAATCGTCGAAACGCCCGGTTTAGCGAACATTCAACCGCCGCGCCCGACTCATCGCCCGTATCTTCCTAAAAACTTAATCGAAAGCGGGGAAATTTCGGAAATTCAGCTCGAACGAATCATTTACGCCGGACAAGCGCACGCCCAAATTTTGCCCTGCGATGCTGCGGCACGCGCCGGAATCTCCATCGGCGACGGAACGGGCGTCGGCAAAACCGCCACGCTTCTGGGCATTATTCTTGACAACTGGTTTTCGGGCAGAAAGCGAACGGTTTGGTTCAGCGTCAAATCGGATTTAATCAAAGCCATCAAAGATGAGATGCAGCGTCTGAAAATTCACATTCCGATTCAACTCGTCGGCGATTACAAGCCGGAAGAAGAAATTACGCTCTCGAAAGGCGTTATTTTTTGCACTTATCAATCGCTCATCGCTAAATCGAGAAAAGGACATCGCCGGATTGACCAATTAACGAAATGGCTCGACCGCGAAGGAATTTTAATTTTCGACGAAGGACACAAAGCCAAAAATTTCTTCGCCGAAAACGAGCGCGTCTCGACTCAAACCGGCGCGGCGGTCGTCGAAATTCAAGACGTATAAAAATTTCCCGATTACAGCGTTATTTATTCTTCTGCAACCGCCGCGTCAGATGTGCGGCATCTGGCTTATATGATTCGGCTCGGACTCTGGGGGCAGGGAACTGCGTTTGCGGATTTCGCCGAGTTCGCGCAGGAGATCGAAGAAGGCGGAGTCGGCGCGATGGAAATGGTCGCGCGCGACCTCAAAGCGATGGGCAGATACTTCTGCGGCAGCCTTTCGATGGGCGCGGACAAAGAATCCGGTTTGGCGGTCGAATACCGCGAAGTCGTGCATTATTTAACCGAACATCAGCGCGAGATGTATGACAATATGGCGCGGGCGTGGCAGGCGATTTTGCAGAAAACCGAAAAGGCACTCGCCCTCACGAACAGCGAAAAGTTTTTGCGGCGATTCGTCGTCAACAATTTCTGGGCGGAACATCAACGCTGCACAAAAGCGATTATCACCGCCTTTAAAGTCCCGACACTGCTGCGTGAAATCGAACGCGCGCTCGCCGAACGGCATTCAATCATCGTTTCAATTACCAGCACGGGCGAAGCGAATATGACCAGACAGATGGCGCGTTCGGCTGACGAGGAAGAAGCGATTTCCGACCTTGATTTCAGCCCGCGCGAAACTTTAACGCGGCTCATCGAAAACTGCTTTCCGACTGCTCTTTACCAGGAAGTTACCGACAACGTAACGGAGAAAACGAAATACGAGCCGCTTTTGGGCGAAAACGGAGAGCAGATTCACTCGAAAGTCGCGCTCGCAATGAAGCAGGAATTGCTCGACCGCCTTTCGACTCTGCAACTTCCCGAACATCCGCTCGACCAGATAATCAATCATTTCGGCGCGGAAAACGTGGCGGAAATGACCGGGCGCAAAAATCGGCTCGTGAAACTCTCGAACGGCGACTTCGCCTATCGCCCGCGCGGAATCGCTGGCGTTCCGCAGCGTCAAACGAATCTGCACGAGCTTCAGAATTTTCAAGGCGGACGTAAGCGCATCGCCATTATGTCGGAAGTCGCCGCCACCGGCGACAGTCTCCATTCCGACAAACGCGCCGGCAACCAGCAGCGGCGCGAACACATCGCCGCCGAACTGAAATGGTCAGCCGACAAACAGCTTCAGGATTTCGGGCGCTCGCATCGCAGCAATCAAGTCTGCCCGCCCGTCTACTTGCTTATTTACACCGAACTCGGCGGCGAAAAACGCTTTTCGACTTCGATTGCCAGAAGGCTCGCCAACACGGGCGCGCTCAACAAAGGCGACCGTCGCGCGAATCAAATCGGCGGTCTCGAAAAGTTTAACCTGGAGTCTAAAGAGGGTCGTGCCGCGCTAAAAATCGTCTATGAGCGCATTTTGGCAGGTTTCCCTATACCTGGGCTGGAAAATCCAAAACACGCGCTCTCGGATATGGGCTTGCTAGCCAAGTCCGAATCGAGCGACGAAGAATTTTTGAAGGAAAGCGAAAAACAAAACATCATTCGGTTTTTCAATCGCCTGCTCTCGCTCGAAGTGAATCGGCAGAACGCGCTTTTTGAATATTTTTACAAAACTTACACCGAAACCGTCGAGCATCTGAAAGCGTCGGGAAAATACGACTTGGGACTCGAAGACATTCGCGCGAAATCGGTGAAAATCAGACGCGACCCGCAACTGATTCACCGCGACGCGGCGACGGGCGCGACGACGCATCTTTACGAGTTGGAAACGATTGTCGCAACCTTTCCGGCGCGCTTCTACGATTTGGAAAAATCGGATGAAATTTATTTCTATCGCAAACTCGGAAACGACGCACCCGAATTCGTCGCGGCGCGAGCGTCTCTGATTCACACTAATCCTGAAACCGGCGAGAGTTTTCAAACTTACGCCGTCAGCCGCCCGTCTGGAAAAAACATATTTTACACGGACGAAGCGGAACTCGCCGCGCGCTATCGGCTCGTGCCGAAAGCCAAGGCGAAAGATTGGTGGAACGGGGAAGTCGAGAAAATTCCGCCGTTCGTTAAAAAAGACGTTTTTCTTTTGAGCGGCGCGTTGATTCCGGTTTGGCGGCAAATCAAAAACGTCAAAGACGCGGCGTTCAAAATCGTCCGCACGACGACCGACGAAGGCGTGCGGCTCGTCGGTCTGCAAGTTCCGAAAACGTGCGTCAAAGAAATCGTTCGGTTGTTCGACTGCGCGTGGCAACGGGACGAGACATCATCCGAAATTTTTCAAAACATTATTTACGGCAAAGAATCAGTTGAGCTTGTCGAAAACATTCGCTTGAAAAGCTCGAAATTCTTCGGCGATTTCTACGTTGAAATCGTGCCGGGCAGAGCCGAACACCCGAAGAAATTTCGCGCGGCGGGACTCACAACCATTACTCAAAACAGCCGCGACCGCTTTCTACTGCCGCGAGACGAGCAGGAAGCCGTTCCGCTTCTGCAAAAACTATTAACGCAGTTTCCGCCCACAGCAGGAACGAATTTTATCAAGCCAAACGACGGCGAAAAACAAGAGGAATCGAATGATGCCGCGCCCAGCCAAACGGTTGAAGTTGAACTCGCCCCGATTGACGTGCGCGAATGGCTGATTGAACCGGACGCTGATGAACTCGCCCGAGTCAGTTTGCAGTATTCCCTAATCGGCTGAACGGTTTTTTTGCTTAACACGAATCACAAAACATATGAAAATCAATCCTGCGCGGCTCGAAACGGCTTTTGCGGTCGCTGAAGCCGCGCTCAAAAACCGAGATTTGCCCGCATATATGAAAAAAAGAGGGCGGCGAGCGATGGAGAAAGCTAAAGAGCGTTTAATCGAACAGCCTTATTTTTCGTGGCAGCCGCACCGATTGCTGCTCGCTTCCGTGCCGACGGAAAAAACTAACGAGATTGGCTGCCGATTTTATGAAGCAAATGAAGAGGCGTGCCGCCGCGTTGACAAATCCGGGCTGTGCCAGGCGTTTTTCGAGGGCTTTCCGTGCTGGCACCGCGCTGCGTTTTTGCTTTTGGGAATTTATTTCGGCGAAATCTGCGCGGGCGCATTTGAGAAAAATCAAAGACGGCTCGCGGGCGGCGCAAACTGTCAACCAAAGTTGACACCTCCGGTTGACACTTGTGTCAACCAAAGTTGACAGTTTCGCGCGTTCGGCGCAGCGAATCTAAACCGTCGAAAAAATTTTTAGGGTTTTATTTTCAAAAGTTTAGAAGCGTTTTCGGTTATTTTGAAAAGAACTGGCACGAGTTTTGAAATTGTAACGGTCTCTACACCCGACTTATGGACACACAATTTTTCAAAACTTACTCGAACGAGATTGACCAATCTCCGCCGTTCACACGCGGCGATTCCTTTGCCGGAACGTCGCGCCAAACAATTATCTCGAAAATCGAAGCGCAAGCCGAGAAAATCGAACGCTACGCCCGCGTTTCTCATCACGTTTTGCTGACGGGCGAACGCGGAACGGGAAAGACGACCGTCGCCCGCCAGATTCACGAGCGCAGCCAGCGCCGCCATAAACCGTTCGTCAGCCTGAACTGCGCGACGCTTCAAGCGGAACTCGTCGAAGCTGAACTTTTCGGTTACGAAAAAGGCGCGTTTACGGGAGCGAATCAAATGAAAGCCGGTCTTTTCGAGGTCGGCAACGGCGGCACGGTTTTTCTCGACGAAGTGGGCGAACTTTCTCTGAGCCTGCAAGCCAAACTACTCAAAGCGGTCGAAGAAAAGCGGATTCGCCGAGTCGGTGCGAGTGCGGAGATGCCGGTTGATTTACGAATCATCGCCGCCACGTCGCGCGATTTGCGCGAAATGACCAGACGCGGCGAGTTTCGCGCCGACCTTTACGACCGCCTCAACGTGCTTTCGGTTGGTATGATTCCGCTGCGCGAGCAGAAAGAAAAAATTCGGGAGTTAGTCTTTGCCGGACTCGAACAAGAGCGCGTCGCTTTGGGGCGCAAAAATCGCTTTCAAATCGAGACTTCGGCTTACCCGCTGCTCGAACATTACGCCTGGACGGGCAACTTCCGCGAGCTGAAAAATTTCGTTCTCAAGCTGACGACCGAACACGCCGACGCGGAAATCATCACGGCGAAAGAAATTCGCACCCTGCTCGCCGAAAAAGAAATCGTCGAAAACAAACCGGACGAAAGCGTTCAAACTCTCGCCGCCGGTAATCCGCTCGTCATCGAAATCAACCCGGACGAACCGCTCAACGAAATCATCGAGCGCGTCAAGGAGCGCTACGTCTGCTATCATCTCAAAGATAAAAGTATTCGTCGCACGGCTCAACAATGCGGCATCGCGCGTCATATGATTGCAAGAATCGCCGGCAAATTCGAGGCGAACAGCGGCGGCTACCAATCGAACTTATGAACGAACCAAAAAACACGGATTTTTTCCCCGA
>CAXTMQ010000126.1:0-12550 GCA_964245305.1 uncultured Pyrinomonadaceae bacterium
TCGAAGACGTGCGGCAGGGAAAATATTTTGAAATCGCGCTCGACGAAAATCTGTCCGCAACGGACGCGCAAGATACCGCCGAACGCATCGCCCAAAACATCTTGGCAAATCCCGTAATTGAAGATTATCGGGTGGAAATAGTTTAATTAATGGTTAATTGATTAACGGATAATGCTGAATGAAAATCAGGCATTAACCATTAACCATTAACCATTAACCATTAAAATATGAAATTCGGAGTAATAGTTTTTCCCGGCTCGAATTGCGACCACGACGCTTACCACGTTTTGTCGAAACACGTCGGTCAGCCGGTTGATTTCGTCTGGCACAAGCAAACGGATTTGAGCGAATTCGACGCGCTCGTCGTGCCGGGCGGATTTTCTTACGGCGATTATTTGCGGGCGGGCGCGTTAGCCAGATTTTCGCCGGTGATGACGGCGGTTAAAGATTTTGCGGCGAGCGGGAAATTCGTTTTCGGCATTTGCAACGGTTTTCAGATTTTATGCGAAGCCGGCTTGCTGCCGGGCGCGTTGATTCGCAACCGCGATCTGCATTTTATCTGCCGCCACGTTCATTTGAGCGTCGAGAACGGCAGCACACCGTTTACGAGCGAAGTCGAGAGCGGCAAAATTCTTTCGATTCCGATTGCCCACGCCGAAGGCAATTACGTCTGCGACGACGCGACTTTTCAACAGCTCGAAGAAAACGGGCAAATCGTTTTTCGTTACTGCGACGCGAACGGAGCGATTACCGACGAAGCCAACCCGAACGGAGCGCGTTCAAACATCGCCGGAATCTGTAATCAAAATAGAAACGTCCTTGGAATGATGCCGCACCCGGAACGCGCCTGCGAAGGACTGCTCGGTTCAAACGACGGACGCGACATTTTCCGCTCGCTGACCAAAGCGATTGCAGGTGTAAATGCTAAATGGTAAATGCTGAATGGTTGATTTTTGGAAACTCTTATTTAATATTCACGGCTTTGCACAAAAATCAAGAAAACTGCCCGGTCGAAGAATTTGATTCTCAATTTTCAATTGTCAATTCTCATTAAACAGATATTTATTGATTAATAATCAAGAATTAAGAATTGAAAATTTCGGTTTGATTTTCTCCGCTTTCCAAATTTTTGTGCAAAGCTGACATTCATCATTTTATTATTCAGCACTAATTCCTATTGCCAGGAGATTTCCAGTTGATATTCTCTCGCGCCGCCGCCGTCGTCGAGAATTTGAATGATCGCCGTGTAATCGTTGTTGCGGTCGGGCTGCTGTAGAACGCGAACGCTGCCGCGACCGACGCGCTTGACGACACTGACTGAAACATTGCGGCGCGGCAAGCCGGACGTAAAACTCGTCGTTCCGCTGTCATATGGAGTGCCGGAAATCGTCTTTACGTCGAGATTGCGATTTTGAATCACCAGTTGAACTTCTTTATCAACCGTTCCGCGCCAGAAAACGCTGCCGCTTCTTTGCCCACCGCCGCCATTGTTATTTCCGCCGCCGTTATTGTTGCCGCCTCCATTGCCGTTGCCGAGTTCGCGGCTGATGTCGTTGATCGCATTTTGCGCGTCGCGCCATAACGAATTGTTCGCGCCGTAATTCGGAGCGCGGCGGGCTAAATCACTCAAAATCGCCGCGCCGTCGCGCAAATCCGAAGCGCGGCGATTATCGCGCGCGATGCCTTGATAAAGTCCGACGCTCGCGTCCAACTGCTGCGCCAGAAACGCGGCTTCGAGATCGGCGCGCGAATTTGAACTGCCGCGCCGCAAATCTTCGGTCGTGCGGTCAACCAAATCGACGGTCGTGCGTTTTAATTGATTGATTAAGTTGTCGAGCCGCGACGAAGCGTAACGGCTCGATTCGTCTTGCGCCGACGCGGAAATGCTCAAAGCCAGAATCGCGCTCAAAGCGAAAAGATAAAATTTTTTCATAGTCGTCTCCAAAGAAAAGTTTTCGGAAGTGAACAAAGTTTAGTTTAAAATCGAAACGCCCGTCAATTATTAAATTGACGGGCGTTTCGATACGGTGCGGGAAATTTTTAAGATTCGTTAATCGTCAAACCTTGTTCACACAAATTCCAATTTAAAACTTCAACGTCCGTTTCTTCGCTCAAAGCCTTCTCGATTTCGGATTTTCGATTTTCTTCGCAGAAAAAGGCGATACAGCCGCCGCCGCCCGCGCCGCAGACTTTGGCGGCAATCGCGCCGTTTTTCATCGCTTTTTCGATTAACGAATCCATCTGCGGCGTGGTGATGTTCGGCGAAAGCATTTTGCGGCGCGGATGCGAAGCGCGCATTACTTCGCCAACCTTTGCCCAATCGTTTTCGAGCAGAGCGTCGCGCAAATCGCGCGACGTATCGCGGATGCCTTCAAAAATGGCGAATGTCTCCAAATCACCGTCAATGTGGCGTTTGGTAATTTCCCAGTTGTTCGTGCCGGAATCGCGCGGCTCGCCCGTGTAGCAGACGGCGATGCGTTCCTGTAAAGTTTTCACATCAATTTCCAAAGCCTCGCGCACGATTCCGTCGGGACGAAAATGAATACACGCCGCGCCGCCAAATTGCGCCGAATAATAATCTTGAAAACCGGTCGGAACTTTAATGACCTGGCATTCGACATTCGCCGCGATGCGGATAAAATCTTCGGGCGCGTAACGACTCCCGACTAATTTATTCAACGCGCCGATGCAGGCGATATTGAGCGTCGAAGAACCTGCCAAGCCCGCGCCCGCCGGAGCTTCGGATTCGGTAATCATTTCAAAGCCGGTTTCGGGATTGAAAAAATAAACTAATTTGGAAAGCAGCTCCAGTCGCGGCTCGACGTTCAGCGAATTGATTTCGCCGAGCGACGTTTCAAACTTCACGCCGCGATCAACGGATTCGAGAATGATCTTGTCGTCATCGCGCGTTTCGATGCGGCAATGCGCCATCAAATCAATGGCGAAATTTACGGTCGCCGCGCCTTCGTGAAAAAGAAAAAGCGGCGGAATATCAATTGTTCCGCCCGCCAAATCCACTCGCGTCGGCGCGGATGATTCAATAATCATAAATTCATTAGCAGTTTTTACTTCATTATAAAAACCGAATCTTCAAATCGCTGTTCACTATTCGCTGTCAAAACAGGTTCACTTTTTTATCAGCGAATAGTTAATAGCGAATAGTGAACAATTTTATTTTTTGAACTTTTTGCCCGTCAATTTTATGCAGAGCATATTTTGACGAAATATTATCCGCTAACGGATTTTCCTTTTTCTTTTTCCGCGTCGCTTTCTTCGTGCGCGGACGTTTCCGCGTCGCTCTTTTCGTCGCGGTTCGGCGAGCTCGTTAAATGAAGCCGCTCGCCGATGTCGTGCAGTTTTTCCTGCGCCGCTTCTTCGATGTGGTGAAGTTTTTCCTCGATTTTATGAATCGTTTCGGGATTCGGATTGGCTTCCTCGACCTTTTCCGACAAGTAATAACGCTCGATCACGTAGAAAACGATAATGCCGGTCAAAACGATAAAGAAAAGCCACATTCCGGCTTGTTTGAAATTGCCGATTATGCCGGTAATCGCGCCGCTGAAAAAATATCCGATGCTCGACAGAGCCAACGCCCAAATCGCGCAGCTCAAAGTATCCAAAATCAAAAATCGTAAATACGGCATTCTGCCGATGCCGTAAAAAAGACACATTGCGGCGCGGATTCCGTAGATATATTTGGAAATAATAATCGCAAAACCGCCGAATTTTTCGATCAAACGCTCGATTCGCGGTCGCGCCATTTGATAAAATCCGTAATCTTTGATCGTCGTGCGAAACAATCTGCCGATAAAATAGGCGACGTTATCGCCCGCCACGCCGCCGAACATTCCCGCCAGAAAAACCCAGAAAAAACTGTATGATCCGAAAAATTGGCTGTGCGCCATCACGCCCGAAAGAAGCAATGTTATGTCGCCTTCGACCGTGCAGAGCGCGAACACGGCGTAGATGCCGTATTGCTCGATGATTTCGGATATATGTTCCATCGGTGAAAGAATTTATCGTTTTCAAAGCCGCTTTCAATGTCGCTTTCAAAGAGTAACTTTCAATTCGCCTTTCAGTCAAACGATTCGGCATTTCAGAACGGGGATTTACATCTTAGAATTTTTGTTTGACTCTTTCCGAGCAAGTGTCTAAAATCGCGTTAGTTTTAACCTGAAAATAAAAGAATATTGCAATGAGCGAAAGCGATCTAAATACGGAAAAGCTGATTGGCGTAGAAGTCTCTAAATCGGCGTTGAAAGCCGTCAGTCTGACGGCGAACGGCGAATTGACGGGCGAATTTGAAAGCGTCGTTGACGCGGAACGCGAAACCTTCGCGCAGATTGTCGAGTTTATCGTTGAGACGAAAAATCGCTTCGGAGATTTTCAAAGAATCGGCATCGCCGTTCCCGGACTCGTCCAACGGCAAACCAAGCGCGTCGCTTTTTCGACCTACATTCCCGAACACGAAACGATTGATTTTTTAAGCCGTCTGGAAATTGCCGCGGGCGCGCGAATCAACGTCGAGAACGACGCGAACGCCGCCGCGATTGGCGAATACGCGCTCGGCGCGGGACGCGGCAGCCGCAGTTTATTTTATGTAACGCTCGGCACGGGCATCGGCGGCGCGTTCGTTTTCGACGGCGCGATCTGGCGCGGCGCGAACGGTTTCGCCGGAGAATTCGGGCATATGACGATCAATTCCGAAGGAATGAAGCTCGAAGAAGTCGCGTCCGCCGCCAATATCGTCCGCCGCATACGCAACCGCTTTCATCAGGACAGCACTTCGTCGCTCAGTCGGTTCGACGAAGAAAAAATAACGCTTTCGGATGTCGTCCGCGCGGCGCAGAAAGGCGACGATTTCGCGCAAATGATGCTCGAGCGCACCGGCACTTTCGTCGGCACGGCAATCGCCAATGTCATCAATCTTTTGAACGTCGAAAAAATCATCGTCGGCGGCGAAATTATGCAGGCGGAAAATGTTGTTTTGGAAGCGATTGCCAAACGCGCGAAGGAATTATCGTTCGCGCCTTCGTTTGAAGGAACGCAAATCGTCGAAGGAAAACTCGGCGCGAACGCGGCGGCAATCGGCGCGGCTTTGCTTGCAAACACCGCGTCGGAATAGTTTTTTGAGAGACATTTTTGCATTGAAATCGTGTTTATTTTCGCATCGAGCGATTTGATTTTAAAAGATTGAAAGTTTAATCAAAAAAATCAGTTAATCTTATTTAGTGAAAACTTGCACAAAGGCGAAAAACGGATTATTTTCGTTGTAGAATTTGCGGATTTTATAAGATTCTGTAAAATCTTAGGTAGATTTAGCATTCGGGTCTTAATAAAAGAAAATTCAGTTCGATTAATAAACTTAGATTAAAAATAATCTAGGACTCGGCGAACTTTCGATTTGAGATTTAATAGAAAAAATGGCACAAATTTTTCATCGCGCAGCAAATAACGTCGCCAAGATAAGCATTGTCGTAGTGATTGTTTTGTCGGGCGTGGCGGGTTTTGTTTATACGCAAATCGCACGGTCTTCTTATCTGACCAATCGCTATCTGGAACGCCAGCAGCCGGTGCAGTTCAGCCACAAACACCACGTCGGCGACGACGGAATTGACTGCCGGTATTGTCACACGGCGGTCGAAACTTCCGCCTCCGCCGGAGTTCCGCCGACGCAGACCTGTATGAACTGCCACTCGCAAATCTGGTCGGACAGCCCGTATCTCGAACCGGTTCGCGCCAGCTACCGCGACAACAAACCGATTGAATGGGAGCGCGTTCACGATCTGCCCGAATTCGCATATTTCAATCACAGCATACACATCGCTAAAGGTGTCGGCTGTTCGACCTGTCACGGGCAGATTGATAATATGCCCGCCGTTTTTCAGGAAAATACTTTGCAGATGGAATGGTGTCTGCAATGCCACCGCGAGCCGGAAAAATTTATTCGCCCGGAAACGGAAATTTATAATATGAACTGGCACGACAGCGATTTGACGGCTGAACAGAGAGAAAAGTTAAAAGCCGATTATCGAATTCGCCCGAAGGAAATGCTGACAAGCTGTTCGACTTGTCATCGCTGAAAAGAATTTAGCTGAAAAGATTTTTGGAAACTCAGAAAAAGAAAATTCAGCCGCGAGTATTTAAAGAAACGCGGTGAAAATTTGAAGGAATCGAAAAAAAGATGCCGAGCTTGAAAGACAGCAAAAAAACGGATTTTACGGCGTTGCGAAACAAGATTTTGCAGCAAAACGGGAAAGAATATTGGCGCAGCGTCGAAGAATTTGTGGACGCGCCGGAGTTTGAAGAATTCGTCAAACACGAATATCCGCAGCACGCCGAAGAATGGGAAAACGGCTTGAGTCGCCGCAACTTTATCAAAGTGATGGGCGCGTCGCTCGCGCTCGCCGGTTTGAGCGGCTGCGTCATTCAACCGGCGGAAAAAATCGTGCCGTATGTGCGCCAGCCCGAAGAAATCGTCCCGGGCAAGCCTTTGTTTTTTGCGACGGCGATGACCTTGAAAGGCGAAGCGACGGGACTTTTGGGCAAATCAAACGAAGGTCGCCCGACCAAAATCGAAGGCAATCCCGAACATCCGCAAAGTCTCGGCGCGACCGATGTTCGCGCTCAAGCCGCTTTGCTCGATTTATACGATCCAGACCGTTCCAAAGAAATTACATATCGCGGCAATCCGCGCACGTGGCAGAACTTTATGACGGAATTGCGCGGGAAGATTGACGAAAATCGCGTGGACGGCGGCGCGGGCGTTCGATTTTTGACCGAAACCGTGACTTCGCCGACGATGATCGCGCAGTTTCGACAAATTTTGACCGAGTTGCCGAACGCGCGTTGGTATCAATACGAACCGATTAACGACGACAATGCCATCGCGGGAGCGAAGTTGGCTTTCGGTTCGGCGGCGAAACCCGTCTATAAATTCGATCAGGCGACCAGAATTTTGTCGCTCGACAAAGATATTTTCTCGGATTTTAACGTCCGCTATATCAAAGATTTTAACAAAGGTCGCGCTTACAGCGAAGAGAAAAAGGAAATCAACCGCCTTTACGCCGTCGAAACGACGATGACTTTGACCGGCGGCAAAGCCGATCACCGGCTCGCCGTCAAGCCGAGCCAGATGCCGGAAATTGTCAAGGCAATCGCGGCGGCAATCGGCGTTTCGGGCGCGTCCACGACTTACGCCGAAAACGCCGCTTGGATTCAAGGATTAGCGAAGGATTTACAGGCGAATCGCGGAAAATCCGTCGTCGTCGTCGGCGATAATCAGCCGCCGGTTGTTCACGCGCTCGGTTACGCGATGAACGCCGCGCTCGGCAACGTCGGCACGACCGTTTCTTACGTCGAGCCGTTTCAGGCGAACGCCGACGTTTTGCAGATTGACCAATTGCGCCATCTTGTTTCGGAAATTGACAACGGCGCGGTCAAAATGCTCGTTATGCTAGGCGGCAATCCGGCGTATAATACGCCCGCCGATTTGAAGTTGAATCTTGATCGGTTCAAAGTTGACCAGAACGATGCCGAAGGCAGAAAAGTGCCGCTTCGCATTCATCTCGGACAGCATTACGACGAAACGGCGGAAATTTGCCACTGGCACGTTTCGGAAAAACATTTTCTCGAAGCGTGGGGCGATTCACGCGCTTTCGACGGCACGATTTCAATTACGCAGCCGCTCGTCGCGCCGCTTTATGAAAGCCACAGCGCATACGAAGTCGCCCAACTTTTCTTCAAAGAAAATTACGATAAAAAAGATTTAGACATCGTTAAAGAGTTCTGGCAGCGGCAAGGTTTCGGAAACGCGCCTCGAGCGTTGGCGACGGCTGCCAACACGACGCAGGCGCAGACGCGAACCAATCAGGTGACATCCGCCAGTCCGACGCAAACGACTGCTCCGGCATCGCCGGTAACAAATGCGACCGGCGCGTCGAGAACTTTTGAAGACAATTGGCGCAAAGTCGTTCACGACGGCTTTGTGGCAAATTCGGCGGCGACGGCAAAATCCGTTTCGGTAAGCGGCAATTTCGCCAATCAGCCCGCCGCGCCGACGAGCAACGGCGCGTTGGAAATCGCCATTCTGCCCGATCCGAGCGTTTACGACGGGCGTTTTACGAACAACGGCTGGATGCAGGAATTGCCGAATCCTTTGACGAAAATCACTTGGGAAAACGTCGCTTTAATCAGTCCGAACACGGCAAAGCGTTTGGGAATCAATCAGGGCGTTGACGGCGAAGAATACGTCGGCGGCTCGCAGGGAACGCCTTTCCTCAATACGAGAGGCGGAAATTTGCTTTCGGATTTGGTTACTTTGAATTTTGAAGGCGCGGCGATTAAAAAGCCCGTCCCGATGTGGATCGCGCCCGGTCAGCCCGACGACGTGATCACGATTTATATGGGCTACGGTCGAACGCGCTCGGGCAATATCGGCACGGATTTGGGTTACAGCGCGTTCGACGTTCGACATTCAAACGCGCAATGGTTCGGCACGGGAAGCGTTGACAAACGCGGCGAGCAGGGAACAATCGCTTCGACGCAAATCCATTTCAATATGGAAGGACGCGACTTGCTCAACGTCTGGAACGTCGAAGATGTCGAAGCCCGGCACGAAGAATTAAAGGAAAAACAGGAAGAGGAAAATCGCGGCTACAAAGATTCGATGTATCCGCAATACGAATACGCCGGCAACAAATGGGGAATGACGATTGACCTGAATAGCTGCGTCGGCTGTAACGCCTGCGTTCTGGCGTGTCAATCGGAAAACAATATTCCCGTCGTCGGCAAAGAACAGGTCGAGCGAAGCCGCGAAATGCATTGGATGCGCGTTGACGCATATTACAGCGGCGACAATATCAACGAGCCGGAAGGTCCTTCGTTCCAGCCGGTTTTGTGCCAGCAATGCGAGCAAGCCCCGTGCGAAGTCGTCTGTCCGGTTCACGCGACGGCGCACAGCGCGGAAGGCTTGAACGATATGGTTTACAACCGCTGTATCGGCACGCGCTATTGCTCGAACAACTGTCCGTATAAAGTCCGTCGTTTCAACTTTCTTCTTTATCAGGATTGGGACACGCCGCAGTATAAATTGATGCGAAACCCGGAAGTTACGGTTCGCAGTCGCGGTGTGATGGAGAAATGCACATACTGCACACAGCGCATCGCTTCGGCGCGCATCGAAGCCGAAAAAGACGGTCGGCGTGTGCGCGACGGCGAAATCGTAACCGCGTGCCAATCGGTTTGTCCGGCGGACGCGATTGTTTTCGGCGATATGAACGATCCGAACAGCGAAATAGTCAAAATGAAAAACGATCCGCGCAATTATATTCTGCTGAACGAATTGAACACGCAGCCGCGCACGACTTACTTATCGGCGTTGAAAAATCCGAACAGGGAAATGCCCGATTTCAAAACAACGGAGGCGCGTGAACACAGCAATCAGAAAATGATTCACGAAGAGCCTAAAAAAGTCGGAAACGAACATTAAAATTTTTAGTAGGAAATTACTTGTAAAAAAATGCAAGAAGCCGCAGAAATAAAAGGACTCCAGAAAAGAAAACTTCAGCCGGATATGGTTGAAGGAAAACACACGTTCGGAACAGTTTCCGATGTCATCGGCGACATCACTCTGAAAAAAAGAACGCCGTTCGGCTGGTTCATCGGGTTTGCCATCGCGTTTCTCGTTTTGCAGCTTTTGATGTTCACGGTTACGTATCTGGTCTTTACGGGTGTCGGCGTTTTCGGTAACAACCAGCCGGTCGGTTGGGCGATGCCGATTATCAATTTCGTTTGGTGGATCGGTATCGGACACGCGGGAACTTTGATTTCGGCGATTCTGCTGCTGCTCAATCAAAAATGGCGCACGTCAATCAACCGTTTCGCCGAAGCGATGACTTTGTTCGCCGTCGCCTGCGCCGGTATGTATCCGCTCCTTCATACGGGTCGCCCGTGGCTCGCGTTCTGGATGTTTCCGTATCCGAACACGATGGGTATGTGGCCTCAATTTCGCAGTCCTTTGATCTGGGACGTTTTCGCCGTTTCGACGTATGCGACGGTTTCGGCATTATTTTGGTTTGTCGGCTTGATCCCCGACATTGCGACTTTGCGCGACCGCGCGAAAAATCCTTATTTCAAAGTCGTTTACGGATTGCTTTCGATGGGCTGGCGCGGTTCGGCGCGGCATTGGCATCGTTACGAAATCGCGTATTTGCTGCTTGCCGGTTTGTCCACGCCGCTCGTGCTTTCGGTTCACTCGATTGTTAGTTTCGACTTCTCGGTGTCGCAGGTTCCGGGCTGGCACGCGACGATTTTCCCGCCGTATTTCGTGGCGGGCGCGATTTTCGCGGGCTTTGCGATGGTTTTGATTTTATGTATTCCGCTTCGCGTTTGGTATAACCTGAAAGATTTTATCACCGACGCGCACCTTATCTATATGGGCAAGGTGATGCTGGCGACCGGCTTGATCGTCGTGTACGGTTACGCGATGGAAGCGTTTTTCGGTTGGTATAGCGCGGCGGAATACGAAAAATTTATGATTTACAACCGCATCTGGCACGGTCCGTATTGGATGTTTTACTGGATGCTGATTTTCTGTAACGGCGTTTCGATCCAGTTTTTGTGGTTCAAGCGTTTTCGTGAAAGCCCGTTCTGGCTTTTCATTATTTCGCTCGTCGTCAGCGTCGGGATGTGGCTCGAGCGTTTCGTGATTATTATTACGAGTTTGCACAGAGATTTTCTGCCGTCGTCGTGGGCGATGTATACGCCCCGAATTTGGGACTGGACGATGTTTATCGGAACGCTCGGCTTGTTCGTAACTTTGATTTTCCTGTTCGTGCGGTTTTTGCCGGTGATTTCGATTTTCGAGGTGCGAACGCTTTTGCCCGACGCGAATGTTCACGGGCATCATCAGGATTTCGAGGAAAGCACATTGGAAATACAAGATACGGAGAAAGCATAAGATTTTGTAGAATAAGTTTGCAGTTAACCGCGTTTGCCCGCAGCCGGATTAAGAGGGCAACTCACCCATGTCAAGCTGTCTGCCAGCCAACGCGGTTAATTGCGAAGCAAAAAATATGAACGAGAATATCTACGGATTTTTAGCGGAATTTGACACGCCGACCGAATTGGTTGACGCGGCGAACAAAGTTCGGGAAGCCGGCTACAAAAAAACCGATGCCTTCTCGCCGTTTCCGATTCACGAAATTGACGAGGCTCTCGGCATCAAGCGTTCGATTCTGCCGTTTATGGTTTTGGGCGGCGGCGTGGTCGGGCTTTTGACGGGATTGGGATTGACGTATTGGGTTCACGTCATCGAATACCCGATTTTAATCGGCGGTCGCCCCTTTTGGAGTTTGCCTTCATTTATTCCGCCGAGCTATGAATTGACGATTTTGTTCGCGGCGTTCACGGCGGTTTTCGGAATGATTCTGCTCAACGGTTTGCCGCAGCCGTATCATCCGGTTTTCAATGTTCCGCGTTTCGCTTTGGCGACGAGAGAAAAATTCTTTTTGCTGATCGAACGCACGGATGAAAAATTCGATTACGACGAAACGAAAAATTTTATGCAGAGTTTGAATCCGCAGGAGGTTTTTGATGTTGAGGAATAATTCCAAATTCCAAATTCCAAATTCCAAATTCGGTAAACCTTTAATTTACTGCTTGTTGCTTACCGTTTACTGTCTGCTGTTTTTGGGCTGTCGTTACGATATGCAGGATCAGCCGCGTTATAAACCTTTCAAGAAAAGCCAGTTTTTCGCGGACGACAAAGCAATGCGCGATTTGCCGGAAGGAACTGTTCCGCGCGGATTTCTTCGTGAAGATAAAGCGTATTACACAGGCAAAACCGACGCGCAAATGCCCGCGCCCGCGGCGACGGCGACTCCGGCGGTTGATGCTTCGGGGAATACTTTAGTAACGGATTTTTCAGGCTTAGTCTCGGAATTTCCCGTTCCCGTCACGAAGGAATTAATTGATCGCGGCGAGCAGAGATACAAAGTTTTCTGCATCGTTTGTCACGGTCCGGTCGGCAACGGCGACGGAATGATCGTCAAGCGCGGATTCGGCGCGCCGCCGACTTATAACGACGACCGTTTGCGAAACGCGCCGGTCGGACATTTCTTCGACGTGATCACGAACGGACAGGGCAAAATGAACAGCTACGCATCGCAAGTTCCGGTCGCCGACCGCTGGGCAATCGTCGCCTACATCAGAACTCTGCAAATCAGCCAGAATCCGAACGGAAATATGCAAATGAATTCAAACCGCGCGACGAACGTCAATATTAATGCGCCGAACGCCGACACGACGACCGCGCCGACAACGCCGGCGACAAATGCGAATACTTCTGGAGGAACGCGCTAAGTGAACAGGGAAACAAATTTTAACGCACCCGAAGATTTCAACCGCTGGCGGACAATCGCGCTCGGCATCGGCGGCATTCTGTCAATCGTGATGATCGGGGTAATGGTGTTTCTGCCCGAATTGCGTGAACAGGCTTTGCGTTCGTGGCTTTTGGGATTTATTTTTTGGGGCGGCATCGGCATCGGCG
>CAXTMQ010000127.1:0-9749 GCA_964245305.1 uncultured Pyrinomonadaceae bacterium
CACGTCGCGCGGCAAACCGGCGTTCGGCTGCGCGGAAAGTTTTTTCGTCGTCACGGGGCGCATTTTTTCGAGGGCGGTCAAAATGTGCGTCGGTCCAACGCCGCAGTTTAAACCGATGACATCCGCGCCGAGTTCGTCGAGCTTTCGGGTGAAAGTTTCCGCGTCCGCGCCGAAGATGGTTTTGCCTTCGGTTGTAATCGTAACTTGCGCGAAAATCGGCAAATCGCTTTGTTCTTTGACGGCGCGAATCGCCTGTTCGATTTCCGACAAATCAGAAAAAGTTTCGAGAACGAATAAATCAACTCCGCCTTCAACGAGCGCGGCGACTTGTTCGGCGAACATTTCTTTGGCTTCGTCGAATGAAGTCGGACCATACGGTTCGATTCGCAAATCAAGCGGTCCTATCGCGCCGGCGACAAAGACGCTTTCGCCCGCCGCTTCACGCGCCAGTTTTACTCCGGCGACGTTGATTTCACGCAGTCTGTTTTCGAGGCTGTATTGCTGCAATCGGTGGCGCGTCGCGCCGAACGTATTCGTTTCGATAATGTCCGCGCCCGCTTTGACGTATTCGCTATGCACCTCGCGCACCAGATCGGGCGCGGTCAAATTCAGCTCGTCGTAAGAACGATTGATATAAATTCCTTTATCGTAAAATCTCGTTCCGATTGCGCCGTCAAAAACGTAAACGCCGTCGCTGTCGAGTAATTCTCTGAAATTTTTCATTGCTTAGTTAGTTTTCAATTTTCGGTTTTCAGGCAAAAACCGAAAATCAAAACAAAAAATCCCGGCTGACTAAACAGCGCGAGATTTCTTCTTCAAAATCCTTTCATTTTGCTGTTTAGCAGATTATTTAACGTGGTCGCAAGTCGCCGTAACTCACCACGAAACATAAGTAAAATGATGCGTTTTTCACTCAAGACTGTCAAGCGGCGGCGCATTAATTACCGCTGACATTTCGGGCAGAAATACGTCGAGCGTCCGCCTTGTTTCAACCTTTGAATCGGCGTTCGGCAATTGACGCACGGCTCTTTTTCGCGGTCGTAAACGCGCCAGCCGTTTGAAAATCCGCCGCCGTAATAACTGCCGTCAATGTTTTCCGGGTCAACATTTAAAGTCGAGCCGTGCGCGATTGATTCCTGCAAAACGGCGCGAATTTTTTCAAATAAAACATCGGCTTTTTTCGTCGAAACTTCGTTTGCCGACGTTTGCGGATTGATGCGGGCGAGAAACATCGCTTCCGAAGCGTAAATGTTGCCGAGTCCGGTAACTTTCGTTTGGTCAAGTAAAAATTCTTTGAGATTTTTCTTTGAAGTTTTCAAAATCGCGCGAAAATATTTTCGGTCGAATTCGTCGGAAAACGGTTCGGGCGCGAGCTTTTTTAATTCTTTCGTTTCGCGCAAATCGTCAGTGGCGACGATTTTCATTAAACCGAAATGCCGTTGGTCTTGAAAAACGAGGCGCGTTTCGTCCGCGAAATAAAAAGCGGCGTGCGTATATTTCGGATTTTCGCGCTCCGTCGGCAAAAGCATAAATCTGCCGCTCATCCGCAAATGTGCGATTAAAGTATTTCCATTATCCAAATCGAACAAAATATGCTTGCCCCGCCGTCGGACGAAATTTATTTTCGCGTTCGCCAATTTTTCGGCAAAATCATCAGGCGAATTATAAGGCGCGAGCCGTTCGCGCAACAATTCGGCAGCGATAATTCGTTGATTCTTAACGAGTTTATCCAAAGATTGGGCGACGAGTTCAACCTCGGGCAGTTCGGGCATAAATTAATTTTCAATTCCAGATTCCAAATTATTTGCTAAATCCGGATCAGTTCTAAACTTTCGTGTAATCGGTCAATGAAGTTTTGTCGCCGAGAACCGCGCCGTCGCGGATCGAGACGTTTCTGCCGATATGACAACTGCGCCCGATGACCGCGTTTTTGATCGTCGCCTGGCTTGAAATTCTAGTGTGCGACCAGACGACGGAATTTTCGACGATTGCTTTTTCCTCGACGTGAACACCCGCGCCGATGATCGAATTAATAATTCTGGCGTTCGGTTTTATCACGCAGTCGTCGCCGATAATTGATGTTTTATCAACAATTGCCGCCGTCGCAATCTCGGCTTTGACGGATTTTTCGATTTCAAAACTCGTGATGCGATTGCTCAAAAAATCAAGGTGCGCCGCCAGATAGCTTTCCGGCGTTCCTATGTCGCGCCAATAGTTTTTATCCATCACAAACGCGAAAAATTCCCTGTTTTGCTGCAAAAGGTCGGGGAAAATATTGTATTCGAACGAAGAATTTTCGCCCGCCGGAATCAAATCCAGAATGCTCGGCTCTAAAACGTAAATTCCGGCGTTGATGTTTTTGACCGTCAAATTGGCGACTTCTTCGGGATTCGGTTTTTCCATAAAACGCGAAACCTTATTATTTTCAGCAGTTTCGACCAAACCGTAAGCCGAAGGGTTTTCAACCGGTGTTAAAACAATCGTCGCTTCGGCTTTTTTTTCCTGATGAAATGCGACGACTTCGGAGATGTCTAAATCGGTCAAAACGTCGCCGTTCAAAACGACGGTCGTTTCACGAATCGCGTCTTCGGCGTATTTATACGCGCCGCCCGTTCCCATCGGACTCGGCTCGGTAATGTAGCGCAGATTCACGCCGTATTCCGCGCCGTTGTCTAAAAGAAGCTCGATTTTATCGGGCTGATAATTAAGCGAAAGAGTGATGTCTTTGATTCCGGCGCGGCGCAGAATATCAATCTGATAGAGCAAAAACGGACGGTTTAAGACGGGAACAATCGGTTTCGGCGTGTAAACGGTCAGCGGTCGAAGGCGCGTTCCTTTGCCGCCGGCTAAAATTAATGCCTGCATAAAAATCAATTAAAAAGCCAAACTTCAAGACTAAAAAAATAAGGCGAAAAAATCAAAACCGGCGCGCTTGAATAAATTGAAACGAACGATTTGAAAAAACATTACTTAAATTGTTTAAATTTGTTGACAAAATTTTGACGCTCGTGTTAATTTTATTTTGGAGATTAAGCAAGAAATTTAATCTGCGCTCAACCCGTCCTCGCCGACAGCTTATCCGGCAGAAATTTACAAAAAAATATAATTGACTTGGCATTTGATTCACAATGAGCTTTGATAAAATAAAAGCGATGCGAAATGCCGAGCGATTTTTGTCGCAAGGCAAGATTCGCGCGGCGATTAATGAATACCAGCAAGTCGTCGAACACGACCCGAAGGATTTCAGCACATTAAACACGCTCGGCGATTTATACGCGAAAAACTCCGAATCGAAAGAAGCGGTCGGTTGTTTTACACAGGTCGCGGAGTTTTACAATATGCAAGGGTTTTCGCAGAAAGCCATTGCGATTTACAACAAAATTTCGCGCATCGAGCCGGCTTCGATTGAAGTTTCGGCAAAATTGGCGCAGCTTTATCAATCGAAAGGCTCGGTTGCCGAAGCCCGCCGCCATTACACCGCGCTCGCCGAACATTATCAAATCAAAGGTCAGAAAATCGAAGCTCTCGCCATCTGGAAGCAAATCGCCGAACTCGACCCGAACAACACGGAAACTTATCTGAAAATCGCCGAATCGTGCTGGCAGGAAGAGCAGTTCGACGAAGCCGCGCACGCTTTTACCGAAGCCGGTTTTCGGTTCGTCAAACAGGAAAAATTTGAAGCGGCGATCACGGCGTTCGCGCGCGCGCTGGAAACGAAGAAAAACGACGCGCGGGCGTTGAAAGGACTGGTCAAAGCGCAAATCAGTTTGGGCGACGCGGCGGACGCGGCGGACACGCTCGAAACGGTTTTGAGGGAACAGCCGAACAACCGCGAAATTCTAAATCTTCTGGCGGATTGCTATCTGGAAATGAACGAAACGGCGAAAGCCGAACAGACGACGATCAAACTCGTCGAGCAAGAGCCAGGCAATTTTCCGAAGTATCTAGACCTTGTTAAAGTTTATCTGAAAAACGCCAGTACGGATGCCGCGACGCGCGTTCTTTCGCTCGCCTCGGAGCATTTGATCGTCGGCGGTCGCGCCGACGACCTTTTACAATGGGCGAGCGAAATTTTAACGAGAAATCCTGAACAGGTTGACGCTCTGCGTCTCATCGTTCGTTTTTACAGTTGGCAGCGCAACGAAGAAATGATCAAAGAATCGCTGCAAAGAATGGCGGAAGCGGCGAACGTGGTCGGTTCGGTCGAAGACGAACGCTACGCGCTTTCACAGCTCGTTCTGCTCGCTCCGCAGGAAACTCATTTCGTCAGGCGGTTGCAGGAACTCGGAACGCTTTACGGGTTCGAGCCGGTTCTGCCCGGAGAATTTAAATCGAACGGCAACGATTCGCACGACGAAAATTACGCGCAGTTTCAGACGTTTGAAATCGTGCCGCCGGAAATCGTCGAAACGAACGGACACGTTGCCGAATATGATTTCGCGGAAGTTCAGCCGTCCTACGACTTTGAAACGAACGGCGCGAGCCAAAACAATTTCGAGCCGAATAATCAAGCGGGCGCGACGAACGATTTCGCCTTTTATAATAGTTCAATCGAAGAGGCAATTGTCGCAACAAATTTTCAAACGAGCGGCACGGAATTTTTTGAACAGGCGACCGAGCAATTTGAAGAAACCGGCGCGCCGACCGAAGAAGCGTTACGACCGGCTGACGAACATCGTTTGAACAGGGAAATCGAAAGCATCGAATTTTATATCTCGCAGGGCTATAACGACTTAGCCGCGAAAACGCTTGATGAACTCGAAGCGCAATTCGGACAACGAAGCAAGCTTGAAAATGTCCGACGGCAATTGCTCGATTCGCCAACGCAAAGCGAAGAAAGCGAGTCTGCCGCCGAACTTTACGAAGCGACGGTGCGAAATAATTACGTCGAGCCGGAAATTTACGCAGTCGAATCCGTCGTTGAAACCGCGCCGCCAAATATTGAATACACATCCGAGACGGTTGAATACACGTCGCAAACAATCGAGGTCGCGCCGGAACAGGAAAGCGTTTCAAAAGCGAAAAAATACGAAGACATCGAAGAATTGAAAAGCGAAATGGGCTTTGAAGAGGAACTTTCGGAAACCGATGAAAGCTACGAAATGCATTATCATCTCGGAACGGCATACAAAGAAATGGGCTTGATGGAAAAAGCCATCAAAGAATATCAGAGTGCCGCCGCGCTGGTCGAAATGAACGACGGAACGCGCCGGTTTTTCCGCTGCGCCAATCTTTTGGGACATTGTTTTATGGAAAAGAAAATGCCCTCTTTGGCGGTAATGTGGTTCGAGCGCGGCTTACAGGTCGCCGATTTGAATGACGAAGAAAAACACGCGCTTTATTACGAACTCGGCAACGCCTTTGAAGCGGGCGGCGAAACGGACAAATCGGTCAACTATTTTGAAAAACTTTACGCCGAAAACGTCGAATTCCGCGACGTAAGCCAAAGATTACACGGACTTCAATCGTATAATTCGGTCGCATAAGCGAAATTCAGTTGTTTATCCGCAGAAAATAAAGATATAATTTGACGGTTATGGTTGCGAAACTGACCGTCATTTTTTTTATTATTCTTTGTCTCGAAGCGGGCATCGTGCTGACCGTTTTGCCGTGGGTCGGCATCGGCGGTCTCGGCGATTGGGGCGACAATTTTTTGCTGGCATTCGTTTCAGCGAAAACGAATCTGCCGATTCTGCAAAAAACCGTCGCGTCGAATTGGTTTCGCGGCGCGATTACCGGACTCGGAATTTTAAATTTAATCATCGCGTTCTGGGAAATCGCTCATTTTGAAAAAGCCGTCAAAATGCTCGAAGCAAAGGAAACGATTACCAAAAAATAAAAATCCGCGAAGTGAAAAAAAACGCGCCGTCCGATAAATTCCTGACATATTTAATCACCGACGGGACGATAAACGATTTAAATTTTAACGACAAAAAAAACGCGCTTCTCAAACTCGTCGAAACTGCCGTTCAAACGAAAATTTCATTGATCCAAATCAGAGAAAGAAACTTATCGGCGCGTTTCGTTTCCGAACTCGCGTGTGAAAGCGCGAAAATAGCTCGAAAATCGGAAACGAAAATTCTAATCAACGACCGCGCCGACATCGCGCTCGCCGCCGGAGCGAGCGGCGTTCATTTAACCGCCGCTTCGCTTTCCGCCAACGTAATTCGACAAGCATTTCCAAAAAATTTTATCATCGGCGCGTCCGCGCACACGCTCGAAGCGGCGCAAAACGCCCGCAAAAACGGCGCAAATTTTGTTACGTTCAGCCCGATTTTTCCGTCGCCGGATAAAGGCTCGCCGCTCGGAATCGAAAAGTTAAAATCAATCTGCGAACGATTAAATCCGTTTCCCGTCATCGCGCTCGGCGGCATTGACGAAATGAATTGGCGCGAAATTTTGCAATCGGGCGCGAGCGGTTTTGCGGCAATCAGATTTTTGAACGACAAGGAAAAATTGAAAAATCTCGCTCGCGATTTGTCGCAGAATAAAAAATGAAAAACGATTTGGAAGATAAAAATCCGAAAGTCTGTCTGACTATCGCCGGACTCGATCCGTCGGGCGGCGCGGGCATCATCGCGGACATCAAGACTTTTTCGGCGTTCGGATGTTTTGCGACGGCGGCAATCGCTTCGCTGACTTTTCAAAATACAATCGGAGTTTTCGGCGCGACTCATCAAACGGCGGAAACAATTCGCCGGCAGATCGAGCCGATTATCGAAGATTTTCAGATTGACGCGCTGAAAACCGGAATGCTGCCGACCGGCGAAATTATCGAAGAAACAGCGCGACTCGTCACGGAAAATCAGTTACCGAATTTCGTCGTTGATCCGGTCGTGCGCTCGACTTCGGGATTCGATTTGATTGACGACGCGGCGTTAAAAATTTTGATTGAAAAATTATTTCCTCTTTCTGTTATTGTTACGCCTAATCTGCCCGAAGCGGAAAGAATCACGAAGATAAAAATCGAAAACGAAACGGACATCGAACAGGCGGCGCGAGTGATGCGAAATCTCGGCGCGAAAAATGTTTTAATCAAAGGCGGACATTTTTATGAGGGCGTAAAACGTAGGTCACAAGGCTCAAATGAACAGCGAAAGGCGCGTGATTTTTTATGCATCGGAAACGATTTGAAAATTTTTGAAGCGGATTTTATCGAAACGACGGCGACGCACGGAACGGGCTGCACGCTTTCGGCGGCGATTGCAGCGAATCTCGCGCTCGGCAAAAATTTAATCGAAGCTGTCGAAACGGCGAAGCGATTCGTTACCGAAGCGATTCGCCGCACGCCGAATTTAGGCAAGGGAAATTCACCGCTGAATCATTTGATTGAAGATTTTTAATTCGATGGAAAATCAAAACGGACTCGCGCGAATTAAATTTTAGATTTGCATCGCGCTTTGGACATTGAGCGCAAAACTTGGCACAATAAACGGGTTAAATTTGGTCGTTCAGACCGACTCCGAACGCCTTTTCGCAGTATCGAAAATCCAGACGAAAAATGCAGCTAATTGATTCGGAAAAAGAAGTTAACGAGCCGGGCGGTTTGCGTCTCGTCGCGGACAACCGCGAGCCGCATAAGTTTCCCGTTATCGAAAAACAGTTCGTCAACTTTATGTTTCTGCGCGTCAATCCCGATTGGCGCAAGCTCGACGCGGAATCGAAAAAAGAATTCAAAACCGAATTTCAAGCCATCTTTGACAGCTTCGGCGAAAAACTTCTGCTTTACAGTTACTCGCTCGTCGGTTTCGATTCAAAAGCCGATTTGATGTTCTGGCGCATCGGCAATTCGCTCGATTCGATTCAGGAAATGACGGCGAAACTTTACCGAACTGATTTCGGCAGCTTTATCGAAACGACCGACAATTATCTTTCGACGACGAAAAAAATGATGTTTCTTTCAGCCGGCGAAAAAAACGAAGCCGAAGACCGTTACCACGTCAAAGCGGGAGCGAAAAAATATCATTTCGTTTATCCGTGCGCCAAGCACAGCGATTGGGCGAGCAAAACCGGCGAAGAACGTGACGCGCTCGTCGAAGAAAATTTTATGGTCGGCAAAAAATTCGAGAACATCAGAATTCATTTGACGCACGCCTTCGGGTTCAGCGAACAGGAGTTTATTCTCTCGTTCGAGACGGACGAACCGAAGGATTTTCTCGCGCTTGCCGAAGAACTGCGACAAACGCCCGCGAGCAAATTTACGATGCGCGGAATGCCCGTCTATACTTGTCGCCAGCGAAGTTTGAGCGAATGTTTGGACGCGCTCGGATGATTGTAATTGACTATGATTGCCCGGAAATTTATCATCAGCGGTTTGGTGCAGGGCGTTGGATTTAGATTTTTCACGCAGCGCGCCGCCGCGCGTCATCAAGTGCGCGGCTACGTCAAAAATCTAGACGACGGGCGCGTCGAATCGCTTGCCGAAGGCGATGAAAAAGCGGTCGAAGATTTTAAACACGATTTGACGACCGGACCGGCTTTTTCAAAAGTCGAACATCTCGAAGAAATCGTTTTAGAACCGACCGGACTTTATCCGGCTTTTAGAATTGAAAAATAAATACAATTATCAGTCGTTAACCAACTGATAAATGAAAAGAATGGATCATTTAAAACAACTGATACGCGAAGTTCCTGATTTTCCAAAAGAAGGCATCAATTTTTACGATATTACGACGCTTCTGAAGGACGCGGACGGATTGAAACAAACGATCAACGCACTTGCCGACGAATTTAGAGGCGAGCGCGTTGATACGGTCATCGGTGTCGAATCGCGCGGATTTATTTTCGCCGCGCCGCTCGCCTATCATCTCGGCGCGGGCTTTGTGCCGGTCAGAAAACCGAAAAAACTGCCCGCTGAAAAAGTTTCCGTTTCGTATGAATTGGAATACGGCACGGACACGCTCGAAATGCATAAAGACGCGGTCGGCGAAGGTCATCGAGTTTTAATCGTGGACGATCTTTTAGCGACCGGCGGAACGGCAAAAGCGGTCGTTGATCTGGTCGAACAACTCGGCGGCGAAATCGTCGGTCTTTTATTTTTGTGCGAACTGAATTTCTTAAACGGTCGCGCTAAATTCGACGGTTACGACGTGCGTTCTTTAATTCGTTACGATTCATAAATTTTTACGCTCCCGTAGCTCAGTTGGATAGAGCGACCGCCTCCTAAGCGGTAGGACGAACGTTCAAATCGTTTCGGGAGCATTCTTCTATTTGAAAAGACTTCCGCCGATTTCTGGAAAGACTTCCGCAATCAAACTTTGTAATAAGTAACGGAAGTTAAAAGAGGTGGTCAAGCGCAGTGGCAGGCAAAAGGCTTGTCGTTACTTTCCGTCAGGTTTATTCATAATCTCCGGAATTCAATTCCTGAACCGCATTCGTGAAAGCGAATGCGGATTTTTTTCGTGCGAAAGCGGCAGGCGAATTATAAAATATGAAAAATTCTTTGCTCACATTTCACTTTTCATCTTTTTTACATTTGCACTTTTTATGGCAAATTGTTGATGTATGCAAAAAGTTTTGTCTGCCGCGGAAATGCGCGAAGTTGATTGTTTGACGACGGAAAAATACGGCATTCCTTCGCTTCTTTTAATGGAAAACGCCGCTCACGCCGCCGCCCGAATTATTACCGAAAAACTCGGCGGCTCGGTCGCGGAAAAATCGTTTTTGATTCTCTGCGGCAAAGGCAACAACGGCGGCGACGGCGCGGCTTTAGCGCGAATTCTAATCAGTCAAGGCGCAAGTGTTTATGC
>CAXTMQ010000127.1:9759-12479 GCA_964245305.1 uncultured Pyrinomonadaceae bacterium
ATGCTTTTTTGTTCGGAAAAATTGAAGACACAAAAGGCGATGCTCAAATCAATTTTGAAATTCTGCAAAAGTTTATGGATTTGAACGAAAAAGATGCCGATACGATTTTTTGGGATGAAAATGTAATCAATTTTTATAGTGAATTGTATTCTACAATCGAAATAGTAAATAAAATTGATGTGGTTGTTGACGCTCTTTTCGGAACAGGTTTGACCAGACCTTTGAACGAATCTCTTACTTCGCAGTTAGAAGTTATATTTACTTTACTTTCATACGGCAAACACGAATATCCGTTAATTGTATCGCTTGATATACCGTCAGGATTGAACGCCGATTCGTCAGAAATAATTGGAAAGAATATTTACGCTCAAAAAGTTCGCGCCGATTTGACCGTTACTTTTACCGCGCCAAAAATCGCTAATATTCTACCGCCTGCATCAAATTTTAACGGTGAGCTTGTTATTGCGAGTATCGGCTCGCACCGAAAGTTGATTGAAGATTCTCCGTCAAAATTATTTATCACCGAAAAAGACGACGTGCAGTTTTGGCTGCATCGAACAAATTACGCAAGCGACTCTTACAAAAACAAACGCGGACACGCGCTGCTCATTGTCGGTTCAAAAGAATACGCGGGCGCGGCGATTTTGGCGGGAAATGCGGCGATGATTTCGGGCGTTGGTTTGACGACGCTTGCGACGAGCGAATCGGCGCAAACGGTGATTCAGGCGAAAGTTTTGGAAGAAATTATCACGCGCGGTTTGCCTGAAACGCGGGGCGGCGCGATTGCGGAAAAGGCGGTTGCGGAAGTCGAAAAACTCTTTGAAAAAATTGATGCCGTCGGTATCGGCTGCGGGCTTGGAGCGGAGCAGAAACAAACGAAAAATTTTGTCCGCGAAGTCGTCGAAAAAAGGAAAACGCCAATCGTTATTGACGCGGACGCGCTCAACGCGCTCGCGCCGTTTGATTTAAAGGGAAACGACGATTTGCCTTTGATTTTAACGCCGCACGAGGGCGAATTTCTGCGACTTTTGGGAACGACGGACAAAGAAATTCTGAAAGATCGCGTGAAAGCCGTCCGCAATTTCGCGGAAAAGCATCGGGTGATTTTAGTCTTGAAAGGCGAGCGCGTATTGATCGCCGCGCCGGACGGAACAGTCGTTATCAATCCGACGGGAAATTCCGGCTTGGGCAAAGCGGGCAACGGCGATACTCTGACCGGAGTTATTACTGGTTTTGTCGCGCAGGCTGTGCAATTAAAAGTTAATATTTTTGAGACGGTCGTCGCGGCAGTTTATATTTCGAGCTTGGCGGGCGACATCGCGGCGAAACGATTCGGCAAACGCACGATGCTGGCAAGCGATGTGCGCGAATGTTTGAGCGAAGCGTTTGAAGCGATTGCGAACGACCGGCAAATATAAAAATAAATCAAAAATGAGCGAATCGAAAGAACTTATCAGAAAATGGATCAACGCTTTTGTCCGAAAGGATTTGGAGGCGGTGATGGATCGTTATGCCGACGACGCGACGAATTTTCAGGTCGCGGCGGGCGAACCGGCAGTCGGCAAAGAGCAAATTCGCAAAGATACGGCGGAATTTTTCAGAGGCTTTCCCGATTCGTATTCGAATGTCGAAAACATCGTCGCCGACGCGGATTGGGCGGCTTGGGAATGGGACGGCGGCGGAACTTTTTCGGGCGAATTCTACGGCGCGTCGCCGACCGGAAAATCTTACAAACTGCGCGGCTGCGGCTTTTTTCAATTCAAAGACGGCAAAATAATTTACCAGCGCGGATACTGGGACAAATTAACCTGGTTCAAGCAAATCGGTTTGCCAATCGAATGAAAATCAACGAAATTCCAAAAGGCGAATTCGTTTCGCGTTCGCCCGAAGAAACTTTCGCGCTCGGCGAGCGAATCGGCGCGACGCTCGGCGGCGGCGAAATCATTTTATTGAGCGGAAACTTAGGCGCGGGCAAAACGCTTTTGACGAAGGGAATTTTAAACGCGCTCGATTTTGATGTTGACGAAGTAAATTCGCCGTCGTTCACGTTGGTCAATCTTTATCGCGCCGAACGATTCGACGTTTACCACATAGATTTCTGGCGGCTCGACAACATCGAAGATGTCGGCGCGACGGTCGGTTTGAACGAAATTTTAGAAGACGAATCGGCAATCGTCATCGCCGAATGGTCGGAGCGATTAAAAGAAATAAATTTTCCGAATAAAATCATTCGCGTCTCGATTGAAGGCGACGGCGACGACGCGCGGCGAATTGAAGTGTCAGAACCGCCTGCGTGATCGGGCGGTTCTGAGGCGAACTATTTCTTGGCTTCTTCGTTGGCGCGAGCGTCGTCGTATTCGTTTTCAAAAGAAAAAGTGATGTTCGGAAAGCGCGTTCGCAGAGCTTTCTGGTCGCGCAGTTTGAGCGCGTTGTTGCCGAGCGAGACTTTTAATTTTTTGAATTTCGTAAAAGACGCGGGCAGAGTTTTGATGTTTTCGTTGGCATCGAGCGACAGTTCTTCGAGATTTTTGAAATTGCCGACGAAAACGGGAACTGCTTTCAGCGCGTTGTATTCGAGCCGCAGAGTTTTCAGATTCGACAGCTTGGCGATTGACGGCGGCACAGCCGTCAGACCGTTTCTGCCCAAATCCAAAACTTCCAGACTGCGAAGCTCGCCGACGGTTGCAGGCAACGGTTTGGCGGATTCAATCGCGCCGTAG
>CAXTMQ010000128.1:0-3641 GCA_964245305.1 uncultured Pyrinomonadaceae bacterium
CTTCAGAACACCCGCGAGAGTTTAACGCCTTGCAGATTCACTTTGGAAGTGAATCTGCAAGGCGTTTTTAATTTTCAATCCAAATATCGGCAGAGCCGAGAAAAACAATTTAGTTGAAGCCTGAGGCTGATAACTGAACAATTATGAAACCCGCATTTTACGAATCTTTAGACAAAATTCCCGAAGCCGACCGCGGCGATTATAAGCTCGTCACCGAAGCCGGTTCGCCGAACTTTAACAAATACGTTCTCGATCTCGACCCGCAGCACCCGGTCGCGCTCAAAAACGCCGAATTACTCGGCGAGAAATCGACACGCGACGCGGCGCAGACAGCGGCGGTGAACGCCGCCGTCGCGCCGAAGGACGCGGAGATTTTGAATCTGAAAGCGCAGGTTCAGGCGGCGCAGGCGCAATCCGCGCTGCCCGCCGGACACGTCGCCATTCCCGCCGATTCGCTAACGCAGTTGAATAATTTCAAATCGCTCGGCGAATTTGACGCGGTGAAAGCGAAAGTCGAGGAACACGGCACGCTCAAGGAACGAGACGAAGCGAACACGCGCAAAACACTGTTCGGCGAAGTCGCCAAAGCCAACAATTTGAACGAGGAAGTTTTCGCAAAACTGGCTGAGCCAATCAAATTGCAAGACAAACTCGAATCGCGTGAAATTGACGACGGCAAGGGCAATAAAGTCAAGCATTGGTTCGTGAAGGGCAAAGATGACAAAGGCGCGGACACGTCCGTCGCCGTTGCCGATTTTGTCAAATCGGACGGCAATTTCAGTCCGTTCTTGAACTCGTTGCAAATTTCCGAAGATTCGAAAAAGGTAAAAATTCCGAATCAGAAACACGGCGATCCGGCGAAGACGAAATCCGGCGGCGCGAGTTATATCGAGAAAACCTACGGCAAAAAAGCCGAGGCTAAAACCGCCGAATAATTTTACTAGCAAAACGGTTTCCGTCGCCTGTGCCGGAAAATTGAAACAGGCGACAAAATACCATCCGTCCAGAGGCAGAGCCAAAAGACCTTTCAACGAGTAGCCAGAGGCGAAAAGTTGGCAATTAAACAATTAATAATTAGGAGTTAATAAAGCTATGGCTACAGTTCCGAATTTTAACGAAATTCAATCTACGCCTCCGAAATGGAACGGCGATTTTTTCGATCAGGACAGCATCATGCCGTTCGGCATCATTCTCGATCCTGCCCAGTTTAACGCCGTTGACGCGGTGAAAGTCGTCGTCGGGGCGAATGCGGCGGTTGACGCGACGACCGTCACTGTCGGCGCGTTATCCGGTCCGATTCCCTCCGGTGAGGTTATTGATATGGGCAGCAAAAAGTTTGCCCGGCTGACCGCTCCGGCGGCGAAAAACGCTGTTTCGCTGGCGGTGGCACCGCTGGCGACGGCACTCGTCACAAACGACACCGGAACATATTAGGGAGTCGGCAAAAAACAAGTCCCGTCAGGCATGCTCGTCGGCAGAACGATTGCCGAGCGCGATGCCGGAACTCCCTGGGGTCCGGCTGATGTCGCAAACGACGCCGACATTTATCTGACGATCCGCGACAACTCGGATTTGAACGCGGACGCGACGAACGAAGTTTATCGTCACAACAAGGTCGTCAAAGAAAATTATCTGCCCGGATTCGCCGCTTACACGACGAATCAGAAAACAAAACTGCGCGCACTTTATTCCTGCATCGGAGGTAAAAACTAACAGCTTTTCAAATTAATTTCGGAAAATTTTCAAATTAAGAATCTGAAAAGTCGAGGTGAGAAACAATTATGGACATTTTAACTTTACTCGAAAATTCGCAGGAAGACATCGACGCGGTCGTCAACAATCCGCTCGCCCAGCAAGGCACCGGATCGCAGCCGTATTTAGGTTTGCAGCTGATGCCGGAACGCCGCGTGGATGCGAATCAATTTACCGAAACGCGAATCGCCTATAAAACCTTCGTCGCCAACAACGGCACGCGCTATTCGACTCCGCAGCTGAAAGGCGGAGCCTACGTCGGCGAGTTCGATGTCAAGCTGACATCGTCCGACATCAAGGCGCAGCTGACGGCGATGGAATACGACGCGATCATCAAAATTCTGCGCCGCTACACCGGCGACGACGTGCCGATGCAGGCTTTGATGCTGCTCTTGAAATGGGTCGATAAACAGCTCAATCAGCCGCTCGTCGTCAAAAACGAGCGCATGGTCTGGGAAACTCTCGTTGACGCGCTCGTGCAGATCGAAGGCGACAACGGATTTCTCGACCCGATTCAAATTCCGAATCCTTCCGGGCATCGCCTTGCTTCGGGCGATTGGAATAACGCTTCTTACGATCCGATGCAGGATATTTATGCCCGCGCGGACTTTCTGAAATCAAAAGATATGATCCCGAACCGGCAGATTACCTCGACGAAGGCTCTCAACAAACTTCTTCGTCATCCGAAAGTGATCCAGCAGGCGCGCGGTTTCATCACCGTTGAAGCCGGCGCGCTCGTCGGATCGCAAAATCGTTTGACGCTTGCCGCGCTTAACGCCTTTTTCGGAGAAAACGAGTTGCCGCCGGTCGTCGCCTACGACCGGACATACAACGTGCAGGGCGGCGCGCCGCGACGTTTTCTAAAAGAAGATGCGTGGGTGATGACCGGCGAAACCGACAGCTCCGAAGAGATTAACGATGCCGACGGCGCGTTGCTGCGGACTATCGAGAATACGCTCGGCTACACGGCAATCGGCACGAACGCCGGATACGACGAACCTGGCAGAATGGTCGAAACGACCCCGGTCGGCGGCAAGGCTCCGCACGTGGACGGTGAAGGCTGGCAAGAGTCTCTCAGCATCAATCAGAATCCGGAAGCCGTCACGGTTTTAAATTCGATTCCGCTCAACTAAAGCGCAGACGAAAAATTCACGCGGCTCTGAAAAACAGTCTTTCGAGCCGCGTGTAACTTTAATTTTTTTACCAGGAGAAAAAACGATGTCGAATACAACAATTACGCTCGAAACGCCAATGACCTACGCCGGAGTCAATTACAAAGCGGGAGAAAACGAAATGTCGGAAGATGCCGCGAAATATGCAATATCGCGCAAATTCGGGACGGCGGCGCACGGCAAAAAGGCGGATGAAGCGGGCGAAAAGTCCGATCAAAAGGATGAAAATTTCGAGCCGTTGTCGTTCGAGGAAACGATGAAGCGCGTCGATAAAACCGATTTTTCGGATCAAGTTCTAAAATCCTTGCAGCATCACCAGAAAACCGTCAAGGAATTCAAGGAATCGGGATTGTCGCCCGAGAAATTTTTGGAGAAGCTCAAAGCCGACGACGAAGCGATTCAGAAGCTGCCGCTCAATTTTCCGATGCGGCACGTCTTTTTGAAGCTCGGCGAAAAGTACGATTCGGTCGAAAAAATTCAGGCGATCAGCCTGGAAGATTTGATCGCTCTCGACGGCATTGCCGAACCTTCGGCGAAGAAGGCACTCGAATATAAACGGTCAAACTAATGTTCACCGATCAGGAAATCACGGCGGGCGCGAACCGGCTCGGCAGCGGACAAAAACTCCGCCCGCGCGACCGGCGCACGCTGCTCGCGCTCTTTCGGATTTATCTGCTGGATCGCGCCGCCGGGGTTTCCGCTCTGGCGGCGCGGCTC